>CAOKRC010000016.1 GCA_948471035.1 uncultured Clostridium sp.
CTAATAGATGGTATCAAAATCAAAGAAAAATGTACTTAATTAAGCAGTTGGTATAACATATTAGCAGTTTTTCGGAACTTAATTAAGTACAAAGTTAAAAACTATAATTAACTAAAATCATTAACATCTTTAAAAAAGTCAGTAATTGGTCTATTAAAAACTATTGAAAATGCTAATAATTCATAATCTTTTACACAACGTTTATTATGCTCAATAGCATAGATATCAGCTTTATATAGATTAAGACCAATCAATTCTAATTTTTCACAAAAAACTTTTTGAGAAAGACCACTTTCAGCACGGAATTTCTTAAAGTTTTCAGATATTATATTTAATTTATTATTAATTCCTCTACGTCGATTCATATTAAAAACACTCCTTATATTTTTATAACTACATTCTACAATAAAAGTGATGCATAAAAGGCAATAATATATTGCCTTTTATGCATCTAATCCAATAAAAATTGTCAATATGATTAGTAAATTATTTGCAATATAAAATTATAATTCTGTTCAAATGTTATTAACAAGAAAGCGCTTTTATTACATTTTCTATAAAAAAATAGGTATATTCGACAAAAAGTAACAAATTATTCATTATAAAAATGCTATAATATTTACAAGAATTTCCAATAATGTGTTATAAAAGTACAAAAGAAATGGGGAATATAACGATAAGAAACAATAAATTTATTATGTTCTAATAGTCTAAATAGTCAATGTAATAACAAACAATGATTATTTTGACTATTTTTTTATACTTTTTTAAATTTACATAAAAACAAAAGAAAAAAATCACATTTGGATTTCCAAATCTCGAAAGAGAGGAGGTGATGCTATGCCAAATGAATTTGAAGATGATATTGTTTTTGCTAGATTTATAAAGTATATGAAAAAATCATTATTACATAGAAAAATAAATTACTTAAAGCATTGTAGATATTTAAGAAAGCAAGAACTACAATTAGACCAAAAGGAATGGGACGTGTTATCTAGCAAAGATGATATGGAGCATTCCTTTTTTGCGTTTAAAGACAAAGAAAAATATAAGCAAAAGATTTTAAAAATACTTACTGAAAAACAAGGGAAAATTATTACTGAACTTTATTACGAAGAAAAGAGCGTTGAAACTATTGCTAAAGATTTAAAACTTACACCTAATGCAATATATCAAATAAAGTTTAGAGCTATGGAAAAATTAAAAAAATACTTGAAAGGGGAAAATAAGAATGGAAAATAAAACAAAATTTTATGACTTATTAATTAGAGCCAGATATGATGAAAATGCTTTAATTTTAGTAATTAAACAAATAATGCCATTAATAAATAGTTATTCTTTAAAAAATAAGAGAATAGATGAAGATTTAAGAAGTGAACTAATAGAATATGCCATAGTATTAATAAAAGACGAAAATTTTGCAGATAAGCTAGCAAATTATAAAAAAATTTAAAAAAATTTTTATAAATCGTAAGATTTGGAATTTTCAGTTGCTGTTCTTATTGAGAAGTAAAAAACTCAAAAAATATAAAGAACATTGACAACTGAATAGAGTATTCATTAGATACTACCCCTATTATTACTGGAAACGGTAAGCCAACTTAACAGGTACGCCAAGACCTTATATATTAAGAGAGCGAGTAATACCGAAGTTATAAATATTGATGTTGCTATCAATACGGCGATGAAAGTAATAGGTATAATGATACTTTTGTCCAGTCATAGTTTGAGCGTGAAGAAACCGTCCCACACAATGAGGGCAAACCTGTTTTAACAGGTATAGTGGATGCAGAACCACATATGGGCGATTAGCTGTTGCCGTCTAATGAATTATAAAAAATAAGCTAAAGGAGGTAACAACAATGATAATAATAGTAATTTTAATAATAATAGCAATACTTACATATATGATAGTTCTCGGTGGAAATATGAACAAAACACAAGAAGAGAAATATATTGAAGATAAAGAACAAATAGAATATATAAAAAATTACCAAAATGGAGGTAATAAAATTGGAAACAAAAAGAGAAACAAGACAAGTATTTAGAGGAGAAATATATTATGCTAATCTTTCTGGGGCAATAGGAAGTGAACAACAAGGACATAGACCAGTTTTAATAGTACAAAATAATACAGGAAATGTACATTCGCCAACTGTAATGGTACTTCCTATAACTAAAAAGTTAGATATTATAAGTCCGCAACCAACACATATTGATATAAAAAACTTTTGTGGATTAGAATACGATTCTACAATACTTGCAGAACAAATAAGAACAATAGATAAAAGTAGGTTAGGTACGAAAATTGGTAACTTACCCTATAAAATGATAAAAGACGTAGATGAGGCAATGAGAATTGCACAAGGAATAAAAGAAAAATAGAAAATATTAGGAAACAAGTTTTTATAGCTTGTTTCTTTTAGTAGGAGGTAAAAATGCAATACAATAAAATTTTTAATAATACAGAATATAGTACAAAACAAGCTATATGCTATTTTGTAATGTCATACAAAAAATTAAAAGGTAGTAAAGAATTAAATTTATGTAATTGGGTAAAGGAACTTATAAATATTATAGAATTTACAGAAGAAAATGTACTAGAAAAAGTAGATTCAATTATATATGCAGAATTTCCTTTTTATTATAGCCTAAATATTGAAGAAATACTTTCTTTTGCAGTAGTTGTTTTTCATAGATTATTAGCATCTAACAATGTTATTTTTGAAAAAGATATTGTAGAAGAACTAAAACTCACAATGAGATTATATTCATCAAGAACTATATTTACAGAAGCAGACAATATATTGAGTAAACTACCAAATAATAAATGATATTGTCAATTATCGGATTTGAAAAAAATAAATAAATCGCACAATTGAGAGAAAAGCGAGTTACTTATATTCTATTAGTAGACCATAAGTAACTCCTTTTTCTTTTGAAAAAGGAGGGAGTAAATGGACGAAGAAAATAAAAAAGTGTATGAAGCTGAAGATATACAAAAAATACTTAAAATAGGAAAAAATAAAGTATATGACTTTTTAGAAGATGTATATTCAAACACTCACTTTTTTAAAGTAATAAAGATAGGAAAACTTTATAGAGTTCCTAAAAAGTCCTTTGACGATTGGTTAAATAGCGAAGAGTAAAGGAGAAGAAGATGAGTACGAACAAGAATAAAAGCGTAGCTTTTTATGAAAGAGGCTCTTGGTATCACAGAACTAAAACATTATTAGAAGATTATACAGTAAGTTATGGTAAAAAAGGAGGATTTGAAACACAAGAAGAAGCAGAAGAAAGTTATAAAAAATGCAATGAAGAATATATGCAACAATTAACCATACATCATTTAAATATAGATAAGGAAGTATATTTATCAAACTATTTAGTATATTGGTTTGAAAATGTATTCAAAGAAAAAAACATTCAAAACAATTATATTTTAGGAGTTGCCTATGTTATCTATAATATGATTGTTCCATTTTTAAGACAAGAGGAGTCAAAAGGGGACATTAAATTAAAGTTAGTAAATACTACATTTTTAGATTCTATATTAGAAGAATTAGCAAAGATAACTGAATCAGCAGGAAATAAATGTAGAGAAGTTTTAAACTTAGCGATGAAAGATGCACTTAGTGATGGATTTATTTCATACAATCCTGTTGAAGGTACAAAACAATACAAAAAGAAAAAACCTAAAATTAAAATATTAAATAAAGAGCAATTAAAAAAATTGCTATTATTTGCTCAATTTGATAATTGGTATTTGGAAATTTTATTGGGTGTATTTTGTGGTCTAAGAAAAGGCGAAATAATGGGTTTGAAATTTCAAGATTTTGATAAAGAAAAAAGAATAATACGAATAAGAAGACAACTTGTTATTGATCCTATTTTAGCAGCTAACCCTAATGC
Organism: uncultured Clostridium sp.; assembly: GCA_948471035.1. Taxonomy (GTDB): domain Bacteria; phylum Bacillota; class Clostridia; order TANB77; family CAG-508; genus RGIG8482. Next base: position 3,913 of record CAOKRC010000016.1, read on the forward strand.
AGTTAATGTTAAAGTAGAAAAATATGTACTTACAGAAAAACCACCAAAGAAGAATAGTTATCGTAATTTAAGAGTTCCAAAAATTATTGCAGAAGAATTAATAAATAGAGAGGCAGAGTACGAAGTATATAAAAAAGTTAAAGCCGATTTTGAAGAACTTGATTATGTGAGTTTTAATAGAGATACAGGTAAACCGCAAATACCAAACTCATTTAATAGCTATTTAAAAAGACAATGCCCTAAAAATGCCATACCTACTATATCAGTTCACGCTTTAAGGCATATGTTTGCTACTATACTAATAGAAAGAAATGTACCTTTAATTAAAATTGCAGCACTAATGGGACACGATTCTCCTCATACTACTTTTGAAATTTATTGTGACATTATGGATGAAAGAGAAAAGATTTTAGCATTTATCAATAATACTTTCACACCAGAAATATTGGAGGTGCATTAATTATGGCAGTAGAATTAAAACCTATTCGATACATTGACTATAAAATATATAATGTAACTAAAATAAAAAATAAATATGGATTTAGAATACTTCTAACACTAGATGATAACACAGAGCGAACTGTTCAACATTCTGGATTTGATAAAAAAGATATAGCAGAAAAAGAAAGATGTAAGGTAATTGGAAAGTTAGAAAACAAAACATACGTAGTATATACAAATGTAACTGTAAAAACGTATCTGGAATATTGGTATGAATATGATGCACCTAAAAGATTAAATTCGTATGGAAGTTTTTTAGCATATAGAAATGGAATATTTAATCATATAATACCTAGAATTGGAAAATTAAAACTACTTCAATTAACACCTGGTATAATAGAAAAATTATATAAAGATGTATATGAATATTCTCCTAATGTTTGTAGTATTGTTCAAACTATAATGTCAACATCTTTACAAGATGCCGAAACAAATAAATTTATACCAACAAATGTTGCATTAGGAGTAAAAATTCCAAAAACCGATGAAGAAATAGAAAAGGAAGCAACAACAGAAAAAACAGATACTTATCATACGTTACTAATTGATGAAAGAAAAACATTTACCATTGAGCAAGTGGTAACAATTATCAAAGAAAGTATAAACACACCAATTTATTTACACGTTTTATTTGCAACATTAATGGGACTTCGTAAAAGTGAAATAAATGGAATAAAATACTCAGATATAGATTTTGTTCATAGAAAATTATATTTAGAAAGACAATTACGGCAGAAGACCAAATGATACTAAGGAAGATTGCCCACCTAAAACTTTAACAACTCAAGAGGTAGAATTAAAGACACCTTCTAGTGAAAGAGTTTTAGACATACCAGATTTAGTTTTTAATGCTATATTAGAGGAAAGAGGCAAATATGAAAAAAACAGACGTAGAAGAATAAATGATAAGCATAATCCTTTTAGAGATTGGAATTATGTATGTTGTTCTACTTATGGGAAACCACGTTCAAGAGGTTTTGTTTTTAGATATTTTGAAGATATAAAGAAACAAAACAATTTACCAGACTTACCTTGGCACAAATTAAGAACAACATATACTACAATACTTGCAAAAAATGATTTTAGTATGAAAGCTATTTCAATATTACTAGGACATTCTTCAGAAATTATTACATTTGAAAATTACACAGATAAAAATGAAATTATATATGATTGCTTAGAAGAATTAGAGCCATTTATTGAAAGTGTTGTGCCAAAGAAAAATACAGAAGAAAATATAGCAGATTGCACCGATATAGAAATAGATATTATTATGCAAGATGTTTTTGATAATATAATGGTAGCATAAAAAATAGAATTACATTTACAAGGTATAGTGAATACCTTGTATTTTTATGGAAAAAATGGTATAAATAATATACAAAATTATTTAATATTATTTAGGTTTATTTAATGTTATTTAGTTTAAAAAAATAGAGTTTGTGACCTAATTCGTGTAAAGGCATTTTATGTAGATAATTTTGAATTTAAAAAATGTAAATTACACGAATTTTTCGACAATTACACGAATTTTCGTGGTTGATAGTAATCATTTTTTAGGTCACAAAGGAGGAAAAAATGTTTAAATTACACTCAGAATATAAGCCAACAGGCGACCAACCACAGGCAATAGAATATTTAAGTAAAGGAATAATGGAGGGCAAAAAATTCCAGACGCTTCTAGGGGTTACAGGTTCACGGAAAAACTTTCACAATGGCAAATATCATTCAAAAAGTGCAAAAACCAACACTCGTTTTAGCACACAATAAAACACTAGCAGGACAACTATATAGCGAATTCAAAGAGTTCTTTCCAGAGAATAACGTTGAATACTTCGTGTCATATTACGACTATTATCAACCCGAAGCATATATAGCATCATCTGATACATATATCGAAAAAGATGCTTCTATTAATGATGAAATAGATAAGCTAAGACACTCTGCAACAGCTAGCTTGTTTGAAACAAAAGATGTTATAATAGTATCTTCTGTTTCTTGTATATATGGACTTGGGGATCCTATAGATTATGAAAATATGATAGTATCTTTACGTCCAGGTATGGTAAAATCACGAGATGAGATATTAAGAAAACTAATAAATATGCAGTACTCTAGAAATGAAATAGACTTTAAAAGGGGAACCTTTAGAGCTAAAGGAGATATAATTGAAATTTATCCATCAGACGAGAGTGAAAAAGCAATACGTGTAGAAATGTGGGGAGATGAAGTTGAAAAAATATCAGAGATAAATCCTGTTACTGGAAAAGTAATTGGAATAAGAAATCATGTTATGATATTTCCAAACTCTCACTATGTTACATCAAAAGATAAAATGGAAAGAGCAATTAAAGATATAGAAGTTGAACTTAAAGAAAGAGTAGAATATTTTAAATCACAAAATAAATTAATAGAAGCACAAAGAATTGAAGAAAGAACCAATTTCGATATTGAAATGATGAGAGAGACTGGATTTTGCCAAGGAATAGAGAACTATTCAAGACTTATTAGTGGACGACAGCCAGGTAGTGCACCATTTACTTTATTTGATTATTTTCCAGAGGACTTTTTATTACTAATAGACGAATCACATGCAACAATTCCACAAGTAAGAGGAATGTATAATGGAGATAGAGCAAGAAAAGAATCTTTAGTAAATTATGGCTTTAGACTTCCTTCAGCATTAGATAATAGACCATTAAAATTTAATGAATTTGAAGAAAAAATTAATCAAGTAATATTTGTTAGTGCAACACCAGCAGATTATGAGGATGAACATTCTAAAGATAATGTAGTAGAACAAATTATACGTCCAACAGGATTATTAGACCCTAATATTGAAGTAAGACCAGTAGAGAATCAAATAGATGATTTGATTTCACAAATTAGGGAAAGAGTAGAGAAAAATGAAAGAGTGTTAGTTACTACTTTAACAAAGAAAATGGCAGAAGATTTAACTTCGTATCTTGCAGGAATAGATATAAAAGTAAGATATATGCATTCAGAGATAAAAGCACTTGAAAGAATGGAAATAATAAGAGATTTAAGACTTCGGTGAATTTGATGTACTAGTTGGAATTAACTTATTAAGAGAAGGACTAGACATTCCAGAGGTATCCCTTGTAGCGATACTAGATGCAGATAAAGAAGGATTTTTACGTTCAGAGCGTTCATTAATACAAACAATAGGACGTGCTGCAAGAAATACAGAAGGAAAAGTTATAATGTATGCAGATGAACTAACTGAATCTATGGAAAAAGCTATAACTGAAACAAATAGAAGAAGAAAAATACAAAGTGAATATAATAGGAAAAATGGAATAGTACCAAAAACAATTAAGAAATCTGTAAGAGATACAATTAAAGCAAGTATTGTAGAAGACATAGGAAATGAGTATGATATTAAAAAGGATGAGGACATAGGCGATATTATTAATAAATTAACAGATGAGATGTTAAAACATGCAAGTAATATGGAATTCGAGCAAGCAGCTGAATTGCGTGATAGAATAAAGGAATTAGAAAAATTAATGTAGAAGAATATATAAAGACAAGGTAATGCTCAAAAGAAGAGCATTACCTCTTTAAAACTATAACCTGCCACGGTTTAACAGTTACAAGATTAAGTATTTATTTTTTAGAAACATTGGTTATATGGATTTTTTGCCCATTATCAGTATAGGTTCTTTCAATAGTAAATAGTAAATTTGAATGAGCTGTTGCAAGCTGTTGAAGCTCATATTCGGATATTCGAATAGTTGCACTAAGCAACTTGTTTGATGCTATATCAGATAAATAACTTTCTACCTGATATTCTCTTTCTTCTATATTTTGCATAATATTATCTCCTAAATATAAAGGTGGCAGGCGTTAAGCCTTTATAGGCTTATATAAACATTATACAACTTTATGTAAAATAATTCAATAGTAATTAATAAAGTGTTTTATATAAAGGAAGTTTAATAAAAGATACAATATGAAAATATAGTGAAAAAACAAGAAATGGAGGTCAAAATACGACCACCATTTCTTGTTTTATGCATTATCGTCAACAAGCTGACAAGTTGCAGAATACAGTCTCGAACTTTTTTGCTCAATTGCTGACACTTGTAACTTCTTCCTATAAGGAAGATATGGTTCATAAATGCGAGCCAAATCATAGACTAATTGTTCTGCTAAATTAGATATAGTGATTTGTTCTGCTTGTTCAAGTCCATTTATAAGTTCTGATAATGCGAGTGATAGAGTTTTAGATGTTTGTGCCATTTATGTTTCTCCTTTAAAAACAATAAATACAAATGTTCCATAACTATTTTATCACATTATGTTTTATTGTGCAATAATTATTTTCCACTTATGTTGCATATAAAAACATATTGTACTTTCAATAGATTTATGTTACAATAGCAATAATTGAAAGGAGAATAATAATGAAAATAGGTATAGATATTGATGGTGTTATTTTAAATAGTGAAAATTTATTTAGAGTAAAGAGCGAATTATATGATTTGCTAGAGCTTCATAAGAAAGGAGTTATTAATAAAAAAGGATTTCTTGATTGTGAAAGATATGATTGGACAAATGAAGAATTAGACAATTTTAGGATAAAATATTTCATACAAGTAACAAAGGAATCAAATTTAATGCCAGGTGTGAAAGAAGTATTAGAGTTACTAAAAAATGATGGTCATGAACTTATAATAATAACAGCAAGAGGATTAACTATTAAAGGGATGAAAGAAGCAGGAGAAGAAAAACTTAATATATGTAAATTGAAATTTGATAGATATTATTGGGCAGTTGAAAATAAAGCAAAAGTATGTGAAAATGAGAAAGTAGACATAATGATTGATGATAAAGCAAGTATTTGTAAGGAGATATCACAAAATAAAATCAAAACATTATATTTTAGAGATGTAAACAGAGAAAAACTAGAAGAAAACGAATATTTAAAAGAAGTGAATAATTGGGGAGAAATTTATAGATATATTTACAATTTGAATATGGAGGAGAAGTAACTTTGAAAGATAGACAAAGTCATATTAGAAACTTTTGTATAATTGCACATATAGATCATGGAAAATCAACTCTTGCAGATAGATTAATTGAAATGACAGGAGTACTTTCTAAACGTGAAATGGAAGAACAAGTTCTAGATAATATGGACCTTGAACGTGAAAGAGGAATTACTATAAAGTCTCAAGCTGTAAGAATGAAATATGTTGCAAAAGATGGTGAAGAATATACATTTAATTTAATAGACACACCAGGACACGTAGATTTTAATTACGAGGTATCTAGAAGTCTTGCTGCTTGCGATGGAGCAATTTTAGTTGTAGATGCAAGCCAGGGTGTAGAGGCACAGACTCTTGCAAACGTGTATTTAGCATTAGATAATAACTTAGAAATATTACCAGTAATAAATAAAGTAGATTTACCAAATGCAAGACCTGATGAAGTAAAAAAAGAAATTGAAGATATTATTGGAATTCCAGCAATGGATGCACCGTGTATATCTGCAAAATCAGGTTTAAATGTAGATCAAGTTTTAGAAAGAATTGTAACAGATATTCCAGCACCTACTGGTGATGAAGAGGAAAAATTAAAATGCCTAATTTTTGATTCTTTTTATGATAATTATAAAGGTGCAATTGCATATGTAAGAGTAGCAAATGGTACAGTTAAAGTTGGAGACGAAATAAGATTAATGGCGAGGGATAAAGTGTTTACTGTAACAGAAGTACGGAATTTTTGAGCCTGGAACCTATAAACAAACAAATGAACTTCTTGCAGGAGAAGTACGGATATGTTGCAGCAAGTATTAAGAATTTATCTGATGTACATGTTGGAGATACAATTACATTAAACAATGACCCAGCAGATGAACCTTTAAAAGGATATAAAAAGGTAAATCCGATGGTATATTGTGGATTATATCCAGTAGATGGAAGTGATTACGAAAATTTAAAAGAAGCATTGGAAAAATTAGAGTTAAACGATGCAGCTTTACAATATGAACCAGAAACATCAACAGCTTTAGGATTTGGATTTAGATGTGGATTTTTAGGATTATTACATTTAGAGATAATAGAAGAAAGACTAGATAGAGAATTCGATTTAAGTCTTATTACCACATCACCATCGGTTATTTATAAAGTTCATAAAACAGATGGTACAGTTGAAGAGCTATATAATCCAAGTGACTTACCATCACCACAAGAAATATCATATATGGAGGAACCAATTGTAAAAGCAGAAATATTAACTCCAAAAGAATATGTAGGAAATATAATGGAAATATGCCAAAATAGACGTGGTGTATATGTAGATATGAAATATCTTGATGAGACAAGAGTAACTCTTATTTATGAATTACCATTAAATGAAATTATATATGACTTTTTTGATAGTTTAAAATCAAAAACAAAAGGATATGCATCATTTGATTATGAATTTAAAGAATATAGAAGAGCAGAACTTGTAAAATTAGATATACGTGTAAACGGAGAAGGTGTTGATGCTTTAAGTTTTATAGTACATAAAGATACAAGCTATCAAAGAGGAAAGAAAATGGTAGAAAAGCTAAAAACAGTAATACCAAGACAATTATTCGCGGTACCTTTGCAAGCGGTAATAGGAGGACAGATTATAGCAAGAGAAACAATATCAGCATATAGAAAAGATGTACTTGCAAAATGTTATGGTGGAGATATAACTAGAAAGAAAAAATTATTAGAAAAACAAAAAAGAGGAAAGAAAAAAATGCGTCAAATAGGAAATGTAGATATACCACAAGAAGCATTCTTGAGCGTATTAAAACTGGATGATGAATAAAAAAAACAAGGTCTATTAGACCTTGCGATAATACTGAAGTTTTTCTTCTAAATCAAGTTTTTTGTTTAAGTACATATTGGCAAGATGCTCATAGTGATCGCCCTTGTTAAAGTACTTTGTGGCTGAATGAGTGCATCTTTCGTAATTATCAGAACAATAGTTTTTTTCAACATAATCATTGGCTATGCTTTCATAACCTTCAGCAAGATGACGAAAACGCTCTGCTTTAGAAGAAAAATCTTCGTGTTTTAGGGTATATTTATATACCCTATGTTGTAACCATGCTTTCCAAATAACTTTAAAAATCTTCATGCAAATGCCTCCTTTTAGTAACTTGTTATAGAAAGTGGAAATACAAAATTATGTAAATATTATAACATAAAAATATTAAAAAGTAAAGATATAACACTGAGATATGTGCATTATGTATAAAATAAAAAATAATAATAAATTAATAAAATCAGGAGTAAAAAATGACAAAATATATAAAAAAGGAAGAAATAGATGATGGAGCTATATTTGAAATAGCTAATGCTTTAAAGGAAGGAAAACTTGTTGTTTTTCCTACAGATACTGTTTATGGAATTGGAACTAATGCTTATGATAAAGATGCTTGTGAGAAAATTTATGAAGTTAAAGGCAGACCTAAGTATAAACCTTTGATTGTTTTAATTTCAGATATTTCTATGTTAAAAGAAATAGTAAAAGATATAAGTTATATAGAACAAAAATTGATAGATACTTTTTGGCCAGGACCTTTAACAATAAAATTCAAGAAAAAAGATGGTGTTTTACCTAATGTTGTATCTGCAGGTGATGAATATATTAGAGTTAGACTTATTAATGAAAGTCTTGTTCATAAGATTATTAAAACATCAGGTGTTCCTATCGTAGCTCCTAGTGCTAATCTTTCTGGTAGTTTTACAGGAACAAAAATAAAAAATATTGTTAATGAATTAGGAGGTAAAGTAGACTATATTTTAGATTGTGGAGATATAGAAAGTGATGCTGTGTCTACAATTGTTCAAGTAGAAGACGAAAAAGTTCTTATTATAAGAGAGGGAAAAATAAAAAAAGAAGAATTAGAAAAAATTGCAACTGTAAAGGACTAAGAATATATATTTGTATAACAAGGAAAAACGATGGTATAAGTAACATCAAAATGAAAATGAAACATTAGAGAGTGTTTTAATAAAAACAATATTAAATTAATAGGTGGTAATGATGAATAACGAAAATACAACAAAAACTAACATAAACTGGTATCCAGGGCATATGGCAAAAACAAAAAAGCAGATAATAGAAGATTTAAAACTAATTGATGTAGTAGTAGAATTGCTAGATGCAAGAATACCAATGTCTAGTCAAAATCCAGACTTACAACAAATTGCTAAAGATAAAAAAAGAATTATAGCGCTAAATAAGTGTGATTTAGCAGACGAAGTAGAAAACAAGAAATGGGTGAGTTACTTTGAAAAAAATGGAATAAAAGCAATATTAACAGATGCAAATTCTGGGGCTGGTATAAATGAGGTTACAAGGCAAATAGAAAATCTAATGAAAGATGAGAACCAAAAGAATGCGGCAAAAGGAAGAATAGGAAAGTCTATTAGGGTTATGATTTTAGGAATACCAAACGTAGGAAAATCATCATTTATTAATAGAATATCTAAAAAAACTTCAGCTGGAGTTGGAAATAAGCCAGGTTTTACAAAACAAAAGCAATGGATTCGTTTATCTAATAATATAGAATTATTAGATACTCCAGGTGTATTATGGCCAAAATTTGAAAATGAAAAAGTAGCATTAAATCTAGCATTTACAGGAACAATAAAAGACGATATTTTAGAAAAAACAGAAATAGCATTTTATTTATTGAAGTTTTTATTAGAAAATTATAAAGAAAATGTAACTAGAAGATACAAAATATCAAATGAAGAATTTGAAAATATAGTAGAAAACCATCAAAATCCAAATGAACAGATTATGGATATTTTTCGATTGATAGGTAAGAGGCGTGGAGCAATTGTCTCAGGCGGAAATGTAGATGAAGAAAAAGTTGCAAACTTATTATTAGATGATTTTAGAACAGGAAAACTAGGAAAAATTTCATTAGAAAAGGTAAAATAGGAGGAAGTATTTGAATAGTATAATAGATAATTTATTAAAAAAGGATAAAAAAGAGATAAATTTAATATCTCCACTTGTATGGGCATATGTAGGAGATGCTGTATATGAACTTTATATAAGAGCATATTTAGTAAATACAACAAAATTAAATCCACATAAACTACATATAGAAGCAATAAGTTATGTTAAAGCAAAAGCACAAGCAAAAATTTTGGAAGATCTTATGGAGGAATTGCGAGACGAGGAAAAAGAAGTAGTAAGAAGAGCAAGAAATACTGAGAATCATCACTTGCCAAAAAATGCAGATGTAAGGGAATATATGTATTCTACTGCATTTGAGGGACTAATTGGGTATTTGTACTTAACAAAACAAGAAGAAAGATTGGAAGAAATTTTAAAAAAGTGCATAAATCTCAAAAAGTAATTGACGAAACTACTAAAGATGTGTTATAAATAGATAGCACGTACTTACTTACAAAGTGAAGAATAAAAAGTAAAAATACGTTATTACAAGGCCCCTTGGTCAAGCGGTTAAGACGCAGCCCTCTCAAGGCTGAATCATGGGTTCGATTCCCGTAGGGGTCACCAAAACGTTCCAAAAACGAACTTTACGTTTGTTAAACGGTTCGGTTCACCACTAATAAAAGCCACGTATCCTTAATAATCAAGGATTACGTGGCTTTTTGATTTGATGAAATAATACAAAATTATATAGCATATCAAAAAAAGAATATGGCTAAAGAAGATATATTTCTCCTATTAAATTTTATTTTCAAAATTTTTTTTAAGTCAAATTCAAAAAAATTAAAAATCGACAAATTTTTCTAGTTATTTTTCCTTAAAAAATTCGCATACTAGCAATATAAAACAAAAAAGGAGGTAAATTTTTTATGAAAAAAATAATTAGTTTTATTGCAATTTTTGCATTAATTTTTACATTTTTCCTAACAACTACAACATTTGCAGCATCACTTGATACATTAAATGTAGAGTCAAATAAAACAATAGTAAGACCAGGCGAAGAAGTTAATTTAACAATAAACTTTGGTGAAGCCTTAGGAGCTTATACATTTGATATAGCTTATGATAATAACATTTTTGATTTTGTATCAGTAGATGGAGGAACATCTAATAATACAGGAGATAAAGTTAGAGTAACATTTTATGATACAACAGGTGGAACAAATCCAAGACAAAATATGAGTATAGTATTTAAAGCAAAAGATGGGATTACTACATCTAATCCTACAGAACTTACTGTAACAGGAGAAGGTTTAGCAAATGCTGATGCATCAGTTACTTATGATGATATTACTACACCAATAGTAAAAAATATAACAGTAGAACCAGAATATCAACCTTATGTTTTAAACTTAGAATATACAGGTGATATTATATTTGGAGAAGAAAAAGATATGAAACTTTCTTATTCTTCTACTATGGGACGTTATTATGAACACGCCAGACTTATAGCAACTGCTACAACACCAGAAGGTGCAAGTGTTAAATTGACAGGAGTTAACGCAGGAGAACAAGCTGAACAAGACATTATATTAAGTGGTTGGGGAGACCCTCAAGGTTATAAAATTGGAGGAAAAGACGTTTTACAAACATTAAATGTAAAAGCATTATTTACAGATGCTGGAGATTATACTATAACTTTAAAACTTATAGATAGAGATAATGGAGATGGAGTTATAGCTGAAAAGCAATTTTCTTTTACAGCTAAAGAGCATGAACAAGAAATAACACCACCAGCAGAAGAGCCACCAAAAGCTCCAGAAACAAACAATGACCAAACAACAAATAATGGGCAAACTACAAACAATGTACAAAAGCCATCAACATTACCTAAAACAGGTGACAATATATATATTCCAATGGCTGTTGTATTAATTGGTTTAACAGGTTTTGCAGTTTATTATAATAAGAAAAAGACTAAATAATAAGAAAGGGTATCTTTAGGTTGAGGTTAATGGCAAAAAATATATAATTGAAAATATTATAATTTCTAAAACCAATGTTATATATTTATTTTAGAAATGGAGGATTTAACCATGTGGGGACCGCCGAATTCTGTTAAGGCTTTGCCTGTTACAGAATCGGTGGGAAGGTTATAATCCAGAATGAATAAAATAAATTATATAACATTGGTTTTATTATTAAAAAAATTATTTACATAGGAGAAAAATTATGAAAAGAAAAAAGGTTATTAAATATATTATAAACATCATTCTGTTATGTGCAATTTTTGGTACATTAATCTGTATATTGATAGCAAAAATTGGAGATAATAAAACTAATGAAGATGATTATAAAACAGAAAAATTAAACTTAAATCTAAATAATAATAATCTAAATTATGTACCAATTATAGATGAAGCAGTAAAAATATATCCTAAAGAAGAAATTTTAGATACCTATAAAGGATATAAAGTTTGTGCAAAGCTTGAAATACCATCTATTTCACTGGAAGCTAACATATTAAGTAATTATTCTACAAAAGCATTAAAAGTATCTTGTACTAAATTTTGGGGAGTAAGTCCAAATGAAAATGGTAATTTCTGTATTGCAGGACATAATACTAAAAGTATGTTTTCTGGTATAAAAAAACTACAATTAGGAGATATACTTTTTATTACAGATAAGGAAATAGGGAAAGTGGAATATGAGATTTTTAATATAGATACAGTACTTCCAGATAATGTTGATTGCTTAGACCCAATTACAAAAGATGAAAAAGAAGTTACATTAATAACATGTACAAACGATTCTAAAAAAAGAGTTATTATCAAGGCTAGAGAAAAGATTTAACATTTATATCTATATAAAATTGTTAAAATTCAAACAATATTTTTTTTCTACCGCTCCCATGTAGTAATATATTTATTTTGAAAAGTTTCGACACTCGTCACAGCCTCTGGAGATTCCGCGTACTACACTTTTAAAATAAATATATTACTACATTCGCACTAGTTTCTAATATAGGATTGAAACTTATTAAGTTACATATCAAATGAAAGGAAAAAATAAATGTTATTAAAAAAAGATAAATTTATATTATTTTTAAGTATAATTATTTTTGGTATTTGTTTAATATTTTCAACTAATGTTCAAGCATCTACTAAAAAAGAAGGAATAGATAGCTTTCCTGAGAGTTATAAACCATATTTAAGAGAACTTTTAAAAAAACATCCAAACTGGAAATTTACTGCTTTATATACGAACCTCGATTGGAATTATGTTATAAATTGCGAAAATCAATTTGGAAAAAATTTAGTACCTAAGAATTATAGTGATGCATGGAAAAATACTACTCCTGGTCAATATAATATAGAAGTTGATAAAGGATGGGTAGATTCTTCTAGGAATGCAGTAGAGTATTGTATGGACCCTAGAAATTTCTTGAATGAAGTTCGTATTTTTCAATTCGAGACTTTATCATATGATGAAAATACTAACAATTTAAATAGTATAGAAAAAATTTTATATGGTACAGAATTTTATCAAAATAAAGTTTCATATTTAGATAGTAATGGAAACACATTTAATATGAATGAAACATATGCAGAGTTAATTCTAAAAGGAGGAATTACATCTAAGGTAAGTCCTTATCATTTAGCATCACGTATTAAGCAAGAAGTAGGACCTTTTTTATCACATAGTTCTATAAGTGGTACAGTGGAGGGATTTAAAGGACTATATAACTTTTATAATATAGGTGCAACAAGTTCAGCAGAACCAATGGGGGCTATAAAAAATGGTTTACAATATGCAAAAGATGGAAAAGGAGCAAGCCAATCTACAAAAGATAAATACCTAATTCCTTGGAATAATAAGGAAAAGGCGATAACAGGTGGAGGTATTTTTATTGGGTCTAGTTATATAAATGTTGGACAAAACACCATTTATTTACAGAAATTTGATGTAAATGATGATAGAAACGGTAATTTGTTTACACATCAATATATGACAAATGTTTTGGCACCATATAGTGAGTCAAAATCTATTTATAGTGGATATCAAAAATCAGGAATATTAGATAGTTCAATATCATTTATAATTCCAATTTATAACAATATGCCAGAACTTTCAAAAGATAATCCAAATATAAATCAAAATAATTTTACAAGCGATAATGCTAAATTATATTGTAATGGTTCAAATGTTAATGTAAGAACTGGCCCTAGTACATCATATGAAATTTTAACTACAATTAACAAAGATGATAAAATGACACGTATATTAAAAGGAACTAATTCAGGAGAAAGATGGGACAAGGTAAGACTTGAAAATGGAATAATAGGATATATTTTTAGCACATACGTAACAGAAATTCCTAAAGCACAAATTGAAAAAATAGAAGTGAATTTAGAAAATACTACATTACAAAAGGGTGAAAGAAAGAAACTAAATGTTACTATTTATCCAGAAGAAGCAAAATCTAATAAAGTTATATATAGTTCTAGTAATCCTAATGTTTTAGTAGTTGATGAAAATGGATATTTTACAGCTATTCGCTCTGGTAATGCTACTATAAATGTAAAAGCAGAAGAAAATGATGTGCAAAGTAGTATAGATGTAAACGTTTATACTAGTGTACGTGGAGTGCTAATAGACCAAAAAGAAATTTATATGCAAATTAATGATACATTTAAGATTAATGCTTATATAGAACCAGAAGATGCAAACAATAAAAATATAAGGTATGAAAGTAGTAATACTACAATAGCAACAGTAGATGAAAACGGAAGAATTACAGCACATTCAAATGGAAATGCAATAATTTCTGCAATTTCACAAGAAAATTCTAATGCAAAAAGTGAATGTAAAGTAGTGGTTGTAAGAGAGATGAATGATTCAGAAATTCATTTCGATAGTTCATTACAAATTAATAGTTTAGAAATAAGTGGTATTGATTATACTGAAAATAAAGTAGCTGATATTAAAGGAAAAATTACTACAGAGTTAGAAATAGAGATAGTAAATAATAAAAATGAAGTATTAAAAGAAGAAGATATTGTTGGTACAGGAAGTAAAGTACGAATCAAAGAAAATGGTAATGTTTTAAGAGAGTATTTAATATTAATTTATGGAGATGTAAATGGGGATGGAAAAATTAATAGTGTAGATTTGCTAGTATTACAAAGACACATTCTAGATTTAGAGAAAATAGAAGGAATTTATTTAAAAGCAGGTAATGTAAGAAAAGATGGTAAAAAACCAACATCTGTAGATTTACTATTAATACAAAGACATATATTAAATTTACAGATTATTGAACAATAAAAGGAGATGAAGAAATATTGAGAAAAACAGTAAATATACTAATTTTGATAATATTGTTTATTAGTATAAGTGCTTCATGCACAAGTACTGCAGCTACAACAGCTACTGTAAATTTAACATCAAATAGAGAGATAATAGAAAAAGGAGAAGAAATTGAAATAAGTATTAATATTACTGAGCAAAAAACTGCTTCATATCTAGCAAATTTATATTTTGATGATACAAAACTGGAATTTGTATCAGGGCCTGAAAATATAAATGTAGATAACAATAATATTAAAATTTTATGGTACGATGAACAAGGCGGTACAGGAGCAAAAAGTGGAGAACTTTGTAAAATTGTTTTCAAAGCGAAAAATAATGGAATAGCAAATTTTGTTATAAGTGGAGAATTTTATACAGATAAAGCACAGTTAATACAAACTAATTTTGAAATTTTACAAGTACAAATTGGAGGAGAAGAAACAGCTTTAGAAATACAAGCCAAAGAAGAACAAGGAAACAATCAAGAGGTCAGTAATGCAAACTTAGAACAGTTTAGAGTAGATATAGAGGGAATGATACCAGAGTTTGAAACTGATATATATCAATATGATTTGACTGTATCAAGTGATATTAATGATATTGAAGTATTAGCAATACCTGAAAATCCAAATGCACAAATTGAAGTAACAGGAAATACACGGGTTAAAACAAGGTTTAAATTCAATAAAAATTAAAATAATTTCCCAAGATAGAACTGTAGAAAAAGAGTATGAAATAAAAGTAACTAAAACAGATGATGTAGCATCAGCCAATACTAATCTTGAAATATTAGCAATAGAAAACTATTTATTAAATCCAGCTTTTGCAAATGATATTACACAATATACTGTAGAAGTATCAAATGATACTACAAACTTAAATGTTTTTGCAGTTCCAGAAAATGAGCAAGGAAAAGTAATTATTTCTGGAAATGAAAATTTAAAAGAAGGAAATAATAATATAACTGTTACAGTAACAGCTCCCAATGGAATAACCAAAAGAGAATACAAAATAACTGTATATAAAAGAAATACAACTGATGAAGAAAAATATAATAAAGAACAAGAAGAACAAAAGCAAATATTAGAAGAAGCATATAAAATAGAAAAAACTTCAGCAAACAATGAAGAACCACCAGTAGTACAGGCAGAAGAAACTAGCAAATATATGATAATAGGGGGAATGGGTATTAGTGTTATAGTAGTTATTATAATAGGAGTAATTTTATATAAGAAATATAAAAGAAAAAAATAATTCTGCCAGTTATATATATATTTAAAATTATAAATGTTAAAATCAACAATATTATTGACATAATGTTGTTGATGGTGGTATAATTATTATGTAACTGTAGTTGTTAATTAATTTTTTATTAAAAATTAGAAAGGACGGTAAAAAAATGGGTAGAGTTGTTTTAGAAAGAGGATTACGGGATGATACAGTAGTGTTTGGTTTTTGCCTTGAAGAGAAAGATGACGGTTCACATTGGGTAACATTTAGAGATGTAAAATATGGGATAATATTCAAAATTTCTAAAGAACAGTATGACCAATTAGACGCATGTAACTCTCCAATTAGGATCAATATTGAAGAAAAGCGTGATGACAGAAAAACACTGAATATTGAACAAATTAATCAGGTAATAATTGAAGATTTTTGCAATCCTACAAAAAAAGCCTCTATATATTATGATATGATTATAGAGTGGTAAAAGGAATTAAATTACCCATAAAGTGTAGCTAGTGCTTTTAATGCACTAGCTTGTTCTTTTATAAAAAATATTTTCAAATTACTAAAAATAGTATATAATACTAGTATAAAAATTTTAGGAGGTATATTATGAAAAATATAGATTTAAAAATAGAAGGAATGCACTGTGAAGGATGTGCTAAAAGATTAGAAAAAGTACTTAATAATGTAGAAGGAGTAGAAACTGCAAAAGTTATCTTTGAAGAAAAATGTGCAAGTGTAGAATATAAAGAAGAAAATGTAAATATAGAAAAATTGAAAGATGCCATTGTAGATGCAGGATTTGAGGTTATAGAGTAAATGAAAAAAGTATTATTAAAAATTGATGGAATGACTTGTAGTGCGTGTTCTACAGGTTTAGAAAAGTATTTAAATAAACAAGAGGGAATAAAAAGTGCAACAGTTAATTTAATAATGAATAATGCAAGTATAGAGTATGATGATAAAATATTAGATATTCTTAGCATAGAAAAATTTATTGAAAAAGCTGGTTTTGAAAGTTTAGGAATAGATAATTTTGAAAAAGAAGAAAAAAAGAAAAGTAATGAAAAATATAAATTATTTGGAATTACTGTAATATCTTTATTAATTTTATATGTATCAATGGCACATATGGTAGGGTTACCAGAAATACCATATGTAAGTATGATGAATAATTCATTAAATTATGCTTTAGTACTTCTTTTCTTAACAACTATAGTTTTATTCATAGGAAGAGATATAATAAAAAATGGATATAAAAATTTAATACATAGAACTCCTAATATGGATACATTAGTTGCAATTGGAGTATTAAGTAGCTATATATATAGTTTATTTGGAACATTTATGATATTTAAAGGAGACTTAGCATATGTTCATAAATTATATTATGAATCAGCTGCTATTGTTATTTTCTTTATAAAAATAGGAAAATATATAGAAAATAAAAATAAAGATAAAACAAAAGAAGCATTACAAGAATTAATGACAATAACTCCAAATCAAGCTACAGTTATAAAAAATGGAAAAGAAATAACAGTAACTATCGATGAAATAAAAAAAGGTGATATTGTACTTGCAAAGCCAGGAGAAAAAATTGCAGTAGATGGAATGGTAGTGGAAGGAATAACACATATAAATGAAGCATTTATAACAGGGGAAAGTGTACCTGTAAAAAAAGAAAAAGGACAAAAAGTAATTGCAGGAAGTATTAATTATGAAGGAACAATAAAATACGAAGCAGAAAAAATAGGAAAAGAATCAACTGTATCTGAAATAGTTAGATTAGTAGTAGAAGCAACAAATACAAAAGCACCAATTGCTAAAATTGCAGATAAAATTAGTGGGTATTTTGTGCCTACTATTATCGTACTAAGTGTTATAAGCCTTATCATATGGCTAATAATTGCAAAAGATATAGCATTTGCAATAAACATATTTGTAACAATTCTAGTAGTAGCTTGTCCTTGTAGTTTAGGGCTTGCAACACCACTTGCTATTGTAATAGCATCAGGTAATGCAAGCAAAAATGGTATACTTGTAAAAACAAGTGAAGCATTAGAAAATATGCACAAAGTAAAAACAATTTGTTTTGATAAAACAGGAACTTTAACAAAAGGAAAACTAACGATTTCTGGAATATGTAACTATAGTAAGTTAGAAGAAAAAGAAATAATAAAAATTGTAGCAAGTATAGAGAAAAAATCAGAACATCCAATTGCAAGAGCTATCGTAACAGAAGCAGAAGAAAAAGGAATAGATTTAGAAGAAATAGAAGGCTTTAAAGCAATACCAGGATATGGAGTTTCAGCACAGTTTCAAAATGACGAATATTTCATTGGAAATAGAAAGTTAATGGAAGAACACAATATAGAAATTAAAAATAGTGAAGATGAAATAAATTTAACAAATGAAGGAAATAGCATTTTATTTGTATCAAAAAACAAAGAACTACTTTGCGTAATTGGAGTAAAAGATGTTTTAAAGGATAATATAGAAACTGTAATAAAAGAGTTAAAAGAAAAAAATATAGAAATAGTAATGCTTACAGGAGACAATGAAAAAACAGCAAAATATATAGCATCAAAAATAGGAATAGATAAAGTTATATCTAATGTTTTACCAAAACAAAAAGCAGAAGAAATTTCTAAGTTAAAAGAACAAGGAATTGTTATGATGTGTGGCGATGGAATAAATGATAGTGTAAGTTTAGTAACAGCTGATATTGGAGTTTCAATTTCAAGTGGAACTGATATTGCAATGGATAGCGCAAATGTGGTTCTTATGAGTGATAATTTAGAAAAAATAAATGACTTAATTGTTTTAAGTAAAAAGACTATAAGAAATATAAAACAAAACTTATTTTGGGCGTTTTTCTATAATATTTGTATGATACCAATAGCAGCAGGAGTGTTAGAACCATTTGGTATAACAATGAACCCAATGCTTGCAGCACTAGCAATGACGATAAGTAGTATAACAGTAGTATTAAATGCACTAAGATTAAAGAGATAGGAGAAAGAAATGTTAAACCAATTTTCACGAACAGAACTATTAATAGGTAGTAGTGGAATAGAAAAATTGAATAATGCAAAAGTTGCAGTATTTGGAATAGGTGGAGTAGGCTCATTTGTGGTAGAAGGCTTGGTAAGAGCAGGGGTTGGCAATTTTATATTGGTTGATCACGATAAAATTAGTTTAACTAATTTAAATAGACAAATACATTCAAACCATAAAACAATAGGTGAGTATAAAGTAGATGCAATGAAGAAAAGGATTTTAGAAATAAATCCAAATGCAAAAGTAGAAACTTTTAAAGAATTTTATTTGCCAGAGTGTAAAGAAAAAATGCTAGATGAAACTGTATCATATGTAGTTGATAGTGTAGATACTGTTACTGCGAAGATTGAATTAGTAGTAAATTGTAAAAAATTAAATATACCAATCATATCAGCAATGGGAACAGGAAATAAATTAGACCCAACTAAATTTGAAATTACTGATATATACAAAACTGATATATGCCCTTTAGCAAAAGTTATGAGAAAGGAATTACGAAAAAGAGGGATAGACAACTTAAAAGTTCTATATTCAAAAGAAGAACCTTTAAAACCATGTTTATCTATCATAACAGAAATTAGTAATGAAGAAGTAAAAAACGGCAAGCCTAAAAAACAGGTGCCAGGAAGTATATCGTTTGTTCCAACTGTAGCAGGACTTATAATAGCAGGAGAAGTAGTAAAAGATATTATTAAAAATTAGTTATAGATTCAGAATATAATACTAATCTGTATAAATTAAGTAATATATTTTGCTAAGCTCTTAGTATGTTTAAGTTTACCTAAGATATAGCAAATGTAGAGCTTAAAAATAGGTATCACTTAATGAGAGCAAAAATAAATTGAAAATAGTAAAAGGCGAATAGGAGTAGAAACAAATGAAAGATGAAAAAGAAATACGAAAAATACGAAGAAATAATGCAAAACTTTATCCAATATATAAAATGTTTTCGTGGGATTTACTATTCTTTTATTCAATAGAATTTCTATTTTATACTATTACTAAAAAGGTAACAGTATCAGAAATATTAATAATAAATGGATTTTATATATTATTTAAAAACATAATGCAAATACCAGCAGTTACTATTACAGATTTTTTAGGGAAAAGAAAAAGTATAATATTAGGGAATGTAATGCTTATTATATTTATATTAACTCTTGTGTTTATACCTGGAGCAATTGGTGTTATAATAGCGGATTTAATATGTGCTTTGGGATATGATATAAAAACAATAGCAGAGGCAAATTTGCTGTATGATTCTGTTTCAACAAAAGGCGGAGAAGGATTATATTCTAAGATAGATGCAAAAGGTGGTAGCTGGTATTATATATTAGATGGTATAGCATCACTAACAGCAGGATATTTATTTGTGTTTAATAATTATCTTCCAATAATAATATGTTTAGGATTCATTATAATTTCAACAATTCTATCATTTGGATTTAAAGATATATATCCAGTAAAAAGAAATAAAAATGAAAAAATAAATATATTTGGTGCTTTAAAGGACTATAAAGAGGATTTGAAAGTTTCATTTAAATTTATTATAAAATCGAAAAGAATGAAAGCATTTATATTATTTCAAATTGTATTTTATAGTTTAATAGAGATTATTGAAACATATAACAGTGATTTACTTGTTAATATAGGAATACCAGAAGAACAATTCTCAATGATATTTGCAATTCTAACTTTTATTAGTGGAGTTTCACTATCATTAAAAAGACCAATTGAGAAAAAATTTAAAAATAGGACTTTATCATTCTTATCTTTAATGTACATAGGAGCTTGTATAATAATTGGAATAATTTCAAGTTTATATAAAGGTATTACAATAATACCAATTGTATTAATAATGTATGCAGTACAACGAATGAGTACGTCGATATGGTATATATTAGAAACTAAGTATTTAAGAAACTTTACAAATGAAGAAATGAGAAACAAAATAACATGTGCATATGAACTTATTGGTGGAATGGCAGCAAGTATTTTTTCAATTTTAGGAGGTCTACTTCTAGAAGTATTTGAAGTTGAAAATGCGTTTTTAATTGTAGGATTATTTTCACTTGCTTGTATGGTAGTAGTTTTGGATTATATGAGAAAAAGATTTGGACTAAAACCAGAAGAATATAGAAAAGAAGATATAGAATTTATGGAATAATGAAGTGTAATTAAAAAGGAGATATTTATATGAATAATAGTTTTAGTGAAGATGAAAAAAGAAAGTACAGATTAAAAAAACATATAAAAGATCATTTATTTGAATATATTTTAGATATTGTTGGACCATTGTTATTTACAATGTTATTGCTATATATGTGTAAAGCTGAAAATTATATTTATGGAATTTGTTTATCTCTTGCATATTCACTTGGAAAAGTATTATATAATTTATATTATTATAAAAAAGAACATATTGATTTAGATATTAAATAACACAAAAATAAATAAAAATATAATAATAAATAGAAAGTAACATAGAATGATATAAGGAGGATGCATATGAAAGTATTATTAGTAAATGGGGGACCACATAAAGAGGGGTGTACATATACTGCACTACAAGAGGTTTCAAAAACATTAAATGAAGAAGGAATTGATACAGAGATTTTTTGGATTGGAAATAAAACTGTAGGTGGTTGTATTGCTTGTAAAAAGTGTAAAGAACTTGGTAAGTGTGTATTTAATGATGTTGTAAATGAGTTTGTAGAAAAGGCTGAAAAAGCAGATGCGTTTATATTTGGTAGTCCAGTGCATTATGCAGGAGCTTCAGGAAATATGACAGGATTTATGGATAGGGTATTTTATTCAAGTTCTCAAGCAGGTAAGGGAGATATATTTTTATTTAAACCAGCAGCTACTGTTATATCTGCAAGAAGAGCGGGAACAACAGCAACATATGACCAATTAAATAAGTATTTTGGAATTACACAAATGCCAATTATTTCATCAAGGTATTGGAATATGGTGCATGGCCAAACACCAGATGAGGTTAGAAAAGATGAAGAAGGTATGCAAATAATGAGAATACTTGGAAGAAATATGGCATATTTTCTAAAATGTATAGAAGCGGGAAAGAAAGCAGGAGTTAATTTGCCAATTCAAGAACAAATTAATTTTACAAATTTTATAAAATAGATGTTACAAATTAAAATAAAAGGCAATTTTAATGGCTCGAAAAACTTCAAGGTATACTAAAGAGTAATAATATAATAGAAATAAAAGTAATCTTGGAAAGATACTTTTCATTGCTATTAGAGTAAAGATTATTAAACTGTAATAAATCTACATAAAAATAGAACAATTATATTGATAATTGTTCTATTTTGTGTTAAGATAGCAAACGTTGTATATTTTAAAAACTTTAGAAAGGAACAAACATTACAATGGAATTATCGGAACATTTTACATATAGAAAATTAATAAAATTTACAATACCAACAATTATAATGATGATATTTACATCAATATATGGGGTGGTAGATGGAATATTTGTATCAAATTGTGTAGGTGCAGATGCATTTGCATCAGTTAATTTAATTATGCCAGCATTAATGATTTTAGGCTCAATAGGCTTTATGATAGGAACAGGAGGAAGTGCATTAGTTTCAAAAACAATAGGAGAAGGAGATAAGAAAAAAGCAAATGAATATTTTTCGATGTTAGTATATTTGCTAATTATAATAGGAATTATATTAACATTGATAGGAGTATTTGTAATAAAACCAGCATCTCGCTTATTAGGAGCAGATGATAATATGATTCCAGATTGTGTAACTTATGGAACTACTATAATTTTATTTCTAGTAGCATTTGTGTTACAAAATTGTTTTCAAAGTTTTATAATTGTTGCAGGAAAACCTACTTTTGGATTAATTGTTTCAATTATTATGGGATTAACAAATATGTTCTTAGACTTCTTATTTATGTATGTATTTAAAATGGGGGTATTTGGTGCAGCACTTGCTACAGGAATAAGCCAATTAATAGGGTGTATTATTCCACTAGTATATTTTATACATAACAATGATGGAACTTTAAGGTTAGTAAAAGCAAAATTTGATGGAAAAGTAATTATTAAGTCTTGTATAAATGGCTCATCTGAAATGCTAACAAACTTATCTATGTCACTTGTTAATATGTTATACAATATACAACTTATGAAATATATAGGTTCAAATGGTGTTGTAGCATATGGAATTATTATGTATGTAGGTTTTATATTTGTGGGAACATATCTAGGATACAGTGTAGGAACAGCTCCAATTATAGGATATCACTATGGAGCAGAAAATACTGACGAATTAAAAAGTTTATTAAATAAAAGTTTAAAATTAATATTAGTAACATCTTTTATTATGACTGGACTTGCAGAAATATTATCAAAACTATTAGCTTCAATATTTGTAAGTTATGATGTAGAGTTACTTGAAATGACAACAAGAGCAATTAGGTTATTTTCATTATCATATATTATTAGTGGATTTAATATATTTGCATCATCATTCTTTACAGCATTAAATAATGGAGTAGTTTCAGGAGTAATATCTTTTTTAAGAACTTTGCTATTTCAAGTAGCAATGATACTAATACTTCCATTAATATTAGGTTTAGATGGAATTTGGCTTGCTGTGGTTTTTGCTGAAATACTAGCATTAATAGTTAGTTTTGTATTTTTGAAATTAAACAAAAAGAAATATCATTATGCTTAAAATGACCCAGATATGGGTCATTTTTGCTATAATAAAAGTTAAGAATAAAAAAATTATGAATACTTTATAAAAAAAATTCATAAAAACTATTGACTTTGAGTTAACTCTAAGTGATATATAATAGGTAGGAGGTGATGTTGTGACAATAGCAGAAGTGAGTAAAAAATATGATTTAACACGGTGATACAATAAGATATTATGAAAGAATAGGATTAATCCCAACTGTTCCAAGAACAGAAAGTGGAATTAGAAATTTTGATGAAAAATCATGTAGATGGATTGAATTTATAAAGTGTATGAGAAGTGCAGGAATGCCAATAGAAGTATTAATTGAATATGTTGACCTATTTAAGCAAGGAAAGAAAACATTAGATGCAAGAAGAAACTTATTGATAGAACAACGAGAAAAGCTAATAGAAAAGAGAGAAGATATTATAAAAACAATTGAAAGATTAGATTATAAAATTAAAATATATGATGAAATAGCAGAAGGAAAACGAAAAGACTTTTTAGAAAATCCATAAAATAGTATTGAATAATATTTATATAACTTAGAAAAAATATTAATATTATAATGTTTAATAAAGACGATAAGTCTTAAAAATAAAGAAAGGAATGATAAAATGGAAAAAGCAAAAGTTTATTTTACAAAGGAGATAACTCCAGAAAATGTAGTTAAAATGTATAAGGCATTAAATAAAGAATTACCAGGAAAAGTTGCTGTTAAAGTACATTCGGGAGAAGAAGGAAACCAAAACTATCTTCACCCAGAATTTATGAAACAAATGGTAGAATATGTGAATGGAACAATTGTAGAATGTAATACAGCATATGAAGGAGAAAGAAATACTACTGATAAACATCAAAAATTAATGGAAAGACATGGATGGAGTAAATATTTTGATGTAGATATTTTGGATGCTGAGGGAGAAGATAAAGTGATAGAAATTCCAAATGGTAAAGTAATTAAGAAAAATTATGTTGGAAAAAACATAGATAATTATGATTCAATGCTTGTATTATCACACTTCAAAGGTCATCCAATGGGAGGATATGGTGGAGCATTAAAACAATTATCAATTGGTGTTGCATCATCAGCAGGAAAATGTTGGATACATTCAGCAGGAAAAACAAAAGACCAAAAAACATTATGGGATAATATTGCGAAACAAGATGAATTTTTAGAAGCAATGGCAGATAGTGCATCTTCTGTTGTAAATTATTTTAAAGATAAAATAGCGTATATAAATATTATGTGTAATATGAGTGTCGATTGTGATTGTTGTTCAGTAGCAGAAGATCCTTGTATAAAAGATATAGGAATTTTAGCAAGTCTATACCCTGTTGCAATTGACCAAGCGTGTATTGATTTAGTTAAAAATTCAAACGATAAAGGAAAAGCACATTTCTTAGAAAGAGTTGAATCAAGACATGGAACACATACAATAGATGTAGCAGAAGAATTAGGCGTTGGTACAAAACAATACGAACTTATTGAATTATAATTAAACCATTTAGAGCGGACTGTATAACAAACTTAACAATAATTTAAGGAGGATTAGATTTATGAAAGAAAAAATATTAGAAAAAAATAATCGTTTATTACAAATATTATCAAGCACAAAAGCAAAATATATTATAGGAACAATTTTATTATCAGGTATAGGAATTACACTTCCTAGAATATTCCATGTACTTGCAGGAAATACAGCAGGTCAGGTATTTTTACCAATGCATATAGCTGTACTAATTGCAGCACTAACATATGGAATTACAAGTAGTGCTATTGTTGCAGGAAGTTCTGTAATATTTAGTTACTTATTAACAGGAATGCCAAGCCTTGCAAGATTACCATATATGTTAATAGAGTTACTAATTTATGCAGTTTTGCTTAGTATATTTAACAAAAAATTCAATTCATATATATCACTAATTGCAACAATCATATTAGGAAGAGTACTTTATGCAGGTATATTAGCGTTTTCAATAAATGTACTTAGTCTACCTACTTATGGAATTTCTGTTTTTGAAAGTATAAAAACAGGATTACCAGGAATTGTATTACAACTAATATGTGTTCCTATAATTGCAAAAATAATGAATGAAAGGTTACAATTAAAAAATGACTAATTTAGAAATTGTGAAGGAAAAATTATATGAAGATAATGCAAGTTTAGTAGTATTATTTAAAAATGGAGATTTAAGGAAATATTATCATAGAAGAGTAGAGGATATTGTATCTATCTTAAAAGAGGATAAAGACGCATTAAATGGTGCTATAATTGCTGATAAAGTAATAGGAAAAGTTGCAGGAAGTATATTAGCAGTTGCAGGAGTAAGTAAACTATATGCAGATGTAATAAGTGAATTCGCAATACCTGTTTTAGAAGAAAATGGAATAGAATATGAATATAATAATAAGGTAGAATTTATTATAAACAACGATAAGACAGGAATGTGCCCAATGGAAAATAAGTTTAAGGATGAAAAAGAGTTAGGTAATATTTATAATTATTTTGTTAAATAGAAAATTAATGTTAATGTGTAGTATTAGTTTTGTATTGTTACAGTTCAGCTTATGTTGTTTGATGGTCCGCTCCCATGTAGTAATATATTTATTTTGAAAAGTTTCGACACTCGTCACAGTCTCTGGAGACTCCGCGTACTCCACTTTTAAAAATAAATATATTACTACACTCACGCTGGTTACGATAATATTAAGCTAAACATTAACTTTGTATTTACTTTTTACAATAAAATACTTAATTATTATTACAAATATGTTATATTAAAAATGTAAAGGATAGCAATAAATTTATATAAATTGCATATAATAATATTGCTATATGATAGTACAAAAAAGTGGTGTTTCCAGCCATAAATTGGAACTTAAAAAAGAAAGATTGGGGGAATTAATAACTCCAATCCTTTTATATTATAAGTGGGGAGGTGAAAAATATGATTAGAAATCTTAAAATTGTAAGAGTTGATTCAAAATATTGTGATTACATAAGAAAATTTGATAATAAAGTATATAATATGGAAAAGCATTAAATATAGAAAGTAGAAAATTATTTTTTAATACTATAAATCCTCAACCAAATCCTGCCAATATTTTTTAGGCATAAACTGCATTCTTAATTTAGAATTTTTTCTTTCTTTAATTCCAATAGAATTATAAAAGGTTTTCCATAAATTTTGATAATATAATTCTTCTTCTGGTAAAGATGTAATTTTTAGATTGTCTGCTTCTATAATGATATAATCCTTTTTATTATATAAAAATGCAATATTCCTATTCTTATCGTGAATTATAAGGTTCTCATTAGGAAGTCTTTTAATAAAATGCTGTCCTAATAATTCTAATATGTTATTATCAGGATGAATTTTAGCATAAAACATACCATTAGATAATTTCATAAATCTAACTAAACCACATAATCTATGGAATTCTCCAAAAACACGTTTACTTGTTTTTTCTAGTTTTAAAACAGTTTCATTTGTTAATAAATGATCTAACTTATTTCCAATTTGAAAACCTAAAAGTAGGTATTGTACAATATCAATTTCTTTATTTGAAACATTTGATAAAAACATATGATAAGCAGTATATAGTGCATGATAGGATATGTTTTTTATTACTCCTTTATAAATTCTATTTGCTTTTTCATCATCAGTTTTTATAAAATGATATTCACAAAATAAGTCTAATTCAAAATTAGAAGTAACAATTCTATTAGGTATGGTTTTAGAGATGTAACTATCAAAAACAATAGTAAGTAAACCATTAAAAGAACCATCATATATATAAGCAATATCTATAAATTTCCACTGATACATTTTACAACATCTCCTTTTGTAGGTTTAAGAGTATCAAATAAAGATAGTTGTTTTGCTTCTTGAAAAACTGGTAAACTTCTTTTTTCTTGATACAATAGATTAGTTTCAATAAAAGCAGAATTCAAGAAACTTGCGTGATTAAAATATTTTCCACTACAAGTAATAAAATAAACAGCACGTTTAAGAACAACCCCAAGTCCTTTTAAGTTATCAAAATTCAAGTTAAAATTTCTTCTTACACGAATAATACGTTTGGCACTTGTAACACCAATTCCAGGAACACGAAGAAGTGTATAAAAATCTGCTGTATTTACATCAACAGGGAAATTTTCTAAATGTCTTAATGCCCATTCACATTTTGGATCTAATAAATTGTTAAAATTAGGGTGAGTTTCATCTAATAGTTCTTCTGCTTTAAAACCATAAAAACGAAGTAACCAGTCTGCTTGATAAAGCCTATTTTCACGAAGTAGAGGAGGTGTTTCTAAAGTTGGTAGATTAGAATCTTTATTAATAGAAACATAAGCAGAATAATAAACTCTTTTTAAAGAATACTTTTGATAAAGACCTTCTGATAAGCGAAGTATTTTTAAATCAGATTCAGGGCTAGCACCAATCATAACTTGTGTGGTTTGTCCGTGCAGGAACAAAACGTTTTGCATAATTTGATTTTTCCTCCCCAGAAATTGCAATATTAGTAGAAATATGTTGCATAGGGGTAAAGATACCAGCTTTTTCTTTTTGCGGAGCTAAGAGTTTTAAACTATCGCTGGATGGAAGCTCTATATTAATGCTCATACGGTCTACTAAGTTTCCTAATTTATCTATTAATTCTTGACTAGCACCAGGAATTGCTTTTGCATGAATATATCCATTGAAATTATATTCATTTCGTAAAATATAGATGGCTTTATATAATTGTTCCATTGTATAATCTGGAGATTTTATAACAGCAGAACTTAAAAAAAGCCCTTCAATATAATTTCTTTTGTAAAATTCGATTGTAAGGTCTGCAACTTCTCTTGGAGTAAATGTTGCTCTCTTTACACTATTAGAAGAACGGTTTATACAATATTTACAATCATAAATACAAGCATTTGTCATTAGAATTTTAAGTAATGAAATACATCTTCCATCGCTTGCCCAGCTATGGCATATACCAGAAACTTTTCCATTGCCAATTCCATTTTTATTAACACGTTTGCTACCACTAGAACTACAAGAAACATCATACTTTGCAGAATCAGCCAATATATTTAATTTATCAATTATATCCATAAAAAATTTCATTCCTTTCTCGCTTCGATCTAGCTATAAAAGAAAAGTTCATTTCTTTTATAGCTAGCTTACCCATAAAAAGCAACACAACCAAACAAACATTCTTAAAACAGTATACCACACAAACATGTGTTTATGCAAGAGAAAATTATTTTTTATGAAAATATGTGTTACAGGATAATAGTTTTTATAAATAAATTTAATGTAAACTATTAACTAGTAACAAATGTGTATAGTATTTAAATAAAAAATATAAAACAATATTATGAAAATAAATGAACAGTAAAAGAACCTAAAACTATTGAAGTACTAAGATATATGTGAAAAAATAAAAATTATTAGAATAAGTACTTGACAAAATTGGATTACAAGTGTAATCTAATAACATGGATTACACTTGTAATCCAAAAAAGAAAGTAGTTTGAGGTGGAATAATATGTGTGGAATAGTAGGATTTATAGATGAAAAAGAGAATAAGCAAACAATTATAAAAAGAATGACAAATAAAATAATTCACCGTGGACCAGACGCAGAAGGGTATTATATAGACGAAAATATTGCACTAGGACATAGAAGATTATCTATTATTGATATAGATAATGGAAAACAGCCAATGTTTAGCAAAGATAATAATTTAGTAGTAGTATTTAATGGAGAAATTTACAATTATCGTGAATTGAAAAAAGAGTTAGAAAAATTGGGATATGAATTTAGAACTAATAGTGATACAGAGGTATTATTATATGGATATGAGGAGTGGAAAGAGGAATTGCCAAAAAAATTAAGAGGCATGTTTGCATTTGTTATATGGGATAGAATGAACAAAAAATTATTTTGTTCAAGGGACCATTTTGGAATAAAACCATTTTATTATTATAAAAATGATAAAACATTTATGTTTGCAAGTGAAATAAAAGCATTTTTAGAACATCCTGAATTTGAAAAAAAACTAAATAAAGATTTAATTGGTCCATACCTATCTTTTAGTTTTACACCTACTAATGAAACTTTATTTAAAGGGGTGTATTCGCTAGAGCCAGGAACAAGTTTAAGTTTTAAAGATAATAAAATAACATTAAAAAAATATTATGAATTGGATTTTAAAGAGAAAAATAGTGATTATAAACAAACGGTAGATAAAATAGGAAAAACTATAAAAGATTCTGTGGAACATCATATGATAAGTGATGTAGAAGTTGGTTCTTTTTTATCTAGTGGGGTTGATTCTTCCTATATTGTGAGTTTAGCAAGGCCTAATAAGACATATACAATAGGATATGATTTAAACCAATATAGTGAAATTGAATATGCAAAAAATTTAACTAAAAAATTATGTATTGAAAATATTAGTACCAAAATTACAAAAGAAGAATATATGAAAACTGTACCTAAAATTTTATATTATATGGACGAGCCATCTTGTGATGCATCAGCAATTTCTCTTTACTTTGTATCTAAAGAAGCGGTAAAAGATGTAAAAGTTGTTATGTCTGGTGAAGGTGCAGATGAATTTTTTGGAGGTTATAATACATATCGTGAAGAAATAGATTTGAAATTATATAACAAAATCCCATTCAAAATTAGACATATGTTAGCGAGTATCTTTGAAAAACTTCCAGAGTTTAGAGGGCGAAATCTTATTGTACGTAGAGGAATGAAGCTAGAAGAGGAATATGTTGGAGTAAATAAAATATATAGTGAAAAGGAAAGAAAAAAGGTTATAAGTTTTAATGATAATATAAGAAATAAAGATATAACAAAATCAATATTTGACAAATTTAAAGATAAAAACAATATTATTAAAATGCAAGCAATAGATATTAAATATTGGCTTACAAAAGATATTTTGCTAAAAGCAGATAAAATGACAATGGCAAACTCTATTGAGTCGAGAACTCCTTTTGTGGATAAGGAGGTGTTTGAAATAGCAAGTTCATTACCTATAGAATATAAGATATCAAAAACAAATACAAAAATAGCTTTAAGAGAATCGGCAAAGAAAAGTATTCCAAATGAAGCATATAAAAAGAAAAAATTGGGATTTCCAGTACCTCTTAGAGAGTGGATGAGAGATGATGATGTTTATAATGAAATAAAACAAACTATAATGCAGGATTTTGTAAAAGAATTTTTTAATCAAAAATATGTACTAAAACTTTTAGATGAGCATAAGAAAAATAAAAAAGACAATTATAAAAAAGTATGGGCTGTATACTCTTTTATAAAGTGGTATGAAGTATTCTTTTTAAATAGAAAAATAGAAGCAAAAAGAAAGCTAAAAAATAGAGCATATACTTTAGATAATTCTAATAGAGTGATATTAAAGAAATGTTATTACAAATAATATGTTTAATATTGTTTTGTTCAAATATTGTAGAGCAATATTCGAAATAACTCCAAGTATATTGGGATATGGATTAAAAAAAATAAAAGATAACCTTGACAAACTAGTAAAAGTAGTATAATCTATATACGGATTACATGCGTAATCTAGGGGGTGGAGGAATATATATGCAAGATAAATATGATATAACTGATGCAGAATTAGAAATTATGCAAATATTATGGGAAAATAAGAAATGTGACTTAAATACTATTATTGAAACGATAAATGGTAATAAAAATACAATAAAAACTTTACTTAGAAGACTAATACTAAAAGGTTCTGTAGAATCTAAAAAAATAGGATTGAAAGATACAGTGTATATTCCAAAAGTAGATAAAAATAAATTTTTAGAGAATCAAAATGAGAGTTTTTTAAAAAAATTATATAATGGAAAAACAGGGAACTTATTATTAAACTTTGTAGAAAACCAGAAAGTATCAAAAGAAGAATTACAAAAGCTGATTGATATATTAGAAAGTGAGGACTAGTTATGATAGAAATGTTAGTAAATATTAGTAATTTTCTATCACCAATTTTTTATAAAATATTGTATATGTCAATTGTAGGAAGCATATTAGGAGTATTCATTATAATTTTAACAAAATATTTTGATAACAAATTGTCTGCTAAAATGAAGTATCTTATAATGCTAATTCCAATTATATTTCTTATGGTGCCAATTACTAAGATTCAAGTTAATATAGATAATGACTTTATAATAACTTCTGTAATAGATAGAGTAGAAAATAAATTAAGTAATGTTCCAAATTTAAGTACTACAAGTATTAATAAAAATGAAGATAATAAGCTGCTAACTGCTAACGAAAATAATATACTAAGTACAATACAAAATCAAGCTAGTACTAATATTAAAGATGATGCTAAAGGAATTACGATTTATGAGATGCTACCAATAACATGGTTAGTAGGAGCAAGTATAAGTTTTATTATATTTATAATAGGAAATATTAGCTTAAATTATAAGATTACAAAATCAAGAAAATTAGAAGATAACAAAATAAAAACAATATTAGATAGATGCAAAACTAGGTTAGGAATTAATAAAGAGATAGAAATAAAATTACAACATTTTAATATGTCTCCTTGTATTTATGGAATAATACGACCACAAATATTATTAACAGAAGAGTTTTGCAAAAAAGATAATGAAATTATAGAAAATGTATTTATGCATGAATTATCACATTATAAAAGAAAAGATATGATAACGAATTACTTATTATTAATAATAACATCATTACATTGGTTTAATCCATTTGTTTATGGATTTTTCAAAAAAATAAGACAAGAAATGGAGCTTGCAACAGATGAAATTGCATTAAGCAAAATGAATAAAGAGCAAAAGAAACAATATGGTTTTACATTAATAAATTTATTACAAACTTATGAAACTAAAAGAATTGTACCTAAAATGTTATGTGTTACGGATGATAGTAAAAATATGGAACGAAGAATAAAAATGATAAAATCATCTACAAGACTAAAAAAGTACAAGATATCAATTGTATTATTCATAATAATTATGATATTATGCACAATCATTCCATTTGTAATAAAACCAACTAGTGCAAAACAAGTAACTAGCATAGATGAAGAAAGTCTATATGAAAAAGTAGAGCAATATCTTATTAAGTTAGAACAACAAAATCATTATAATGAGAAGTTAGAAAGTGCTACTAATGGAGATAATTTTAAAACTTTTATTGATATGATAAAATTAGGAATTAGCCAAAATGGAGAGGAAACTTATGTGTATGTATGGGCTTTAATTAAAAGCTACTATGAACAAGAAGAAATAATAAGTAGTGGAAGTTCAATGCCATATAAATTTACAATAAAAAATAATGAAATAGTTAACTATCAAATACCAGAAGATGGTAATAGGTATGCTAAATCAATTGAAGAAATATTTCCAAAGGATATTATAGATAAGATGGAAAAGAGTAAAGAAGTAGTAGATGAGGCAAAACTTGAAAAACAAGCAGAAGAATACTATAATTCTTTAAACTCTAATAATTCAGGAAATAAGACAGTAGAAAGTAATAATATGGAATATAATGTTAATACTAAAAATAATGAGGTGAATGAAAACTACTTTATAGGAAAATGGAAACCATATAAAGCAGAGCAAAATGGAAAAGAAATTAACTTAAGAGATATATATGGTTCTGGAATATCATATGAAGGAGAGTTAATACTAAATGATGATGGAACATATACAGCATTTATAGGAGTTTATTCGCAAGATAATATAGATGATTTACAAGGAACATATAAAACAGACAAAAATGATGAAACAGCAGTATTAACAAGCAACAGTGGCAAAATACAAAGATTAGAATTGTTAGAATATACTAAAGTAAATAGTAGTGATATTGTAATAAGATTAGCTTTAGAAGACGATTCATATGTATATTTTACAAAATAATCTTACAGAAATGTAAGGTTATTTTTTTATGTACGACAGGCATGTCGTTTAACTAATCGGTGAAAGTCCGTAGTGG
>CAOKRC010000017.1 GCA_948471035.1 uncultured Clostridium sp.
TTTTTGTACATTTTTATTTTGCCCTTTTTGTACATTCATATTTTACCACTAATACTCGCTTAATTTACTGCATAAGGTTACGTATATCTTTTGGGCTTTGGCTTGTTATGTAGTCTTACCCTCTTATACAGCCTTGGTATTAAGTTTTTGTTCATCGAGCCAAGATTTTGATACACACTTCCTTTACTTCCACCTCACGATGGATAGCTTGTGCTTCTCTATGTGGTTGGCGATATATACCTCCACTACGGACTTTCACCGATTAGTTAAACGACATGCCTGTCGTACATACAAAAAAACACAAAATTCGAGCTAAATTTTGTGTTTTCATTTTTATGTTTATATACACTGAACAGGAATATAGGTATTTTTAGAATCTATTGGTACTATTTTATCTATAGTACAAACTATTCCGCCTCCTCCTATTTGTAAACCTATATTTTCAAGTACTTTGAAATTTTTAATCATTTCCTTATTAGGATTGCCTGTTTTCTTTATTTCTATAGGATATACTGTTCCGTCTTTAATAATAAGCAAATCAATTTCTTTTCCTGTTGTATCTCTATAGTAGTTTAAATATAATCGCGGATCTTTATTATCATTTACATATGATTTTACAATTTCCATTATCACATAGTTTTCAAATATAGCTCCATTATATGCACTAATTTGTAGTGTCTTCGCATCCGAATATCCTGCTAAATAGCATGCAAATCCTGTGTCTGTAAAATATAATTTAGGTCTTTTTATTATTTTCTTTATAAGATTATTATAATATGGTTGTAATAAATATACTAATCCAGATGTTCTTAATATTGATATCCATTTTTGTGCTGTTTTTATATCTATATCTACATCTTTTGCTATATCATTATAATTTAGCTCTTGCCCAGTTCTTGCAGCAACTGCTGACATAAAAGTTAAAAACTTAATTTCATCTTTTATACTTATCATATCTCTTATATCTCTTTCTATATATGTCCTAAGATAGGCATTATAAAACTTTTCTGGAGATATTTCATTATTTTGATATATTTCTGGATATGAACCTTTTAATATTCTTTCAAATAGTTCATTTATATTTAATTTTGTATTATTTTCCTTTTTTCTGCATTCTTCATATGTTGGTATAAAACTTTTTTGGGTATATCCTGTAATCTCTGCATTTGATAACCCATACATATCTATAATTCCAACTCTACCTGCTAAAGATTCACTTACATTTTGCATCATAACGAACATTTGCGAACCTGTTAAATAGTACATTCCATATGAATTTGCTTTGTCTTCCATTCTTTTTTTATCTACACTAATTTTTATATATGGTAACAGCTCAGTTGCGTATTGTATTTCATCAATTATTAATGGTGTACCATATTTTTCTATAAATGTAGCTGGATCTGTTTTTGCTAAAGCCCTTTGTATTGGGTCATCTAATGTTACATATTTTATATCTTGCTTTTTTTCTTTTATAATTTTTTCTAAGATAGTTGTTTTACCTACTTGGCGTGGTCCACATATTAATAACACAGGAAATGTCTTTGAATTTGCTTGTATATCATCTTCTAATAATCTTTTTATATAGTAACCATTCATAGTTTTCTCCTTTTTTGATTTATTTGGACTGCAATTCCATTTTAATCTATTTTTTTTGTTCTGTCAAGTTTATTATATGCAAAAATCACAAAACTCTAAACAAATTTTGTGATTTTTTTATTTTACTAATTTTGCATATCGATTAGTTTTTGATACGAATCTTTTAATATTTTTTCATATCTATTTTCCATATACTTCCCTATATTAAACTTTTTCATTCCTTATTTACTATACCCTGTCTTTTTCACAATTTTTTCACTAATTTCTTTTACTTTTGCACTTGGTTCATAACCTGTTTGACCATATACTTTTTCATGTAATTCTTTTACATTAGATTCTAGTGTAATTGGAGGTCCATACCATACACCATTTATTGTTGCTCCTTTTGTGTTATATGGCCAACCTGTAGAATCAGTTATTTTATACCCTGCAAGTTGTGGTATTAGTGAAATTATTTCCCCTGAATTTATATTTGTATATATTTTTGGAAGTAATGTGTCTGCTAGTTTATTCAATTGCCCTACACTCATTTTTTTAGCTTTATCTACAACTGCCATCATTACATCTCTCATTCGTTCTGTACGTTTATAATCTCCTCCAGCTGTATAACGAATTCTACCATATGCTAATGCTTGAACTCCATTTAAAGTTTGTGTTCCAGTTTTTGTAACATGGCTTGCTTTATTTCCAGTTACATTATTTATTTCATCAATATATCCATTTATATATTTCAATTCTTCACTTGTTATATTTACACTTACTCCACCAACTGCATTTACTATATCTACTACTGATTCAAAATTAACTGTAACAAATTCTTTTATGTTTAAGTCTAAATTTGTATTTAGAGTACTCATTGCAAGTGCTGCTCCGGCCATATGCATATGCATGTGTAACTTTATCTAAACTTCTTCCTGTTAATTCTAAATATGTATCTCTATATACTGATGTTAATTTTACTTCTTTAGTTTTTTCATCGATTGTTGCAAGTATTATACAGTCGCTTCTTGTCCCCGTTATTAATTCATTACTTCTACTATCCACTCCAAATATCGCTATGGTTCTATAACCATTCATTTTTTCTTCTACACCTTCTGTTACTTCTATATCACTAGATGCTATTTCTACATAATTCACCTTACCTAACTTATCATTTACATACCAAACGCCAATTCCTACACATATTCCTACTATAATTATTAATATCAAAAGTATTACTAATAATACTTTACCAAATGTTTTCATACTTTTTTTCTCTTTTACTTGACTCTTTTCCATAATTCACTCTATCTCCTATTTTTTACATCTTCTCAGGCATATTTATTCCTAATATTTTAGCTCCATTTTTTAGTACCAGATTTGTAGCATATGTTAAATATATTCGTGCATCTTGTATAGACTTGTCTTCTACTATTATTTTATTTTCATTATAGAAACTACTAAATGCCTTTGATAAATCTATTAAGTATCTAGCAATAACTGATGGTTCATTTTTGTTTGTTGCCTGTTCTATTATATTTGTGAATGAATAAATTAGCTTTAATATAGCAATTTCTTCTTTTCCTAACAACTTATTAAAATCCACTTTTCCTATTTCAGGTATTTCTTGTACTTTATTTAATATGCTATTTGTACGTACATATGTATATTGTATGTAAGGTCCTGTTTCTCCACTAAAGTTTAGCATCGTATCCCAATCGAATATCTCATCTTTTATTCTCGCTCCAGATAAATCGTTAAATATTACTGCTCCAATTCCTACTTTTTTTGCTATATCTTGTTTTTCTTCTTCTGTAAAATCTGGATTTTTCTCTTCTATTATATCTTTAACTCTTGAAATTGATTCTTTTAATAAGTCTTCTACTTTTATTACATTTCCTTCTCTTGTAGACATTTTTCCATCTTTTAAGTGTACCATTCCATATGAAACATGTTCCAATCCATTTTGGCATTTTTCGCTTATTCCTAAAAGTTTAGCAACTTCAAATACTTGTTTAAAATGTAAGTTTTGTTCATAAGCAACTACATATAAACATTTATCGAAATTATAAGTTCTTGCTCTATATAGTATTGCAGCAAGGTCACGTGTAGCATATATTGTAGAACCATTTGATTTACATACAATACAAGGTGGCATTTTTTGTTCTTCTAAATCTATTATTCTTGCTCCTTCTGATTCTACTAATTTACCTGTTTTTTCTAATATATCTATAACTTCATCTGTTTTATCTTGATAAAATGCTTCTCCATTTAAAGAATCAAATTTTATATCTAGCAAGTCATATATTCTATAAAATTCTTTTAAACTAACTTCTCTAAATTTTTCCCAAAGCTCTTTACAATATTTATCTCCTTGTTCTAATTTCTTAAAGTTATCTCTACAAATTTCTAATACAGTTTCATCTTCTTTACAAAGAGTATTTATTCTTACATAAATTTTAGTTAATTCTTCTATAGGATTTTCTTCTATATTATATTCTTCGCCCCATCTTTTATAACCCTCTATCATCTTACCAAATTGTGTTCCATAATCACCTAAATGGTTTATTCCTATTGTGTTATATCCTAAATATTTATACATATTATATAAAGCTCTACCAATTAAAGTTGTTCTTAAATGCCCTATATGAAAAGGTTTTGCAATATTAGGTGATGAATATTCTACAATTACAGTTTTATCATTACCCAAATTTGATTTTCCATAGTTTTCTTTCTTATTATCTATTTCTTCTAAAGCAACTTTAGCTATTTCTAATTTTGAAATGGTAAAGTTTAAATATCCTCCTGCAATCTCTACTTTTTCTATATCTGTTCCCGTAATATCTATTTTTTGTTTTATTTCTTGGGCAATAATATTTGGTGCCTTTTTCAATTCTTTTGCAAGTCTAAAACATGGAAACGCATAATCTCCCATATTAGAATCTTTTGGTATTTCTATATAAGTTACTAATTCCTGTTCATTAATGCTAGTTACTTTGCTTATAATACTCGCTATTCCTTGTTTAAAATCTTTCATTTGCTTCACCCTTTATCTAATTTTCCCTAAACTTTTTTTACATTATATCAAAAAGAGTACAAAAACAAAAGTGTTTTTGTACTCTTTTTTGTAAATTTTGTGTACCCTCTAAATATATATTCCTAAATAATAGAATATTAATGATATTACATAATAAATAGCGTATATTATAACAAATCTTTTAACAAATTTAGAATTTTGTTCTTCTCCGCATAATGCTTTAGCTGAAAAGTATACAAGTATTATACTTACAACTGAACAAAAACTTGAAAATCTACTAATTACAGGTGAAGCATTAGTACTTATTAATGAGATTAAAGTTACAATTGACACAAGTACTACTGGTATTTTTGCAATTGTTATTGAAGTGATAGTAGTAATTAAAGATTTCTTATTTTCTTTATTCATAAAATATACTATTCCTGATAATACTAATATGTTTATTACTGGAGCTATTGTATATTTTATAATTCTCAATATTCTTTCTACTGCTAAATTTCCAGACCAATATTTACTTGTTATAACTGGTATTATTACGTCTATAAATTCTGCTATCACCCAAATTGCTATGAATATTATAGCAATTTTAAATGTTTTATTTGTGCTGTCTTCTACAATGCTTTTAATTGTTCCAAATGGATCTTTAAACATAGATTTAACAAATCCAGTTGCTTCTTTTGCATCATTTTTAATGTCTACGTTTTTAATTGTATCTTTTACTTGATTAACTGCATCCACTGTCTCCTTTTTTAATTCTTCTGTGTTTACTGTTTGTTCTTGATTTTTGTTTTCTTCCATAATTCATTCCCCTTTTATTTTTTATATTTTATTATATGTTTATAATAAACCAAATATTATAATGTTTTTTTATTCAACTTTGTTCTAAAAACTAGCATTAATCCCCCAAACAAATTCCTATACTTCTTGCAGTTTTAACTAAATCATGATCCATAGTTACTCTTCTTATATTACTTTCTTTAGTATTTCCAGAAACTGCTCCTATTTCTTTATTATCTCCAACAACATCTTCTAATGGAACTGAATCAAGTTTTCCGTTCTTTAATACAGCAAGAACCCCAAATTTTCCTTCTATTGCAAGCCCGCATTGCTTTTGCTCCATATTTTGTAGATAAAACCCTATCAAATGCTGTTGGTGTTCCTCCTCTTTGCATATATCCTAAAGTTGTATTTCTAGCTTCTAATCCTGTTAAAGATTCTAATTCTTTTGCAACACGTACTCCTGCTCCACCAAGTTTTGTATTATCAACACCTTTACCATTATCACGAACACCTTCTACAGATATTTCTCCATCTTTAGGTGCTGCACCTTCTGCAACAACAACAACACTAAATCTTTTTCCCTTTTTTACTCTATCTTTTATTT
The DNA here is from genome assembly GCA_948471035.1 of uncultured Clostridium sp. GTDB lineage: Bacteria > Bacillota > Clostridia > TANB77 > CAG-508 > RGIG8482. Next base: position 5,997 of record CAOKRC010000017.1, read on the forward strand.
TGTCAGCTGCTTTGTTTATATCGTATGGTATTTCTGGTATTAATGCAACATCTCCACCACCTGCAATTGCAGATTCAAGAGCAATCCAACCAGCATATCTTCCCATAACTTCTAGAACCATTATTCTATGATGTGTTTCTCCTGTTGTATGAAGTCTATCTATTGCTTCTGCAGCAACAGATACCGCAGTATTATATCCAAATGTAATATCTGTACATGCGACATCATTATCTATTGTTTTTGGAACTCCTATAACATTTATTCCTTTTAAAGATAAATCTCTTGCTGATTTTTGTGTTCCATCACCACCAAGTGTAAATACACAATCGAATCCATCATCTTTTACATTTTGTACACATTTATCTGATAAATCTTTATATACAACTTGTCCATTTTCTTCTACTTTATAATTAAACACGTTTGAATTAGTTGATGAACCTATAATAGAACCACCTTTATGAAGAATTCCTGATGCAGTATTATATGTGTCTAATCGTACATAATCATTATTTAATAAACCTTTATATCCCTCTATAAATCCATAACATTCTATACCATTTTGTTCTGCTGTTTTAACTATTGCACGTATTACAGCATTAAATCCTGAAACATCTCCACCATTTGCTAGTATTGCTACTTTTTTTACCATAGCTTAACATCTCCTTTTTATAACTTAACACACTTATTATATCAATAATATTTAGTTTTACAATAGTTTTTTTAATTTTTTATAAATTTTTACTTACAATTTAACGCTACAAAAAATATTATGTCTTTATTTGATAATCATATGTTATCGATTCCTCCATCTAACTGATATAGATTTGTATATCCCATTTTCTTTAGACTAATTATAGCTTTTTTGCTTCTTCCTCCACTTTGACAGTATACAATAATAAGTTGTTCTTTATTTTCAATTATTTTAGAAATCCTATTTTCTAATTCATAATATGGTATACAAATTGCTCCATTTAAATGATATTCATTATATTCTTGAATGCTTCTTACATCAAGTAAAATTCCATTAGAAACATTTCTTAATAATTCTTTTGCCTCAACATATGTGATTAAATTATCACCTCTAAAAAACTTCATTTTTAAAACATTTTTTAATCCTTTCTTAACTGTATTAAGTCTCATAATTACCCTTCCTTTTATAATACTGATTAATTTAACAAAGTATATTATTTTTCTATTTAGTATTAATGCTCCAAAGGCCTTGCAAAAAACCTCCTTTAACACAGTAACACATTACTTTATATATAATATTAAAGTAATGCGTATTTTGTTAATTTATATTTTGTATTTTCGTTTTTCAAAATCCAGTTTTTTTCACAATATCGTTACTATTTTGCAGTATTGTTACATATTTTGTGTTTTGTTTCATTTTTATTGCAAATATTGTTCAGTTATGTGTCAAAACTTCCATGTTATGTTTACAAATTTGTTTACATTATTATTTTTTTGTCTAAAAATAGTTGATGTGGATAATGTGGATAACTCTGTGAATAACTATTTTAAGCCACTTTTTAGTCACAATTTATTCACATTGTCTGGCAGTGAATTTTCATATAAATTTATTTACATTTTTTTCTAAAAATTATGTGTACATACTTTTTATTTAAAGTCAAAAATAGTAGCCTCTTTATTATAAAGGCTACTATTTTCTTATTTTATCATATCTAATATTTCTTCCTTGCTTCTTACACCAACTGCTTGATTTACTAATTTACCATTATTAATTACCACAAGAGTTGGTATACTCATTACGCTAAAAGCACTAGCTAGTTCTTGTTCTTCATCTACATTTATTTTTCCTACTTTTACTCTTCCTTCTACCTCTTCTGCAACTGCATCTACGATTGGTGATACCATTTTACAAGGTCCACACCAACTAGCCCAGAAATCTAACAATACTGGTACATTTGATTTTGAAACCTCTTCTTCAAAATTTTTACTTGTAATTTTTATTACTGACATCTTCACTTCTCCTTTCACATTATATTATTTATATTTTTTTGTAAAGTTTCTAAATTAATCATACCTTGGTGTATACGACTAATTTGAAAATCTTTATTTATAAACATAGTTACTGGATAACCTGTTATTCTATAAGTAGTTATAGCATTTCCATTTATATCATAATATATAGGAAATGTATATCCTTGCCCAGTTATATATTTATTAACTTCAGCTTTATCATCTTCTATTGTTGAATTTACCATTAAAAATACAACATCATCTTTATATTTATTATATAATTCTTGAAAATATTCCATTTCTATTTTACAATATCCGCACCAAGTAGTCCAGAAATTTATTACTATTGGTTTTCCTTTAAATGATGATAATTTTACCTCTTCACCTTTATCATTGTATACACTGAAATCCTTTGCTCCATTTAACATTGCTTCTTGTTCTTTTATACTTTCTTTTTGTGGTTCTTTGTTTTGAATTTTAGTGTTTAATATAGTATATACTCTACTTATGCCAATCATTACTAAAATAAAAATTATAATAATTATTATATATTTTAACTTCTTATCCATATTAATTCTCCTACATACTTAGTAAAGATAAAAAATACCTCATATACCCAGTTATCATTAATATTCCAATTCCTATCAAGAATATTCCACATATTCTATTAATTATTTTATAATGTGCCTTTATATAGTCAAATGCCGTTTTTAATTTATGGATTAAAAATGCACTTATTAAGAATGGAATAGCAAGTCCTAATGAAAAACATAATAGCATAATAGTTCCTTCTATCACATGGTTTGCAGTAGCCGCTAACATTAAAGCACTACCAAGAAATGTTCCTATACAAGGAGTCCACGTTATAGAGAAAATAATACCTAGTGTCAAAGAACTTATAAAATTCAAATCTTTCGTTTTCGCTTTCACTCCACTTTTTGTATTATTTAGTATTTTTATATTTAAAATCCCCATAAAATTTAATCCAAATAATATCATAATAATTCCAAAAACGATTTGAAGAATTTGATTATATTGTCTTAATACTGTACCAATACTACTTGCAAATGTTCCTAGCATAACAAAAACAATCGTAAAGCCTAATACAAATCCTGTTGCATTTTTTATTGTTTGCCTTTTATTATTAGCAATTTCTCCACCTGCAAAATACGATATATATATTGGTAACATTGGTAATAAACAAGGAGAAATAAATGTAATAATTCCCTCTAAAAATGACATAATGTATTCCATATTTTCCCTCTTTCACAGTAAATCAATGTATAATCATTGTTTATCTTTAATAGAACGCAAATGTTTTATTGCACCTAACCCTGCTTTTGTACCTTCATATACTGCTTTAGAAATTTGCAAAAGTCCACCTGTACAGTCTCCACACGCAAATATACCGTGGCACATTTGTTGCCATATTTTCATCTACAATGATATTGTTATCTTTTATAATAACACCTAATTTTCTTGCTAAATCTGTACTTGATGCTATACCTAATGCTACAAATACTCCTTCTGTATCTATCATTTTTCCACCTTTAAGCTTTATTCCTGTTACTTTGCTATCTCCAATGATTTCTTCTACTTTTTCTTCTTCAATAGCAAAATTATCATAATTAATGCTTCTGTTTTCTACAAGTTTTTCTCCATTAGTTAATATAGATATAGATTTTACTACTGGAAGTAAAGTATTTGCTTCTTCTAATGCATAATCTCCACTTCCTAATATACTAACATTTCTATTTCTATAAAAGAAAGCATCACAAACAGCACAATAACTTACACCTTTACCTTCAAATTCTTTAACGCCTTTTATATTTGGTATTTTCCTACTTGTACCTGTTGCAATAATAACACACTTTGCTTCAAACTTATTGTTTCTTGTTTTAACTATATAGTTATTATCTCTAAACTCTAACCCAACAACTTCATCTGTTTCTATAGTAATTTCAAGTCTTTTAGCTTGATTAATGCCATTTAATAAAAGTTCTTTTCCAGATATAGTATTGGTAAATCCATAATAATTATCAATACTTTTGGTTTTTTCCAAAGCTCCTCCGTCCTTACCAATAATAAGCACATTAAATCCTGCTCTTTTAATATATAAACCTGCTGATATGCCGAGCTGGTCCTTTTCCTATAATAATACAATCATAAAGCATTAATTTTCTCCTTTAACTCTTTTCTTATAAATATAATTCTGTATCTTTGTAATTAAATCTTCACATCCAATTGTTGCTACTGGTATCATATATATTACATAAGGCAATATATATCTTGATTTTGCCTCCCATAATACATGGAAGAAAAATCCACCTAGTATAATTGTAATCAATAAGATAAAATTTATGCTTTGATTTTTTCTATTTTTCCATACAGCCCACAATGCACCAAGAAAAATCAAAATAACAAGTGCTTTTTGATAAATTCCTATCACAATGCTTGTTTTGCCAATACAAATACTATAAAATATTCCATTTTCTTGAACTGCTTGTAAATATTCTTCATGGTTATTAGCTTGAAATGGAAGATTATACCAAATACCTCCAAATGTAACTTCTGTCCACATTGAAATTATCTTTTTAGAATAAAATTTCAATGTATATATTGGGTGTTTTATTAATTCTATTGTTCTTTCTTTTAATTGTGCTGAATAATATTCTGCTTTATCTGTATCATTTCCCCAAGCATAATCCATTGATGAATTATACCAGCCAGCTTGTCTATCACTTTCATTCATTCCCATATTTATATAAGCTATACTTGGAATTGACTTAGTTTTATCTAGGCTAAGTTTATTTGCCATTACATTTTTTAAAACAGTATTAGGCAATATTGAAATTAAAATAAACAAAACTATCATTAATATTTTCTTCCAATTATGCTCTAATAGAAAATCTAATACTAGATAAATTATAACAGCTAATAATACAATTAAGTAATTCGATTTAGCTATATAACTAATAGCAAGTAATATAGCTGAAATTGCAATGTATTGTATTTTTCGCGTACTTGTATATTTCATTATTGTATATACTCCAAGGATAGAAAACATTAGTCCAATATAATCTCCATATACAAACGAACTTAATAAAATAAGAGGAATAAATGTAAAACTAATTATATAATACATATATTTATCAAATTTATATTCTTTCATAAATTGTTTCATTATAATATACATCATAACTATTGAAACAATATTACATACTACATTAAAATATTGAATTATATGATAATTTGTAGAATGGCACACTCTATAAATTGTAGCCACAACAAATGATGTTCCTATTTGTTGTGGATTTAGTTCTAAATAATGATTTTCTTTTAATTGTTCAATTTCTCCATTTGCAAGTTTAGTTGCAATTTGGTTTATTTCTTTTTGGTCTGCAACTGGTTCTCCTTTAGTTATATTAATCCATAACACATTTATTATAGCATATGCTATAATTATTGCAGATAGCAAAACTATTTTTAGTTTTTTGGAGATTTTATCTTTTTTTATATACATACATACCAAAACAATTACCAAGATAATAATACAAGCAATCCCAAAACTAATTACAGTTGTTTTATTAATATTTACTACTTCAGTTACATCATTTTCAATTTCTGATGTAAAAAATATATTTGAAAGAAGTACAATACTTAATGTTACAATTGTTATTATAATAATTAGTTTTTCTATTATATTTTTTAGCATTACTCTTCCTCCCTAATAAATGTATAAGTGGATAGTATCTTCAACTAATATAATTTGTTCATCACTATAAAAATTCCACTTTTTATCTTTAAAATAATTCTCATATATTTCGTTAGATTTCTCTACTTCTTCTAAGTTTCTACTTAAAAAGTAATTGATTGAATTTAGTCTTGACCAATCTGGATATTCTGCTCTTATGTTTGTATCATGATCCACATATAGATTAGGATAACTGTATTTTCTTTCATCTCCATAATAAAAAGATATTTTTGTAATTGTATTTCCTGTTTCCTTTTCGTAAAAATCTATTTTTTGTCTAATTTGCATAATCTCATAACTATCCATATAGTTAGTAATATACCTATCTCTTATTATATTTTGAAATCCAATATATTGAATAATCATATATCCAATAAGCATAATTACTAATACTTTTTTAAAATTCGCTTTTATTGTAGTATTCATAAATAAATATACTACCAAAATCCCTATTAATGAAGCAAATGTATATGTGCTTCTAGGTACAAACCAAATAGATTCTGTTGCTTGCAAAAGTTGTGGAAATACTGTAACAACCAAATTTCCTATAACTACAAATATAATTCCAAATAATAACCATAATTTATATTTTTTGCTTGATTTGTCATTAATAATAGAATAAACAATAAAAAATAATAAAGCTATAAATACTACTATAAATAAGTATTTTGGAATAATATTATATGTCGAAATAATCATGTCTTGTGTGCTAATTATCACTTTTTTTATGGATAAAACAATATTGTTTGAACCACTAATTCTAGCATTTTCAAATACAAATCTTACAATTATATAATTAACAAGTGCTGGAATACCATAACATAATGCAGTTTTAATAGTGTTCATTACAAAAGACTTATAGTCTTTTGTATGTTTTACTATATATAGTAAAGAAATTGCTACAAATAAACCTACTGTTCCTTGATAGGCAAAATTAGCTAAAAACATATAAATTATAACTGGTATTATAGATTTCTTATTGCCCTCAAAATGCTTTACCATATGTTCAAATGCAAGTACACTAAATAAAACAGACATCATTAATATTCCTTTTTCAATAAACAGATATAGTTCTATTGAAAATAGATTAATTATAATTAATATTGATGTAATACTAGATATAATACCAAATTTTATATCTTTATTAAAAATTTTCTCTAACTTATAAACTGCAATGCTTGTACATATAATAGCTGTAAAATATGACAATAAATATGTAGCATTTTTTCCTAAATGTAGCACCTTTGTTATTATATATGCAATAGCTGTTATAAATCTTCCTGATGACAAAAAATGCTTAACCATACTTATTGAAGAGTTTTCAAATACTACATATGTATCTGTTGCATATTCCATTTTTATAAGTGTTCCAAAGAATAATACTGTTATTAAGGTAAAAAACCAAAATTTTTTATCTTTTAACATTTCTTTTACACTATTCATAAATAAAACTCCCACTTTTTTTCTATTCAAGTTTAATAATTATTTAAGCTTTTCTTTTATCCTCTTATCAATTCCATTTTTCTTAGCCAATTTCATTAACCCTGTTTTTTGTAAAAATCCGATAAATGCTCTCCATAATGGATTTGTCCATAATTTATCTTTTAAGTGTTGAAATTTTGCATTAGTTGCATCTACACCATATGTTCTTTTATCTACTTGATTAAAAATAACTAAAAATTGTGCATATAATTCTTTGTTTTCTGTTACAATTTCTTTTTTCACAGTAGTCCCTTTTTCTATTAAAGTAGTTATTTCTTTGTCCATTATACTTACCATATCTTTAATCGAAAATCCATTTATCACTTTTTGTCTACATACTTTAGTCATTTCTTCATAATTTGAGCTTTCTATAATATCTAATAAAGCATTAACATATCTATCAATTTCTTCTTCTTGATAATCTCTATCATAAAAATTATCCTTAGCTGTTTGTATATTTTTTACTACTCTTCCACAAGTACTATCTACGAGTTCTTTTTGTCCGCCAACATCTGCAGTTACTACTGGAGTTCCCATTGCTAAAGATTCATAAGTTGTTAGAGTAAGACCCTCTGTTAATGATGCAATAATTTGTACATCTGCCAATTTATAAAAAGGTTTTGAATCCTTTTGCATTCCAAAAAAGATAATATTATCACTTACACCTAATTTTTCTGCTCTTTTCTTCATTTCTCCATGTTCTGGCCCATCACCAACAACAAACAAAATAACATCTTTTCTTTTTTCTAGAATCTTTTTTAAAATATGAACTATTAGTAATGGACGTTTTTCTTCTGAAATTCTTGCTAAAAACAGAATTATTTTTTTATTCTTATATTTGTTTTCATATTTTATTATTTGAGGATAATCTTTCAAGTCTATATTATTGGGGTCATATTCATCATAATCCACTCCAATATAAACTGGTTTCATATTTTGATTTATTCTTCCCATTTCTTCTGTCATAACAGTAGTTAAATAATTTGTACATGTATATGTTTTATCAAGTATTCTTGAAAGTGCTGTAGATTCTCTTGGATACTCTCCATTTCTCCAACTCCAATTTTGTGAATGTAGATAGTCTGTAAAAATCACATCTGGAAATTCAGCTTTAAGCCATGGTAAAGCATAATATCCATAAAAACTATTTGATTCCATTACAAATTCAATATTACGTGAATATATTAAATAATGTATAAAACTGGCCCAATCTTTTCTATTTAAAAATGTTGTTAAATCAAATATTGTTGCATACTTCTCAAACTTACTTCTCCATATATAATCAGATGGTTCAGTTGTTACAATCGTAATATCATATTTTTCTTTATCCAAGCCAGATATTAAATCATAATTAAATTTATCTGCTCCACCAACATGAAACCACGGGAAAATAAATAATAAATGCTTTTTAGTCCCTTTTTTATAGATTGGTTTACGGTTCCAATTAAATACATATGGATAAGTATCATAGTCTGGGTCAAATAAAGTTGGAAATTGTATTGCCTCTACTTCATTTATAATCTTATCTGCTTGCTCCTTTATTACTTTTTTTGCATGCATATCCTTTTCTTTGTTTCCATTTATTGAAGCTAGCATTCCGTCCTTCTTTTTTGTTTCTATACCAAAATCCATAGAAATCCATTCTCATTGGTATATGTGCATTTTCTAATAATCTTAACCACAAATGCCAATCTTCATGTACGTCTTGATCTACTACTCCATAACCACCAACCTCTAATATTTCTTCTTTTTTCATTAAAGCACAAACTGGCAATAAGTTTTCTTTTTTTTCTACTTCTAAATCAAAAACTTTTTTCCATAAAAATTGTTTTCCATCAAAATTTACAAGATCACTATATACCCATGTTGATTCTGGATTTGTTTTTAATGCCCAATATGCACATTCTAGCATTGTTTTATCTATTAAATCATCTGAATCTAATGTAAATATTAAATCTGTTTTGGCCATTTGTATAGCTTCATCTCTTGAAATAATACGTCCTTTATTTTCTCTATTAACAATTTTAATTCTAGAATCTAAAATAGAAATTTCTTCTAAAATTTCTTTAGTTCCATCTTCTGTACTTCCATCATTTATAATAATCCATTCCCAATATGGAAAAGTTTGATTTAATACAGAATATACTGTTTGCTTAATATAATTCTTTGTATTATAATATGGTGTTATAATTGAAATAAGAGGTTCTCCATCATTCTGCGCAAGTTCCTTATCTAGTATTAAGCCTGGCTCATTAGTATAATCAAAGTATTTTTCTTCTTCCATAGTACACATCCTTTAAATTTTATTTCCCCTTTTATTTTAGCTGTATTGTACATAAATTTATTCTATAAGTATAGTTTTGCATCTACAATTCTTCTGCAAACCCTTTTTGTAACTTATTAAATATCATATATCCTATCACACAAATAACAATAAGAATTACTATTAGTATTAGTAAACTTCTTATATCTGGCATTACTTGATTATAAAATATATCACGATATGCTCCAATAATATATGTCATTGGATTAATTGCTAAAATCCATTCAAATCCTGTTCCTGATATTGTATTGGCATTATATACTATTGGTGTTGCATAAAAAAGTAATTGTAATGCAACTCCAATTAAATGTTGTAAATCTCTTACATATACTGTTATACTTGATACAACAAATGAAATTGCTAACACTAATAAAAACTGTACAAGAAATGCCAAAGGATAAAATAATATGTATGTTGTTAATCCTAATCCATTAAACAATACAAATGCTATAATAATTATTGTAGAAATCAAAAAATTTACTGCCTCACTTATACAAATTGACATTGGTAATATTTCCCTTGGAAAATATACTTTTTTTATAATATTTCCATTTTCAATCATTGTGAAAGCAGATCTAGTCATTGCAGTAGAAAAAAATGTCCATGGAATTAACCCACAACACAAGAATACAACATAATTTTTTTCATTATTTTTCATAATTAAAGGAAATACTATTGCGTATACAAGTATTTGTAATAGTGGGTTTAAAAATGACCACAATACACCTAAAAATGAGTTTTTATATTTCCCTCTTATCTCTTTTTTTACACTAGTTTTTAATAATTCTCTATAATCATATAAATTTTTAAATACTTTCATTTTGTGTTTCTCCTAAATTTTATATATAATATCTTAGCAACTTCTATAAAAGCAAGCAATTAAAATTATGCATACATTCACTATATTACGCAGTAACATTCAGGTATTCCTTTACAACTTCTTCTGTATTTCCATCCATTCTAATTTTTCCTTCATATAACCATACTGCTCTATCACACAAATTCTTTACAGATTGCATACTGTGTGTTACAAACACCATAGTTTTACCTTGTTCTTTTAACTCTTTCATCTTATTAAAACATTTTTCTTGGAAATGTTGGTCTCCTACAGATAATATTTCATCAATTAAAAGAATATCTGCATTCACATTTATTGCAACGGAAAATGCAAGCCTCATATACATACCAGATGAATATGTTCTAACAGGATTATCTATATAACTTCCTAACTCTGAAAATTCTATTATATTATCTAGTTTTTCATCTATTTCTTTTTTGGTAAGCCCAAATATTGAAGCATTAAAATATATGTTTTCTCTACCAGAAAAATCTGGATGAAACCCTGCTCCTAATTCTAGTAATGATGTTAGTTTCCCATTTGTTGTAATTTTTCCTTTATTTGGATATATAATCTTTGTCATCAATTTAAGCAAAGTTGATTTTCCACTTCCATTTACACCTATTAATGCAACTGTTTCCCCTTGTTTTATTCGTAAATTTATTCCTTTTAATACTTCTCTTTTTTCTTTTCTATTTCTATTAAAGAACATTAACTTTTCTTTAATAGTATTAGCCTTGTCCATATATACATTAAAAGTTTTATATACATCTTTAACAATTATTGTATCTTCACTGTTTTCTTGCATTTTTTATCCTCCTAAATAATCTATTGCACATTATATCATAAGATAATATAATGTCAAAATTTAGTGAAAAATTTTTGAGATTTTTTTGCTAACTTCCATCTTTTTGAATTGTATACTTCTGTTAGCTCTTTTCTTAGTAATTGTATTTGTTGTTCTTTATCTTCTAGTTCTGTTTTTTGCTTTAACTCTACCATCTTTAAATATTCTTTAGTTTCTTTTTCAACATCTATTCTTTTTCCTTGTAACTTTATAACTAGCTCAAAAAGAGAACTTATTGCAATATTAGAATCAATCTTTTCTTCTACTACATGTATATCGTTTTTTATATTAAGATGCTCATAAGCATAGTTATAATTGTATTCTGTTATTTTCTTTATATCTTCTGTTATCATTTTTTCTAATTCTTCTAACATCTCTTCTTTTGTTATAGTTTTTAAATTTCTACCAGAAAAGTTTTGTTTTACCGCTTCTTCAATATTATTTTCTGTTACTATCAGTTTTAGTGTATCCTATCCAGATATTAATGCAATTTTCTTCATGGCAATTGCCTCTAAAATACATCTTTCCATTCCAATTACAACATCATTCTCATTTATATATTATAATACATTGTTTTTTGCCCAATCATATTTATACAATTAGACACTCCTGTACTTTTTATATATTCTTCAATATTTTCTTTTAATTCTCCATCTCCTATAATTGTTAATTTGACATCTTTGTGTTTTTTCCAATATTCTATAAATAAATCAATTGCATTTTTAATTGATATCTCTTTTTCACATGTAATTCTTGATATAATTAGCATATTATTTATTCTGTCTACTGGTTTAGCTTCGATTTCATTTATTGTAGAAAAATTAAAACCATTGTTTTTTACAATAATCTTATCTCCATTAATTGAGAATCTATTTATTATATTGCTTTTTGCACTTTCCGTTATCGCAATTATTTTATATGCATTTTTAAAGAAAAAAGTAAATATATCTTCATATAAATTAAATGTAGTTTCGTACCATTCATAAACTCCTTCTATCCCAACATGTGAATATGCTATATATGGAACATTTGAAATCATACACGCTGGAACTACTGATAAAATACATGGAAATTGATTAATATGTACTTCATTTATTTTATATTTATTTATAAGTTCAATAATTTTATCTATTTTCTCTTGGAAGAAATTATTTCCTAATTCAAACGAAAAATCTATGCAAATTATTCCTTTTTCTTTAAGAAGTTCTGTATAGATACCTTTTTTGGCTAATATTATTACCTTATGTCCATATTCCACAAATGCTATGGTTTGATTAAATACAGCAGTTTCTACTCCTCCAACGTCAAGGCTTTCTAAACATATCATTATATTCTTGTTTCCCATCTTTTCCCTCTTTACAACTTTTATTTACTTATAGTTTACTAAGTTTTTAAAAATTTTCTTTTTGTTAATAAAATTCCAGGAAAATACAATAAAGCAAATAACACTCTATTCAATATTCCTTTTACATTATTTATTGTTTCCTTAAATTTTCTTTTTGTTAAATAAGAAAATAATATATAATGTTTTAGTATATACATTCTCTTTTTTAAGTATATCCCATTTAAGTCCATATCAAACATTTCCTTAAAGTACTCATAATATCCATATGGATACTTTTTAAACATTTCTACAATATTTTTTGAATATCCCTCTTCTTGATATTCGCATATCATAACAGGTTCGTTAAAGCATTTTATTTTATATTTTAAATCCATCTTGTGGTACATTCTTGCTTCTGTAATAAATTTTTCATCTTTCTCTAGTTTATAATTATATTGTTTTCGTATAGCAGCATTATAAACTAATGCTTTTTCACCATTTTCTCCTTGTTTAAAATACATGTTAAACATAGTCGTTTCTTTTTCTTTAAATAAATTACCTATGTTACATTCATTTTGATCATATTTTAAATAGCAAAGTGCATATGTATTTTCATCTAATTCATTACATGTATTTTTTATAGTTAAGAATGCATTTTGTTTAAAATAATCATCTGAGTCACATTCTATAATTAAATCTCCTGTTACATATGGTACTAAATTATTTATAGCCTCCATCTTTCCTTTGTTTTCTTGGCTATAATATTGAATATCAAATTTATTCTCATTAATAAATTTCTCTATTAAGCTTGCTGTATCATCAATAGAACCATCATCCATAATTAGCCATTCTACTTCAAGTCCATAATTTAAATTTTTTAATATACTATTATATAATCTCTCCAATAATTTTCCTCTGTTGTATGTTGGTGTTAGGATTGATATCTTCATATTTTGCTCCTTTTCTTGGTATTAATATAACTTCATAATAATAAATTCTGGGGGTTCTTAAAATATTTTATACTACTATATAATTGCTTTTAATTCATCCAATATTACCGAATTTTCATAACTATTGCTCTTATTACCCACATTACATTTAATTTTACCTTCTATAATTTCTTTTAATACATTATATATTGATTCTTCATTATTGTCTACAATAATACTATTTTCATAACCCTGTACCGCTTCTCTTGCTGCTGTATCTGTTATCATAATAAACTTGTCCAAAATCTTTGCTTCTTCTAGTACCATTCCATAACCCTCATACATTGAAAACAAACAAAATATATCTGCATTTTTTATGTATGGATATGGATTTTCTCTTTTTCCTAATAACTTAAAACTATCTTGAACATTATTTTCTTTTACTATTTTTTCTAAATCTTCCATTTCTGGACCTTCACCTATAACATAGATATTATGAAATAATCCATTTTTAATTAAGTTTATATGCACCTTTAATAACCTGTCTATAGCTTTTTGTTTTGTTAATCTTGCTACTGTTACAAAATTGATTGTGTCTTTTTCAAAATTAGTATCTACCTCCAAAATTGATTTTTCTCTTACATTTTTAGCATCTATATAATTATATACTAATTTTAGTTTATATTTGCTTATACTTGGATATAGATTCACAAATTTTTCTAAATTATCTTTACTTACAAATACAATTGTATCATATTTATTATATATTTTTCTATCATACTTTTCCTTTATTTTAGATTTTAACCCATTTTCAAAAACTTTAGATATATCATTGTGTACCCAAGCTATCTTTTTTGCTTTAGCATTTTTGTTTGCAAATAATCTTGTTATTGGTCCTTCCAAAAAGGCTATTTCTGTATCATAATTTCCTTGTTTTATCTTATTTTTATATATGCTATTTCCCACAAAAAGTAATTTTAATGAAACTCTTAACTTTTCTAATTTGGTCATTTCTTTATATGGTTTACTATACAAACTAAAGATTTTCACATTTTTAGATATTGCTTTTTCAAATTCACCATTAGGATATAGTGTAAATATAGTAATATTATAGTCATTTTGTAGCTTATTTACAATATCTACTAATACTCTTTCTGCTCCTCCTAATGTTAAGCTAGTTATTCCAAATAATATCTTTTTCAAATATTTTTCCTCCTGGTTTTGACATTTTACATAATTTATTATATAATTAGCTACGTTACCATAAACAATGTAGTTATATTAGAAAGGTGGTTTTTATGGATTGTCTTCATTCTCGGGTTTATTGCGAGGAAAATGTCATTGTAGACTTTTTTCTCGCTGGTCACAATGTAGAAAAAATGGAAGTTTTCATATATCATCCAAAAGAGATTATAGAACAGCATTTTGATAAGGCTCATTCTTTAATTGGTATTGTTATAGTACATCATGATGAAATTATTTTTGAAATATTTTCTGGTGATATAATACTACAACATTATTATTCAATTGGTATTGAGTGTATAAGGAAAATTCAACATTATCCTTGTGCTATTCTTGGATGATTAAGCCACTATTTTGGGGAATTGGCATCATGCCTATTCCCATTTTCTTTTTATTCTTTTACTTTATTCACTAATAATGTAGCAATAACTATAATTATCATCGATGTAGACATATTAAAGAATGTATACCCAGATAAAAATGCAAGTGCAAAACTAAACCATAATCCAAGTAGTAACATTACATATTCTGTATCTATTCTATCTTTATTTTTTAATCCCTTTAATGTTGTATAACATGCTATTCCTAATAGTGGAATAAAATATAGTATAAATCCTATTATTCCAAAGTTAAATAAAAATGCTGGTATTTCCATTTCTAGTACAAGTTCCCTATAATTTGCCATATATCCATTTCCAAATAACATATACAAAGGATTTGCTTGATTCTTCACCAAATAGAAATTATATACTAATTGTTGTGTTCTCATATCATTATTTACCACATTATGCTTATTAGCAAAATTATATAGGTCTAAAATAGATTTTTTCCCTGCCTCACTCATATATCCAACTTCTAGTTCATTTGTATCTATCTTTTCTTTTATTTCTAACAAAGAACCTGAAATATGAGATTGTGCATTATTTGTTTCATCTATTATATTTCCTTCTATATCCTCTAAATGTTTTCTTCTTTGTAATGTAGTAGAACCTACTATTCCTACTATAATTATTACTACTATAATTGCACATATACTACCTATTAATATATTTTTATTAAGTTGTGCTTTATGAAGTATTGCCACAAATATTTCTGCTATAGAATATAAAAGCAATGTTAAAATAAATCCAAATAGTCCTACTCTAGTTCCTATTAATGTTGTTAAATACACTCCCACTAATACAATTATAGCTATAACCCAGTATCTATATTTCTTTTCTTTTACTAAACCTAGTATAATAAACATAGATAATATAAGAATTGCACTAATACTATTTCCAGATTCAAACCAACCTTTATACCCTATTTTTTCTATATATGTAGATGATGAAGTTTTGGTTATAATTGCTATAAATATAGATACTATATATATTGTAGTAACCACTAATACACTCACTTGTAATTTTTTTGTATCATACTTTTTAAATATGTAAATATATATAAATAAATTCAATATCATAAATGAGTAGTTTATTAAATATTGTAATTCATGAATAATTCCACTATATGAACTGCTTGTCTTTAGTATATTAAATATATATAAATGTACCATTGCATATATTGCATATATGCTTGCAACAGCTACTAATTTTAGTTTTATCTTATCTTTAAAGAATATATAGGCAATTATATATATTGGTATAATTGGTCTTATAAATGTAGATGGTGATAGGCTTGTATTAAATGTACTTCTAAATATAAAACTTGCCATATCAAGTATTGGGCATATTATTATAAATAGATATAATAAATTTTCTACTGTTATTTTTTCTTTTACTTTTCTTATTACCTGTTCCATTCTTACCTCTTTTTAGTAAATATTTACTTTATAGTAGTAACTAGCGTGAATGTAGTAATATATTTATTTTCAAAAGCGGAGTACGTGGAATCTCCAGCGGCCGTGACGAGTGTCGAAGCTTTTTAAAATAAATATATTACTACATGGAAGCGGAAATCAAAGAATATATTTTAAAACATCTTAGCATATATCCTATAAGTAAATCTATTTACGCTCTTCATATATTTCTTTTTAGAATTTAAGTTTGTGTTTAAGATTTGGTTTTCTTTCCAGTTTGGAAATGTTTCATTTAATTTTACCCATGTTTTGTTTAGCAAATCAATTTTTACGTTTTTATTCTTTATCTCTGTTATTCTTTTAAAAGAACTACATAAAAGTATTCGAGTATATGTATATTCTAATTCTTCTTTATATTTATCATAAAAATTCTTTTGTTTATAAAAAGAAATTACATTATCTAGAACTGTAAATATGTCTTTTGTCTTTTCATTTTTGGAATTAGATATCGAACCATTTCTTTGTACATAATATATTAATGGTTCTTTTACAAAAGATACTTTTTCTATATATGGTACTAATTTATAAAAGAATTCTACATCTTCATATTGTAATCCTTTTGGAAATTCTATTTGTGCCTCTTCAAGTATTTCCCTTTTATATAGCTTATTCCATGCAACTACTCTTGCTTTTTCTATCATTTCGCTCTTTCCTTCATATTGCTCGCCTATATCTTTTTTCTTTCTTCTACCATATGCCCAATAAAAATTGCATTCCACAATATCGCTATCTTCTTTTTTTGCTTTTTCATACATTTTTTCATATGCTTTTTTATCTATATAATCATCTCCATCTAAAAAAGCAATATATTCCCCTGTTGCATATTTCATTCCATAGTTTCTTGCAGAAGATAGTCCGCCATTTTCTTTAGTATAATATTTCACATTATTATATGTTTCCACATACTCTTTTACAATATTTTTTCCAAAATCCCTTGAGCCATCATCTACAACAATAATTTCAATATCTTCTAAAGTTTGATTTACAAGTGATTCTAAGCATTTTCTAATATAATTTTCTACATTATACATAGGAACAATTACACTAATTTTTGTCATCTTAACACCTCTTATTATTTTAATTTTAAATATATTTTTACATTTATTTTTAATATCATTTTCTTTACAAATTGTTTTATATTGTTTACTTGTATGTTATCTATCATCTTCCTTTTGTTTATCTTTTTTATATAAATATCTAAATCTTGTTTCTTTAGTTCTTTTAATTTTAAAATAATTGCATTAGTGTAATATGTTTTTAGATTTTTTTTAGTAGTTATAGTTAGGTCTTCATTACTTATAAATTCTAACATATTATCATAATGTAGTAATGTGTCATCTATCTTTTTTAATGTCTTTTGATAATCTTCATTTCTTGTAATACTGCCATTTGTTTGTAAATAGCAATATCCATATGTATTAAGCGATACAACTGATTTAGCTTTTAATATTACAAATGGAATTAGTCCAAAGTCTTCATGCTCTGTATTTACCTTGAATTTTAAATTGTTGGCTTCAAATAGTTCCTTTTTAAATGCATATATACATGGTGAATCTAATAAAACATCTGTAAAACATAACATATTAAAAGCAGTTTGTCCATCACACTTATTAAATACAGCACCATCAACTTTTTCTAGTATATCTTCATTCTCATTAACTCTTTCAAGTTTAAACTTAATAATGTCGATATCTTGCTTAATATATTCTTTTAACTCATTAATCAATTCTTGTTTAATATAATCATCTGCATCAATAAATAAGATATACTTTCCTTTTGCTTTAGAAATACCAAAGTTTCTTGTATCTGCAACTCCTGTATTTTCTTTTTCATAATAAGTTATTTTTTCAGGATTTTGTTTTGCATATTCTTTTACTATTTCCCTTGAATTATCTTTAGAGCCATCATCAATAGCTAATATTTCTATATTTTCTATATTTTGATTAAGTACTGACTCTAAGCATTTTTTTAAATTGTTACCTGCATTATATATCGGTACAATTACACTTAATTCACACATTTTATCACCTTTTTATAGTTAAATGATCTGTCACAAACTTAGTTATTAATCAATGTATCTAGCTTTACTTCAATTTCTTTATTGTATTCTTCTGGATTAAACTTGTTACTTGTACTGTATCCCTGCTCTATAAATTGTTTCATAGCTTTATATAAATCATCTGTTGTTTTTTCTACTACTTTTCCAAATTTATCATTTATATCTTCTAAAGCATCAGCTACATTTGTTGTAATAATTGGCTTATTTAGTATTAGTGACTCTAAAAATACCACTGGATATCCCTCATAATTAGAACTTAATATTATAGAATCTGCTAACTTCATATATGGATATGGATTTTTCTTTAACCCCATAAACTTAATTTGTTCTTCTAATTTGTACTCATAAACTAGCCTTTTATATGTGTTTGTATCTTTTCCATCTCCAACAAACCAAACTTGAAACTTGCAATTATCTTCTTTCAATCTTTTTGAGGCTTCAATAATTCTTGTTAATTTTTTTTGTAATTCATCATGTCTTCCTACATTTACAAATGTATATGTTACCTTTTTCTCTCCAATATTCTCGTCTGATAAATTTTTTATTTTCTTATAATCCATTAAATTATTACAAAAAATCACTTTATCTTTTTCATTGGGGTATACTTTTATAAAACTTTCACATGCTTTTTTTGAAACAAATACTATATTCTTAAATTTATCATAGTTAAGTTCGCTAAAAAATTGCTTTACCTTTTCTTTATCACCATTATATAATTCTAAATAATCTGCATGTCCCCATAAAATACTATTTTTTGAGGCCATTCTTGCTACAAATGAAGCTACTTTAGAATATGTAGCAAAAGAAGCGGAAAAATCAAATCTATTTTTGTATTTTAATGTAAAACCTATTCTCTTTACTAAATTAATACTTTTTCTTATAAATACATTGTTACATTTGCTTGGATTATATTGTACTATATGTATTTTACCGTCTAAGTCTTGTAAAAATATACCTTGCTTTTCTTCTAACACCAAAGTTATTTCATAATCCTTTTTAGCTAAATAGTTAAGTAAAGTTACTAGTGCATTCTCTATTCCCCCGAGCATTCATATTAGCTGCAGCAAATAGTATTTTTTTCATACTACACTCTCATTTCTTTAAATTATATTATAACATCAACTATCACATTGTTATATTACATGTGATAATTATATCATAATATATAGTTTTCTACTATAAAAAAGCAAAAAAAATAGAGTTTTTGACTCTACTTTTCTTATTTTTATTATGCAATTCCGTATTTTTTCTTGAATTTATCTGCTCTACCACCTGTTGTATTTAATTTTAAACTTCCAGTCCAAAATGGATGACATTTTGAACAAACGTCTACTTTTATATCTTTTTTTGTTGATTTTGTTGTAAAAACATTTCCACATGCGCATGTTATTGTTGCTTCTGTAAATTCTGGATGTATTCCTTCTTTCATTTTGCTTTCACCTCTTTTTCTTCTTTATTAAATTTGCTAACTAATATCTTAACACAAATTTTATATGATTTCAACTAAAAGTTGAAAATTTTACCTTTTTTAATTAATATTTTTTAGCCATAATATCTAAGTAGGGTCTTATTTTTTAGTTTTATCTTCATTGTTCTTATCTACCATATATTGTGCTGATGTTCTTAACTCTTCAAAAAATGGTAATTTGTTTACTAATTTTATCATTATATTAAATAAACAAGCAACAATTAAAATAAAAAGTCCTATTTTTTTCCATAATTTAGCAGCCATGTTCTTTTCCTCCGTTTTTATACTCTACTTTATTATTATACTATATTTTTAAATTTTGTCAATATTATTGAGTTTTTTGGTTAAACTATTGGGAGTGAACTACAATCATATATTATAATTTTTGAAAGGAAGAACTTAAATGAAATCTAAATTCATATATATATTATCTTTATTATCTATCTTATTATTCTTTTTAGCTGGTTGTGGAAAAAATGATAATGAATCAAATGTAACAAATACTGCTTCTGCTAATAGAATGAGTACTGAAATTTCTATAAATAATTCCACAAACAACTTGTCAAATATTACTGAAAGTGCTACAAATGAATTATCAAACACTACTGAAAACACCGTAAATGAAATACGTGTAGGTCTTCATGAGGTAGAAAATACAGAAGAAGAATTAGGTTCTTTTTCTACAAAACTTGGTGGAAAAGATACTCCTAGAACTCGTAACATTGGAATAACTACATCCATTTTAAATGAAACTATTGTAGAAAATGGTGAAACATTTTCATTTTGCGGAACAATAGGAAATCCAACAGCTGATATGGGCTATGAAGAAGCAGATTCTTTTGATGCTGATGGAAATACAGTAAAAACTTTAGGTGGCGGTAACTGCCAAGTAAGTAGTACATTATATAATGTGGTTTTACAAATAGAAGATTTAGAAGTAAAAGAAAGACATGCTCATATTAAACCAGTTCATTATGTTGAAAAAGATAAAGATGCAACTGTTGCTTATGGTAGTGTAGATTTTAAATTTAAAAATAATACAGGTAGCAAAATAAAAATTTATGCAAGCTCTGATTTAAATAGTGTTAATGTACGTATTGTAAAATTGTAATAAATTATAATTCATTTGTAGGTGCGAACCTTGTGTCCACCCTTATTTATAATATGTTCAATCTTTTGGGCAGAGACAGGGCCTGTCCTTACATTTTATCTAATAAAAAATCGCAAAAAAGGTTGCAAAATGCAACCTTTTATTTTCTTATTTCTTTATAGATAAAATTTTATATTTAGCAGTTCCTGCAGGGATGGTAAATTCTACTGTTTGACCTTTTTTTGCTCCAAGTAATGCTGCTCCAATTGGAGATTCATTAGAAATTTTATTTTGTGCAAGGTCAACCTCAGTTGAACCAACTATTGTATATTCTGCCTCTTCATTAAAATCCAAATCTTTTACTTTTACAGTATTTCCTATTTGAACTGTACTTGTATCTATTTCAGATTCATCTATAATTTTGGCATATCTTAATTTTGTTTCTAATCCTGCTATTTTTATTTCATTAGCAGCTTGTGCATTTTTAGCTTCATCATATTCTGAATTTTCTGATAAATCTCCAAATCCTAAAGCTATTTTTATACGTTCTGCAATTTCTGCCCTTTTTTCTGTTCTTAAATATTCTAATTCTTTCTCTAAATTATCATAACCTTCTTGTGTTAATATTACTTCTTTTTCTTCCATAATATAAAGTCTCTCCTCTCAAAAATACAAATGTATTATTGTTTTTTATATTTACATTATCTTAAGATAATTCTTCTCGTTTGTCAATAGCAAATGTTAAATTTTAAAATTTTCTTGTTACTAGATAATAGCTCTTTTTGTTCTATTTTTTAGAAAAGACTAAATATAAATATTAAAAACGAGTTCAACCTACTAGCCGTAAGGCGTCAAATTTATTAGAAAAAATATAGTGTATTACATTATTTTTTTTAACCAATTATTCTTAAACGCCTTGGAGAACGGAATTTTTTATATTTAGCCTTTTCTTTTCAATAATTAACTAGTAACATATTCCTTATTATTAATTATTCCATTTCTACCAATTAAATTTACAATTCTTAAATTATCTTCTTCTATCTTTCTTATTATATCATCATACTTCTTACCCCTCAAACTCTCTTCATATAGTATCTTTTTACTGAATTTTTTATACTCTATACTTTCAGCATCGTCTATACTACTATCATATATCATTTGAAAATCTAAAACATTAATTCCATTAAAAAGTTTAGATTTAGGAATAACTTCCTTATTCATTTCAATAATAATTGCAGCTCTATTTATATTAAATGTATTTAGCATATCTTCATTAAAATCAAAATTAACAATAATTTTAGCTTTTGAAAGACTTTTTCTTTTATTATTGGTTACAGTTATTGGAATACCTAAACTTTCTAAATAATCGCTTATTTTCGTAAAATTATTAATTTTGTAAGTTACAATATTTATTCTTTTAAATTTTTGTGAAAGATATATTATAGAGTTTTTTGTAATATCATTTAGATTGTTTATAAGTATAAATACTTCTTGGGAAATAGTATCTTCTTTTTTTACTTTAGAAATATAGTCTATCATGTTATATATCAAATAATATTGAAGTATATTCCCTTTATAAATGTGTATACCATTATTATATAGCATATTGTTTAACTCTTTTATGTTATTTAAGTAATTTGATAAAACTACACTTTTAGTTGATTTTACTAATATCTTTGTAATGATATTTATAGCCAACTTATTTGTAACCCTTTTATATGGCAAAATACATATCTTATTACTTTTTATAGTTAATATACAAAATGCTTTTTTAAAAAAGTATATAACATATCTAAGGAAAAGCGGAATTTTAGTATCTATATTAAACATTTCATTTATGTTGTCCAATTCTTTTATATAAAGTACCTCGTAAATAAAAATCACCTTATTTCTATTATTTTTTTAATTATATTATAGAAATAAGGTTTTATTACAATTATTCAAATTTCATATATAAAAAGTGATTCCATTAAAAATCCTCTATCATTAATTTCGCATAATAATCTGGATTAAAATCTTCATCATATGGTATTTCATCAAATATTTCTGGCATTTGTTGTTTAAAATATTTTAATAAAGGTATCATTACTTGGCGAATGCTTGGATGAACATGGTTATTTGCACGCAAACTAAATATATGCTTCCATTCTCTTATATTAGCTGTCATTGTGTATTCTGCTGCTGTAGAATGTGGTAAAAGATTTCTACACATATCTGTGGCTGCCCCTAATTCTTTCATTTTAATATATCCTTTTTCAATTTCTTGCATTGTTTGTTTCCATACATCATACATATTTTTGTCTTCTATATAAATTGGATTTATAAAAGCTATTTCATTTCCATATTTATCTTTATCATAACTACAATATCTTGTAGACTCAACTGAAAAACTTGCAAATCTGTGTCTTGTTAAATCTTTATATGAACCTATATCATTATAAATTCTTACTGTAATTTTTTCATGTTCTAATACAGATTCATGACCTCTATTAATACAATTTTTTAATAAATTTTTATAACTCTCATCTGTTATTTTGTCTTCTGAACGATAACATGTCCTACATGCTCTTTCTATTCTTTGCATTATTTGTTTTCCATCAAATTTTTCTACTTTTACCCATGGTTCTACAATTCTCATTTTTATACCTCCATATAATTTACTTTATTTAATATATCAAATAAGACATTTTTTTTCAACAAAAAAGAAGAAATATTTTCATATTTCTTCTTATATTTTTATTTTCCTCTTCCTTCTGGAAGTGCTGGAGTATCTAAAACTATTCTTATCTTAAATACATAACTTACTGCTCTACCAACTTTACTATTTTTAATTCTTTGCCATAAAGAAGGTTTTACTTCCATTCTTGTATCAGCTATAAATTTATTTTGTTCTTCTTGCCCAACTTGAACAACATTTTCTAGAACATCGCTTACTGGTTCAGTTGTCTCAACTTTTTGTGTTTGTACAACTTCTTCTGCTTCATAATCAACTGGTGTTGGTATTACCTTTAATGCATCTGCTACTTCAATTCCTATATAACTTAATGCTTTTGATCTATCTTCTATTCTTTCCATATCTATTTCAATATGTAAATTTGATTCCAAATTAACAACTCTTGCATTTATTAATTTTACTGCATCTTGATAGTTTTGTGATGTAGGAGTTTTTGACCTTCCAATAATTCCTAATGTTTCTATAATATCTTCACCAAATTCGTTATCAGCTTCTTTTATTTCACTTTTCCAATCATTATCTTTATTTTCTACAATTTCTAATAATTCTTTTAATCTTCCTGAAAGAATTATATTCTTTTCTCTTTGTCTAATTAATTCTTCTATTTGTTTTGTATTTGCTTCAAACTGATTTGTAGCGTACTCAACTAAACCATAAGCTGCTTTATATACTGCTTTTGGAAAATTCTTCTTTTTGGGATATTCTATTAAATATGTTTTTATAGATTCAATTAAATCTTTGAAATATGTATCTTCATCTAATTGAACTATTTGTTTTTTACTATTTGGATTAATTAATTTTTGTACCTTATCAATATTATTTAAAATCTTTTCTTCCGTAATTACCATTCTTACGTTTACTATGCCACTTTTAGACATTGTAAACCTCCCTCCTTTGTCCTACGTAATATTCTAACTATCAAAATTATACAACTTCTTTTAAGAAAGTACAATAGGATTTATAAAAAAACTTTTTTTATTTTCGTAACAATTTTATTACACTTTTACTATAAAAGTCAACATTATTTTGCAAATTTTTTAATTATTTTTTATTAACTAAACTTTTTAATATAGAGTTATCAAATTCTTTATATAGTTTTGCAATATCTATATCCTTTTCAACTCTCATTCTATATATTAAACTAGAACAAGTAAGTCCAAATATTCCGTGATGCCATTATTCCTGGCTCACCATCAATTATTTCTCCTTTTTCTATTCCTTCTCTTAATATATTTTCAATATTTTTTATATATTCAACAACCTTATTCTTACACATTATATTTCGTGGTTCATTCCCCCATATTTGGCTAAGAACTATGGTCATAAAATCCTCATATTTAGATATTATTTTAATTTGTATTAACACAATAGCTCGCAATTTATCTATTGTGTTATTTGCCTTTGAAATTTTAATATTAATGCTATTTTTTAATAACTTCATTCCTTCTTCTACAAGAAAATTAAAAATTTCCTCTTTACTAGAAAAATGATAATACAAGGTTCCTTTTGCAACTCCCACAGTAGCAGTTATTTCTTCTATACTAGTTGCATCATAACCTTTCTTTGCAAATAATTTCATAGACGTTTCGAATATCTTCCTTTTTGTTTTATTCATTCACATATTCACCTATTTTTCTTTATTTTGTAGCCAATTCTCATAAGCATTTAAAACCTTATTACAAACTTCTTCTGGTGTTAAATTTGTTGTATCAACTACCAAATCATAGTTTGACATTTCATCACGATTTACTCCATATTCTTCTTTCCATCTATTGGTTTCTTCTTTATGTCTATACATAATTTTATTTTTTGCTTCTTCCAAACTTGCAAAAGGCTCTGTATTTTTTCTTGAAGCATCTTCAAAAGCTCTTTTTGCAGATACTTCTAAATCAACACTCAAATATATTTTAAAAGAATCTGGAATTGCATACCAACCAAGTTTAGCATCTATAATTAAATTGTCACGAGTACTAGCATAATCTGCTGCACTTTTTTCAATTGTTCTATCTAAATCTGGATGTTCATTTAAATAAATTTGAAATTCTACAATGGACATTCCTTTTTCTGCTGCTAATTTTCTAACATATTGTCCATTTCTATATATTTCATAACCTAATTTATTTTGTAAATTATTAGATAAAGTTCCTTGTCCACTTGCATGATCTCCTGCTATAGTTATTATATGTTTCTTTTCTGCCATTTTTAGTGCCACCTTTTTATTATAATATTGTTATTTATTCTTCTATATTTTCATTTTCTTCTACTACTTTTGCTTCTTCTGCCACTGTTACTTTTCCAGCAGCAATTTCATCTGCTGCAAGAGTTACTGTTGATGCTTCTTCTTTATCAACTAGTGGTGTATCTCCTTTTGATAATTGTCTTGCTCTTTTTGCAGTTGCTACTACAAGTTCAAATCTGTTATCTACATTTTCTAATAATTCTCTTACTGTTGGTTTTACCATCATTTTAAATTACCTCTTTTCCTCTATTTCTTCTTTATCATCTTTATCAAGCCTTCCTGCTACTGTTTCTGGTTGTACAGCAGATAATATAATATGTCCTGAATCCATTATAACTACTGCTCTTGTACGTCTACCATATGTTGCATCTACTGCTGAGCCATTATCTTTTGCTTCCTGCACCATTCTTTTTATAGGTGCTGAATCAGGGCTTACTATTGCAACAATTCTATTTGCTGATACAATATTTCCAAATCCTATATTGATTAGTTGCATAATTCACTCTCCTATTCTATATTTTGAATTTGTTCACGTATGTCTTCTAACTCGGTTTTTATATCAATTACTAAATTGGTAATTGATAAACTACCAGATTTTGAACCTATCGTATTTGTTTCTCTATTCATTTCTTGAATTAAGAAATCTATTTTCTTACCTATTGGTGTATCTACATTTATTAATTCTTTAAATTGATTAATATGGCTGTTTAATCTTGTAATTTCCTCTTCAACTGAGCATTTATCAGCATAAATCACTGTCTCTTCAGCAAGTCTATCTTTGTCTATATCTGTTTTTAAAATTTCCTTAATTCTTGTTTCTAATTTTACTACATATTCGTTAACAAGTCCAGTAGAATATGTAGAAATTTCACAAACTTTCTTTAAAACTTTTTCTATTCTCGTATTTAAATCCTCTTTTATCTTATTTCCTTCGTTTTCTCTCATTTGTAGAAAATTTGTAATTGCTTCATTAAGGCATATTAATAATTCTTTCCAAATAACCTCTTCATCTTCTACATTTTGAATAGTTAACACATCTGGAAATTTTGATATTTCTGTAACAAGTATGTTTTCATCTATTCCATTTTCTCTTGCAATAGTTTTTAATTCTTTTATATATATTCCCGCTAGTTCTTTATTTATTCTAATATCTTTTCCTTCTGCACTATTATTTTCAAAACTAATAAAAATATCAATTTTTCCTCTTGAAACTTTAGAAGAAATCTCTTTTTTTACCTTTTCTTCTAAATAACTAATACTTCTTGGTAGCTTTACTGTAATATCATTATACCTATGATTTACAGATTTAATTTCAATGTTATATGTTCTATCATTATTTTCATATCTAGCTCTTCCAAAGCCTGTCATACTTCTCATTTATTTCTCTCTCCTCTTTTTAGAACTCTCAGTCATTCTTACGAGCAATAATTTCTAGTTAAGTAAAGATAACTTCTCT
Source organism: uncultured Clostridium sp. (assembly GCA_948471035.1). GTDB lineage: Bacteria > Bacillota > Clostridia > TANB77 > CAG-508 > RGIG8482. Next base: position 33,617 of record CAOKRC010000017.1, read on the forward strand.
TATTTTTGCATAATTTATTATTTTATCTACTTCTTTACTATTTCACTAATATCATTTAAACTATCAATGTATTGTTTTTTCATTTTTCTATATATTATTATAGATTTACCCACATAATAAACTGCAAATACTAATGAAATAGATGCAACTATCATATGAAATCTTTTAAAATATAATGTATATAGATAAATTGAAACTAAAGTAACTATCGCAAGTGCTAAACATTCAATTCCATGTATACAAATATTTCCATTTTCTTTTCTATAACTATATTCAAATAGCATAATTGTAAAAGTAATAAGTGCAACACTAAATACTCTTAAGTCTGTTAAAAATGCATTTGTTTCTATGTTTAAAGCTCCTAATGCAATAAAATATAAAAATAGCATAACACCATTTGCAATTACAAGATTTTCAAATACTTTTCTATTTATTTTTTCTTCTTCTCCTTTAGGAAGTTCTTTTTTTGTTTCTAATTCTTCTACTTTTTCGATATGTTCATTGCTTACTCCTGTATTTTGAGTATGTTTTGCCTCTTCCATAACATAACATTCCTTTCATTAAATCATTTCATCAAATTCATACATTATTACACTTGCAAGTACTATTGGGGCTGTTTCAGTTCTAAGAATTCTTTTTCCTAAAGTAACTACTTTTACATTATAACTTTTTAAAAGCTCGATTTCTTTTTCTTCAATTCCACCTTCTGGTCCAATTATAATTGCTATTTTTAATGATTTTTTATTATTAACTTCTTTTAAAGCATTTTTTATACTACAATTTTCTTCATTTTCATATGCTACTAATACTATATCATAATCTTCGATTTTTTCATATACATTTTTAATATTAATTGGATAATTTACAAGCGGTATTTTATCTCTTTTACTTTGCTTTGCTGCAATTTCAGCTATTTTTTGCCACCTTAAAATCTTTTTATCTACGTTTTTATTATCTACCTTAACCACACATCTATTCATTATAACAGGGGTAATTTCACTTACACCTATTTCTGTAGTTTTTTGAATTATAGTTTCCATCTTTTCCGCTTTAGGAATCCCTTGAAATATATGTAAATACGTTTTTGTTTCATTCTTATTTTCTAATTTATCTATAATTTTACAATTAACAAATCTATTATCTAATTCTGTAATTTTGCACAAATAATTAATAGAATTACTAATATCACATACAGTTATTTCTTCATCTATCCCAAGCCTAAGTACATTTTTTATGTGGTTAACATCGTCTTCCTCTATTCTTATTATATTATCATTTACTTGATTTTCTGTAACAAAAAATTTATACATATATACAATCCTCCTGTAGAAGAATTATATCATGTATTTATATGGTTGTCATTATAATTAGTAATAAAATATCTTAATTTGTTGATGAACAAAAAAACAGAATTTTGATAATAATAAATTATCAAATTCTGTTTTTTAATTTATCTTTTCTAATTAGATTGGTATGGATTGTAGCTTCCTGCAGGAACTTCTCCTATAGATACCGCTCCATCTCCACCTTTTCCGCCAAAGTAACCTTCAGTTGCTCCAAATGCTTCTCCTCCAGTTGCTACTATTATTCCATTTTGTTCAATACTTTTATTATAGAATATATTTATAGAACCGCCTCCTAAACTTCCACCAGCACCTTCACCATACAATCCTCCTTTTGAACCATTTGCTTCTATTTTTCCAGTATTTCCTATATTATTTTCATATATAACTAATAGTCCTCCTGTTCCATTTTCTCCTATTCCATTTTCTGTATTACCTACAGAATTTTCTCCTCCTTTTCCTCCTGGATTTCCTGCACCTCCACCAGCACGCTTAGTATACCATGAACTTGAAGTTCTGTGACCTCTTCCTTCACCACCAGAGCCTCCGTTGTCACTACTATTTTCAGCATATTTATAGCCTTCAGAGTTCCTACAATTCACATTAACGCCTCCTCCGTAAGCCACCAGAATATGAAGAACCGTCTACCTCCACTTCCAGAACAACCATTACCATTAGAATCTCCAAATATCGCATTTCCAGAGTCTCCGCCCTCCAGTTTCTCTACCATAACCATTATTACCATTAGCACCAGGACGAGTACTAGAGGATGGTATACAAACTCCACTTCCTCCATTAGCACCTAAAGCTGGTACATATTCATATGTTCCAGCTTCATTTTCCCATAAATATACATTTTCTACTTCTGCTTTTGCTCCTCTTGCTGTCATACTTATTGTTCCATTATTTGTTAATTTTCCTGTACAATATATTAAAAAGCCCTTTGGTCCTCCATATCCCTCATCCCTTTTACATGTTGTTAATGTTACTCCTTGGTTTATTGTTAAATCTCCTTCTACTTTTAATACTACCATATTTTTAGCATAACCTATTTCAGTGGTTACATCTTCTTTTTGTATATCTTCTTTCCCTACATCTGTTGTTTTATCTCCAAATTCATAAACATTATCTGTTAATGTAGCACCTGCTATATTGTTCGTTCCATTTAAAACTAAATTTCCTTTATGCACAATTGTATGCATACTATATGTTATTTCTTCTTCCTCTTGTCCATTTACTTTTCCATTTACTATTACTTTTTGAAATTCCCCATCTTGTATGTTTCTTACTGCTCCTATTAAACTATTCTCACTTGGAATTGGCTCCCCTGTACTTACTGTATATGTTCTTGAATCTGTTCCATATTCGTTTTTCGTTTCTATTGTTATTTCGTATTTCTTTCCTTCTTGTAATCCTGAAAATGTATGATTTAGTTCTGTTTTTTCTTTATCCTCACTTGCTCCTTTTTCTTTTATTGAATATACTACTTTTGCTACTTCTTCATTTCTTAGTTTAACCGTTACTGTTATTCCGTCCATTTTTATATTCTGTTTCTACCTTTATAATTGTAGGTTTTAACATATCTTCTTTTGTTATTTGTCCTAACTCATTTTTTATTTCTAATGTATCTCTGTCTATTTCAAATTGCCATTCTTCTACTATTACTATATCTCCCTCTACTTTCATATCATTTTGTATTAATTTGTTGTCTATATACCCATTTTTGTTATATTCGGGTTTTGTTATTTTATCTGTTTGCAATTCTATTAGTACTGCTTCTAATTTTTCTCTTGCTTCAGCCTGTTCATACTTTTCTCCTGCTTCTTTTGCTGTACTAAATAATCCATTATCTCCTATTAATACATTTATTGTTACTCCTGCAAGGATAAGAAGAATTATGATGGTCCTAATATTCCGTTATGACTATTTTTTTATTTATCCAACATTCTGTAATTTATTATCTTCATTTCCCATATTTAAAATATTGAATTTATAATATATAGTTATTTCTTTATTTTCTGATATTTCTATCTTATCTACTAAAGATACAAGCATTGTTCTTGTTATTTCTTCCATATTTACAAAGTCTTTTACAAGTTTATTTAATAAAGAGAATGGGAAAATTACATACATACTATAAAAATGACTTTATTATGAGAAATAGTTATTCAATGAAATATCAAGAATTTAGTAATAAAAATGAATATGACATATTAGAATCTTTACATACTAAAAATATGTTTCTTTCAATGAGTGATACTCATAAATGTAACGATTTATCAAGTTTTTGCTATGCTATCCTTAATGAATTATCAAAAACACCTAATTATCCTATTAAAAAATGTCAAAATTGTGGAATGTACTTTATTCCAACATCAAAAGTAGATGAAATTTATTGCGACTACCCAAAAGAAAACTCAAAAACTTGTAGAGATTTGGGTGCTTTTCAATCTTATACTGAAAGATTAAAACAAAATAAGGCTATGGGTGAATATAGAAGAACTTATCAACAAAAATTTATGCAAGTTAGAAAAGATAAGGAAAATAAAGAACTTTCTAAAAATTTTGAAACTTGGAAAAAACAGGCTAAAGAAAAAATTAA
>CAOKRC010000018.1 GCA_948471035.1 uncultured Clostridium sp.
AAAAATATTATGAATATGTTTAATAATGCTAGTAACAATAATAATACCAATACTAACAATAGTAATAACAATTTTAGTTTCAATGACTTCTTTAACTTTAATAATTCTAATAATACAGATAATACTAATTCCTCTATGCCTAACTTCGATATAAATATGCTATTAAAAATGAAATCTATAATGGATAAAATGAATTCAGGTAAAAATGATCCTCGTTCTAATCTGCTTCTTTCTCTAAAACCATATTTGAAAGAAAGTAGAAAAAACAAGGTTGAACAATATGTTCAATTATTTAATATGACTAAAGTAATTGATGTTTTTAACCAAGGTAGTGGTGGTGAGAGTTCAAAATGATGTTTCACTTTCCTTATTTTAATATTCCATATAATAATAGATATTCAAGGTATGGATATAGGTATCCATATTATTCATATGGAAATATCAATTCTTCTATAAATTCGAACACTACTTCTTTATTACATAATACTAGCTCTATACATAATAGAGATAATGGTTCGTATAATTATAACTCTAATAATACTAATAATTATGTTGATACTATTGATAATAAAAATTATGCTAATAATAAAAATTATACTAATAATAAAAATGAAGATAATGTTATCAATGATTCTCCTTTGTTCCAATTGTTTGGAATAAATTTATATTTTGATGATATTTTGCTTATTTGCTTGATTTGGTTTTTATATAATGAGGGGGTTAAAGATGAAGAATTGTTTATTGCTCTAATTTTATTACTGCTTAGCTAAAATTCGATGGATGGTTTTTACAGCATTAATTTGTATAAATATATTAGTTATTGACTGAACATTAACTTCTAATATAATTTCATAAAATTTAAAATTTGACATATAATAAAACAGATGTTATAATGGCATCAAGACGTCGATAAGCAATTCAAGTAAACAATTTAAAAAAGACTAGAAGCCACCAAAGCTTTTCTAGTCTTTTTCCTTATTTAATCCCCTAAATGCTTTACAATTAAGTAAATCAAATAAAGTTTCAACAGTTTTAGCAATTCTTTCAAGTAAACAACAACCTCCTTTCTACCTTTTGGAGAAAGGTATTATTAATATAGTAAATGTTTACAATTTTGTCAATATGTTGCAAAAATTTATTCCAATACTATCTCATTTTCTTGTACATATGCATATGTTTTTATTTGTTCTTCGTCTTCTTTTTCTAATTCTTTTACTATATTTGCAATTCTAATTTGTGGTGATTCTATCTTCATTGCTGATATCATTGCTTTTTTATTTCCTTTTGCTCCAGCATGTGCTACACCTCTTAAATTTCCAAGTATAGCTATATTTTCTCCTGCTACAATTTCTGCACCTGCATTTACGTCTCCTATAACCACTATACTTCCTTCATATTCTAGTTTCATTCCAGAACGCAATGAACCTCTATGGAATTTTGTTTCTGAAGATTTTATTTCTTCAGAAAATGCTTTTCTTATACCATGTAATCCTAGTACTTCTGGACTATCAAATTCAATTTGTACTTCAATATCTTTCCTAATTATTTCCCTTATTTTATCCATTTCTGCATTTTTTAAAACTTTTCCTGTTACAAATATTGGTGTTTTCTCATCTTGGTATAATTTTTTAAGCTCTGGTATTTTTTCTTTTAAACATTCTTCTATTTCATTATTTTGTGCTTGTTCGCTAATTTTTAAGGTTATTTCTTCTTTTCCTAATACAATATTTACACAATTATTCATTTCGTTTCCTTCTTTCTTTTTTATATATATTAAATGTTACAATTTACAGCCATTTATAGTACAAAGTAGCGACACGTGAATGTAACACTTTTTGTTTTTCTAACTTTGAGAGAAAAACAAAAACGTCCTACATTCAGCAAGATTGAACAGATTTTAAGATGTAACTGTAAATAGTAACAATATAATACATTTAATTTTGTATTTCTGTAGTTGGTATTGCATTTGTATTTTCTTCTACATTGTTTGCATTCATTCCAAAATATTCTGCCATTACATCGCGTGCCGCTTCTGCTGTATAACTTCCAGAACCTCCTCGTTCTACTAATATTACTACTGCTATTTCTGGATCATCAAATGGTGCAAATCCTACAAACCATGCATGAGCATATGCTACTTTGCCTCCAACTTCTACCTGTGCTGAACCCGTTTTTCCACCTACTGTTATATTAAAGTCTTTAAAATATCTATATGCTGTTCCTCCAGATTCACTTGTAACATCTCTCATTCCTTCTAGGACAGTTTTTAAGTTATCTGGATTTATTGTTATTCCATCGTCTTCATTTGTTATTCCTAGTTTTTCATTGAAATAACTTTCATATTCCTCTTTTGGTATTTCTATTCCATCTACTTGTTGTATTGATTTTATTAATGTAGGCTTTAGACTTTTTCCTCCATTAGCAAGCATGCTTGTATATTTTGCCATCTGTATTGGTGTATATTGATTGTTTAATTGTCCTATTGCTGATTGTATAGTATTTCCTGGATTCCAAGTCTGTCCTTCTGTTCTTTCATTTAATCTTCCTGTTGCTTCTCCAATAAGCTCTATTCCTGTTTTTTTGCCTAATCCAAAGTGCTTTGTATACTTTGCCAAGTTATCTATTCCCACTCTTCTTCCTGTTTCATAGAAGAAATAGTTACATGAATGTTGTATTGCAGATGTTACATTTAAATAGCCATGTCCGTCCTGCTTTCCAACACGTTGGTTGGTAATCTTTGTAATACGTATAACGCCATGTATCATTTATTTTAGTGTTTTTATCTATTGCCCCTGTTTCAAGTCCTGCTACTGCTGTTACCATTTTATATATTGAACCTGGTGGATATATCTCACTTATTGCTCTATTTTTCATATTACTGTCTTTATATATCTCCCAAGTTTCAGAGTCTATTCCAAATGTAAATTTTGATGGGTCATAATCTGGGTTGCTTGCAAGTGCTAATATTTCCCCTGTTTTTACATTCATTATAACCATTGCTCCACCCGTTGCTTCATATGCTGTTCCAAATTTTCCACTTCGTATATTTTCTATGCTATTTGCAAGTGCCTTTTCTGTTACTTCTTGAAGTGATGCATCTATTGTTAAAATCACATCCGCTCCGTCCGAATTGCTGGTTCACCGTATATATTCATCTGTTATTGTTCCATCTACTGCCATATCTATTTGTTTTATTCCGATCTGTTCCTTTTAGATATTTTTCTGCTATTCTTTCTATTCCTGATTTTCCGTAATAATCTGTTAAAGTATATCCATTATCTTTCTCATTTTTATATTCATCTTCTGATATTTTCGAAGTATATCCTAAAATGTGTGATGCTAAATTTCCTTTTGTATACCCTCTAACTGGTATTTCTGTTATACTAATTCCTGGAAATAGGTCATTTTGTTCGCTTATTATATGTACACATTCTAAGGAAATATTTTGTGCTATGGTTACAGATTTTGTTGAACTATAACCTTCCCCGAGATATTTGATAACGCATTGCTATTATTTTTCTTGCTTCTTCTATATTATCATTTTTAATTTCATATTTTTCTTTAAATTTATAGAATGCTTCTTCTGCTGTTAAATTTTCATCTAATTTGTTTGCTTTTTTCCAACTTTTTTCTCTTTCCTCATTATTGTATGTGAAAGTAAATGGGTTTATTTTTATTGGAAAATTATCTATATATCTACTGTTATTTTTTTCTAATACATTTGCTACTCGTAATATTGTTTCATTTAGGGTATCTGTATCTATTTTACTTTTATATATTTCTAGGTTATTGCTTGTCCCAGTTCCTGCAAGTATTGTTCCACTACTGTCTCTAATGTTTCCTCTTGCTGCTTTTAATACACTTTCTCGTGTTAATCTTGTGTTTGAAGTTTCTAAGTATTCATTTCCATGCACTATTTGGAGATTGAAAAGTTGAACAAGCAATATAATGCCTATACAGTAGGTTAATACTATAATTATGTTATATCTGATTTTAAAATTTATAGGTTTATCTTTCTTTTTCAAGCTTGTCTCTCCTTTCAAAATTCGAATAATTTTTTACTCTTCACTTTTCGTTCGACATCCACTTCCAATGGTTTAATTAGTAATACCTTGTTAAGATTTGTTTTCCTTTGAAGGCTTCTTCTATATAATATCCTGCTTTTTCTATTAGTGGATATAGTATTGTTATCAGTATTACATTATATAAGATTTCTATTAATAGTATTTTTATAAATGGTAACATTTCTATATTTATTGATACTATTATATAATTTAATAATATCGAGCCTATTTCATATATAGCTGTTGATAGTATTGTCATTAGAATTATTGTCATTCTACTATCCTTTGAAAAGTTTTTGTCTAGTATTCCTGCTATTATTCCTACTATTCCTAACATTATAGCTGATATTCCTATTTTTTTACTTGCAAAAAAGTCTAGTAGGATTCCTAAAAATATGCCCATTGGCACACCTACTCTTTTTCCTCCAAATAGCCCCAAAAATAGTATAAGTATTACAAATAAGTTTGGTGATATTCCTTTAATTGTAAACCAGCTAAAGAAGTTTATCTGTAAGAAATATAATATTAAAAATATAAATATTGTTGTAATTATTATAATCGCATTTTTCATTTTTAACTCCTTCTATTTTATAATTACAAGTACTGTTTCTACTTTATTAAAGTCCACTGCTGGTTCTATATATGCTACTCTATCTACTATATTTTTCGTATTTTCTATTTTCTTTATTGTTCCTATTTTTATTCCTTTTGGATATATCCCTCCCATTCCGTGAGGTTTCTATTGTATCTCCCTGTACTAAATTAGCTGTCGGACTAATATAACTTGCTTTTAAATTTTCCCCTTCTAATGTTCCCTTTAATATTATATTATCTCTTGAACTTGTCATTGTTGCACTTACTGTGCTTCCAGTATCTATTATTGTTTGTACTTTTGCAGTATGGTCTGTTGTTTGTATTATATGTCCAACTAAACCTTTTTCAGATATTACTGTCATATTTTGCTTAAGTCCATCTTTTGAACCTAAGTTTATTACAAAAATTTTACTATAATTGCTTATATCTTTGCTTATTATATATGCTGGTTTTGTTTCATAGTTTGAATAGGCTTCTGATAAATTTAGATATTCTCTTAATGTTGTGTTTTCTGCTTTTATTATTTCTAATTCCCTTAATGTGGTTTCGAGTTCAGTGTTTTTCTTTTTTAGTTCTTCGTTTTCTTGTTGTAGTTTGCTAATGTCTGTAAAGAATGTATTGTTGCCTGTTATTCTATTTTTCAAATAGGTAAGTCCATTTTGTATTGGCATTACTATTGTAGAAACTGCATTTTCTATGTATGATAAATTTTCTACATTCATGTTTGATATGAATACTAAAATGATTAATATTATAATTGTTATTATTATACCTACAATGCTTGTTTTCTTCTTATACATTCTTTACCTCCTTTTCAAAATTTGAAGAATTTTATACTCTTTGCTTTTTATCATTAATTTTTGTCTTTTGTAGTTCGCTTCTTCAAAAAAACCATCTATCTTCTTTTCCTTGAGTTAATTAGAACTGATTTTAATCTGTCTAAATCTTCTAATGTTTTTCCTGTTCCTCTTACTACACAGTCTAATGGATCAGTAGCTATATATACTGGCATATCTGTTTTTTCGCTTAATAATTTATCTAAATTCTGTATTAAAGCCCCTCCACCTGCTAATACTATTCCTTTTTCTGCTATATCTGATGCTAGTTCTGGTGGTGTTTTTTCTAGTGTTGCTTTTACTACTTCTATTATTTCATTTATTGATTCTTCCATTGCTAACTGAATCTGATTTGATGTTATTAAAATATTCTTAGGTAATCCTGTTGTAAGGTCTCTTCCTCGTATTTCTTTACTCATTTCTGTCATAAGTGGTAATGCACAACCTATTTCTTTTTTTATGTCTTCTGCTTGAATTTCCCCTATACTTAAATTCATTTCTTTTTTTATATAGTTTATTATATCATTATCTAGTTCATCACCTGCCACTCTTAGTGAATTACTAACTACTGTTCCTCCGCAAAGATACTACTGCTACTTCTGTTGTTCCTCCTCCTATATCTACAACAATATTCCCACTTGGTTCTGCTATATCTAGTCCTGCTCCAATTGCTGCTGCCATTGGTTCTTCTATTAGATAGACTTCTTTTGCTCCTGCCTGCATTACTGCTTCTTCCACTGCTCTTTCTTCTACTTCAGTAATCCCTGATGGAACACCTACTACTACTCTTGGTCTTCCTACATTATATTTTTTACATACTTTTGAAATTATATTTTTTAACATTAATCCAGTTGCTGTAAAATCTGCTATTACTCCATCTTTTAATGGTCTTACTGCTTTTATTCTCTCTGGTGTTCTTCCTATCATCTCTTTCGCTTCATTTCCTGTTGCTACTATTTCTCCACTTCTTCTATCTATCGCTACTACTGATGGTTCTTTTAATATAATTCCTTTTCCCTTTAATGTAACTAGTATATTTGCTGTTCCAAGGTCTATTCCAATATCTTTACTTCCCAATCCAAAAAAATTCATTTTGATTTACCATTCCTTTCACTTTATAAATGTTCTATTTTTTATAACCTAATGTTAGTTTTTCTTAATTATTCAAATTTATTCCTTTAAATCCTATTTGTCCTATATTATTTATTTTTGAGGTATCTTTCTTTCGACATTTATATATGCTGGAAAACGCATTATTTCCTATTATTACATGGTCTACTAGCTGTATTCCTAAAATATCTGCTGCTTCATATATTCTATCTGTCATTCTATCGTCTTCTTCACTTGGAGTTGGATCTCCACTTGGATGATTATGTACAAGAATTATCTTTTGTGCTCCTATTTGTATTGGCTCTCTTAATATTATTTTAGGCTCTATGTTTGCAAAATTTCCTCCTCCTAATGCTATATCTACTATTCTAATTAGTATGTTTTTTGAATTTAACATTAAGAGTTTTGCAATTTCTCTTTTTTCATTTTTTAATTCTTCCATTAATAATTTTGCTACATCATTTGTATTTTTTAGTACTATTTTCATTGAATTAACTGGTTTAGACATTCTTTTTGCAAGTTCACAAGTAGCTACGATTTGCATTGCTTTTACTTTTCCTATTCCTTTTATGTTTGTTAATTCTTCTGTTGAAAGTTCTTGTAAAAAATTTAACTTTTTTTCTTTGTTAATTCCTTTTATGTTCAATATTTTTTGTGCAAGTGCAACTGATGAGTCTTCTTTTGTTCCACATTTTATTATTATTGCTAATAATTCTGCATTTGAGAGCATACTTGCTCCATACATTTCTAATTTTTCATAAGGTCTTTCACTTTCTGGGAGTTCTTTCATTTTTATTGACATAGTTTATTCCTTTCTTTTCCCCCAAATTTTATTTCTTCCCTTATTTTTGTACTTGATTGTTTGTATCTACGCTTGTTACTACAATACTGATTTTACACTTTTCTGTATATAAATATTGCTATTGCCATTCCTATTATGCTTGCTATATTTATTTTTAGAGTTAATCCAAATGTTAATTTTATTATGTTTAAATCTAATACCACTGGGCTTGATAATCCAAATTCTTGTCCATATGATAACCACCATAGAAAGTCTACTTTTGATGCTAGTTCTCCTAATAATCCTCCTATTACTAATCCTGATAGTATAAATACAATTAAAATCCATATATTTTTATCTCTTGTAGCCATTTTTTCCTCCCTTTTCGATGTTAAAAGTTTAAAACTTACAGCTTACAGTTAAAATTCAAGTAATTATTTTTAGATATTTTCTTAAACTTTTATCATAGAACTTCTACTTTCTAATTTCTAACTTCTAATACTAACCATTATATATGCATATATCTTTTTTTTCAAGAATATACTGGTAATTTTTTTTATTTTTTTATAGTTTTTTCTTTTATTTTTTTCTCGTTTATGTTATTATTTTAGTACATTTTTTTAAATTTATTAATATACTATTACTGGAAATTTTTTATTCTGTTTGCTAATTACCAAAAATTGTTCATTTAAAAATATTAATTTTAGTAGTATAATTAATTTATAAAGGTTTTGGAGGTAATTATATATATGAAAATTGAAAAACTTACTGATAATAAGATTAAAATAACTTTAAATTTAACTGATTTAGAAGAAAATCATATTGATTTGCATACTTTTATGTCTAATTCTATTGAATCTCAAAAAATTTTTTTAGATATGCTAGATAAGGCTGAAAAAGAAGTTGGTTTTGTTACAGATGATTATAAAGTTATGATTGAAGCACTTTTTATGTCTAATGGCAATTTTGTTCTTACTGTTACAAGGTTTGAACCTGAGAAAGCTAATTCTATATATAAAAAGAAGAAAGTTAGTATAAAAAGAAAAATTTGTGAAATTGATACAAAAAAAGCTATATATTGTTTTAATACTTTTGATGAATATTGTAGTTTTTGTACTTTTTTAAATAATAGTATTTTAAAATATATGGATGATTTTGCAGAAAATATATCTTTATTTGAGTATAATTCTAAATACTATTTAGTGATTTCTAATATACATATTAATTCGGATCTATTAAAAACCTTTTGTTCTTCTATTACAGAGTTTGCTCGTTTTATAGAAGATGCTTATTTGTTTGAAAATAAATTATTGGAATACGGAAATTTAATTATGAAAGATTTTGCTATTAATACTTGTATACAACATTTTTGCTAGAGATTAATACTAGACAACATCAGGCAGACTAAAGTGTCTGCCTTTGTAATTATATTTTATAATCTATAGAATTTAATGTCTTTATTAACTCTCTCATTTATTATTTGTATATACACAAAATGGGATTGATAAAACATCAATCCCATTTTATTCTTTAATATATGTAATTTTGTGGGTTTTGTGCAACCCCATTTATTCTTATTTCAAAATGTAAGTGATTTCCATATGAACGACCTGTATTTCCAACTGCTGCTATTACTTCTCCTTGTGATACTTTTTGTCCTGGTTTTACATATAATGCACTACAATGTCCATATGCTGTTTCTATTCCATTTCCATGTGATACTACAACACAATTTCCATATCCGCCATTGTATCCTGTACTTGCTGAGACAACTGTTCCTGATGCCGCTACTTTTATCCCTGTACCTTTTGCTGCTCCTATATCTACTCCTTTATGTGTTGACCCCCATCTTGAGCCAAATCTTGAAGTTACTGTTCCTGATACTGGTTTTATTAGGTTTATTCCTAATGCTACTTTTTTGCTTGATGTATTTGCACTTGAAGCATATTTTACACTTCCAGATGAGTTAGTTACTGCTTTTTTCTCTACTACTTCTTCTTTTTCATATAATTTCGATACTACTTCTTCCTTTGTTACTACATCTTTTGCTTCAGCAACATATTTTGTTTGAATTGTAAGTTGTTCTCTATTTTTACTATTTTTTTCTTTTAACTCACTAATTGCTTGTTCTGCTTCTTCGAAAGTTGAAAGATATAACTTCTCTTCTCCATCATCTAATACAGCAAAATACTTATAATATGTTTTTCCAGAGTCTTTTACTATATCAAATATTTCATCATCATTTGCTTCGATATCTTTTTTTAATAGACATAACTTATATTCTGGTAAGTTCTCAACCTCTACAAAAGCAACATTTTGTCCATTTCCACTTTCTATGTATTCGTTTATCTTCTGTTGTAAATTACTTTTATCCTTTGTATAACCTATTGCTTGTCCATTTAAATGTACACTATAGGTTGGTTTATATATAAAGGCTGTTGCTCCAACTATTAAACATAATGCTAAAACTACTACAGATATAATTTTTATCCATGTTCTTATATGTATTAATATTTTTTTCATATGTTTACTTTAATACACTCCTTATTTCTTTTATGTTGTTATTTTACATTAAGTATTTTTTTTTCACAATTATTGATTATGGTTATTTTTTTTGATTGTATTTAATTTTTCTTTAATATCTCTTTTTTTCTCTTCTTTTCTCTACGTATCGATATTTTGTAATATTTTTGTAATATTTTGTTTAAATCTAGGGATTTCTAAAGAAAAAAATTTTTTATAATTTTTTTAACGTAGGGGCGGACACAGGGCCTGCCCCTACATTGTATATTAACATTATTTTTTATGGTATTTCTCCGTCAGTTGGGCAGACTAAAGTCGCCTGCCCCTACATTTGCCCCGTCCATACAATCTTTAAGATTGTAATTCGTTTTTTACAGTAGTTATTTCTGTTACAGTTGCTTTTGCTGCTGGTTGATAATATCCTTTGCTTTGAGCTATTTTAAACATTTCATATTGAAAACTTTCATCATTGTTTCTAATTTGCTGTAATGTTTGTCTTAGCCCCATATTCTCTGCTTCCGTAATAGCTGTTTGATATGCTGTTAAATCTGCTTTTACACTTGATAAAATATCGTTTACCATTGTTTTTTCATCCATTTTAAATTCCACTCCTTTCTCACTTTGATAGAAAACACTCATAGCTATAAAAGAAAATCACATTTTCTTCAAACTATTTTCCTTAACTATTTAAAAATGACATTAATTTTTGTTTTGTATTTAAGCTATCTTGTGCTGCTTTTGTAAATACTTGTTTAATTTGTGGGTCTACTGCTTGTGAAGAAAATGTATTTAGTTTTTGATACGCTGTTTCATGTGCTCCTATTAAATGTCTTAAATGTTGTAATTCTAATTGATTTAAATCTGCCACAATAATCCTTCCTTTCATAATTTATCTCTAAACTATTATTTTCCAGATTAATTTTTTTATTCATTTTTATTAGATTTTGTTAGTATTAGTTTATTTAAAAAACGTTAAACTTTATCTTATAACAACTTCATTTTGAAACTCAGCAAATAGCGTTTGACACATTATGTAAAATATTATATAATTATTTTATCGCTTTATGCGATTTGTAACTTTGTTTATAAAATTTATTTGGTCAGGGTAAATTTTATAAACTTTAACCTTGTTTTCTATAAAAAAGGAGCAAAATATGGAGTTTATTAAAGTTCATAGGTATAATTCTTGTGAAGGATTAGAATATCCATATATGGTAACTAAGGAAGTAATTATTCCTATTCCTTCTATTGTCAAAATTGAACCTGCTGATCGGTTTTGTGAATCTTCTTTTTCTAAGGAAGAACGGATGGCATTCGGCATTGGCATGGAAGGTAGCTACATTACCACCTCTCAAACAGACGAGTATGGTAAAATAATATCTGTATTTGTCTGTGAGAGCCCTAATACTATTGTAGAAATAATTAATAAAGGCAATGAAAATCGGGTATTACCATAGTATAGCAACTACTCCTGACCAAAGGAGATGGACAGTTTCTGTCCATCTCCTTTATTAATTTATTATTTCAAGCCCTGCAAATTTTGCCATTAGGCGTTTATGTCCTACTTTATCGAATGTTATATCTACTTTTAGGTCTTCTCCTTCTTGTTCTACATAGTTTATTGTTCCTTCTCCAAATTTTTTGTGGTATACTCGTTTTCCTGCTTTATATATAGATATATCTATACTTGGTTCTTCTTTTTTATTTAGATTATTTAGGAAGCTCTCAGCTGACCTAAAGTTAAATGTTTCATTTTTTGTTTTTACAGGTATTTCATTTTTGTCTATTTTTCTTGTTGTAACTTTTCCTCCATATGTCCAATTAAATTTAGAATCTTCAAATGTTCCTATTTGCATATTTTCTATTTCTTCTAATCCCTCTACACATTCTTGTGGAATTTCTTCTACAAATCTTGATATAGAATTACAACTTGTTGAACCAAATATCGTCCTTCTTTTTGCACAGGTTAAATATAAATCGTTTTTTGCTCTTGTTATTCCTACATAACAAAGTCGTCTTTCTTCTTCTAGCTCTTTTGGTTCTCCTATTGATTTATATCCTGGAAAAATTCCTTCTTCCATTCCTACTAAAAATACTACTGGAAATTCTAGACCTTTTGCACTATGCAAAGTCATAAGTGTTATGGTATCTTGCTCTTCTTCTAAGTTATCAATATCACTTGATAGTGTTATTCCCTCTAAAAAATCTCCAAGTGTTGCATCAGCTTCTTGCTCTTCAAATTCTATTGCTACTGTTAAGAATTCTTCTAAGTTTTCTATTCTATTTTCTGCTTCAGTAGTGTTTTCAAGTTCTAATGCTTTAGTATAACCAGTTTTATTTAGGGTTTCTTTTATTAGTTCTGATATTTCAATTTTTCCCTCTAATCCTCTTAGTTCTTCTATAATTTGAATAAATTCCCTAGAGTTTAAAAATACTCTATTTAGCCCATATTGTTCTGCGTTTTTTATTATTTCATACATTGATGTACCGAGTTTCTTCTGCAAGTTTTTGTACATTATCTAAACTTGTTTTTCCTATTCCTCTTTTAGGTTCATTTATAATTCTAATTAGACTTAAATTATCGTTTGTATTATGTATTAATCTTAGATATGCAATTATATCTTTTATTTCTTTTCTTTCATAGAATTTTAGACCACCTATTATTTTATATGGTATATCTTCTCTTACAAGTATTTCTTCTATTGCACGTGACTGTGTATTCATTCTATATAATATTGCAAAATCTTTAAATTTATAGTATTCTTCTCTTTTTAAGTGATTTATTTGTTCTACAATGTAACGTGCCTCATCATATTCATCTTCTGCTCTATGTACTGTAGGTAAGTTTCCTTTTTCATTTTTGGTCCATAGCTTTTTTTCGTATTTTGTTTCATTATTTTTTATTACTGAATTTGCAACATTTAATATGCTTCCTGTACATCTATAATTTTGCTCTAATTTTATTATTTTTGTTCCTGGAAAATCTTTTTCAAAGTTTAGTATGTTTGATATATCTGCTCCTCTAAATGAATAAATTCCTTGGTCGTTATCTCCTACTACTGTTATGTTTCCATATCTTCCTGCAAGTAATGATATTAGCATAAATTGAGCTTTGTTTGTATCTTGGTATTCGTCTACTAATATGTATTTGAATTTTTCAGAATAATATTCTAGTACATCTGGATTTTCAGTTAATATTTTTATTGCAAAATTGATTATATCATCAAAATCTAATGCATTGTTTTCTTTTAATCTTTTTTGATATAGTGTATATATACTTGCTATTTTTTCTTTTCTAAAATCTCCATTTGCACGTGCCATATAACTGCTCGGTTCTAGCATTTCATTTTTTGCATTGCTTATTTCGCATTGTACAATTCTATCTGTAAACATTTTATCGTCTATGTTTAAATCTTTTAAACAGTTTTTTATCATTGCCCTCCCGTCACTTGTATCAAATATTACAAATGAAGATTCATATCCTATTCTATCTATATATCTTCTTAAAATTCTTACACATACCCAGTGGAATGTTCCTATCCACATATCGCGTGCTACTTCACCTACTAAGTTTTCTACTCTTTCTTTCATTTCATTTGCTGCTTTGTTTGTAAATGTTATGGCTAGTATATTCCATGGTTTTATATCTTTTTGTTGTATTAAATATGCTATTTTATGTGTTAATACTTTTGTTTTTCCACTTCCTGCTCCTGCTATTACTAGGCTTGGTCCTTCACAATTTATAACTGCTTCATATTGCTTATCATTTAATCCTTCTAATAAATCTTGCATTTTTTTACTCCTCTTATATTTCGCGAATTTATGTTTGTATTCTATTATAAAAAATATTAAAAGTCAATATTATTTTGTATTGTTTTTTTGTAAAATATTACTATGTATATTTTTCTGGTTTTGCTTGACATAATATGTAAAATGTGGTATTATTTTATATGTCATAAATCTAATAGGAGGAGGTAAACAGCAATGTCAGGTAGAGATATCTTCAAAGAGATAAGCTATTCTAAAGTTTTTGCGCAAAATGCTATAAATTTTGCACAAAATGGCTCCATTGAACTCGATAATTCTGATTCTGCTTTGGAGTTCTTGACTTTGTATTTGGTATTATTGTCAAGTAGCGAATTTCCTAAGTATGACCCTGATAGATTGTTAGAGAGCTATCAGTCTTTCAAGGCACACTTAGAAGAAAAGGGGCAAATCAGTTCTAACGAGTTTTTATCTCATCCACGGGAGAATATGCAATACATTCTCCAAAACAATATTTGCATAATGCAAAAGTAACGCTAGAGGCTTGCAAACTCCATTTGCAAGCCTCTTCTTTATAATATTAAATTAATTTATTATATTTTAAATAATTTATATTTTAGCTATATTAACCAATTTCTCTACTATCATCCTCATTTTCTCTCACAACTCTATATTTATCTGTATTTTGCATTTTATTTGCCTCTTCTACATTTTTTGATACTCTTTCATATTCTATAAGTTCTAATTCACATATTTTTTCGTTTTTTTCTTCTTCTGTTAATTCAGGATCTCTCCTAATATTATCAATTACTAGTTGACTAACATTATATACTGTATATCTTTTTACTATATCATTATTTTTTGTATAATTCCCTTTTAAAACTTGCATTACTGTTAAACCATCTTTGGCTTCTGTTGGTGTAAGTTCTAGAGCTCCTGCTGCATAATGGACAGATTTATTTGGGAGTTTTTGATCCCTCTTTATACATAGTCTATTATATATATCTACTATTCTGCTGTTTTCATATTTTTTATACGATGTATTTGCTCTTTCAAATTGTTCTTGGCTAAGTTCATATTCACTAAGAGCTGTCCCGAATATCTATAAGATTGCTATTTACTTGCCCAACTGCAACATACAAAGAAAAATTTTCTATTACAGCTACTGCATTTAAATCAGCTGTTTTAAAATTTTCATCTTTTTGTGTTTCATATATTATATCGCTTACTATTTTTCTATTTTCTTGAGTACTTATGTCGCTTAAATCTATTTCTGGATTTTCTTGTTTTGATTTCATCACTATCTCACTAAATTTTTTAAATCTTTCTTCTATATTCTTTTTATCTTTTACTTCTATTCCACTTTTTTTATATAGACTTAATAATCTAAACATATTTATTTTATCTAGTTCATTTTCTTTAATATAATTCTCATATACACCTAATTCTAATAAATACATTTGATATTTGTCATATGCTTTTTTAACATCACTATCTATTATTTTTTCTCTTATATTTTTTATTTTTTTCATACGTATCACCTCTTATACTTTTGTATATCGTTATTATTTTAACATATTTTACTTATAAAATCAACTTTACTAATTTTTCTAAACATGCATCTATTTCTATTGCACAAAACCTGTATGTTTCTACATCATATCCCCAAGGGTCTTTAATATCTAAATCTTCTTTTTCTTCATTTGCTTGTACATATTCTTTCATTGTAAATACTTTATTTTTTAAATTTGGATATTCATATAATATTGTATTTTTATGTGATGTTGTAGCACATAAAATTAAATCCATTTCTTCTATATTAGATTTTTTTATATTTGTTGCTCTATGTTTAGTTAAATCTACTTCATATTCCTCCATTACATCACAAGCATTATATGTTGCCATATCTCCATCACTTGCAAATATTCCACAAGAGTATATTTCTACATTTTTTATATTATTGTCTTTTAGCTTTTTTTCCATTAGCCAATGTGCCATTGCACTTCTACATATGTTTCCTGTACATACAAACATTATCTTCATACTATTTCATCCTTTTTTCTTTTTTATTTTATAGCATTTATTAAAACTCGCTTTTACACAGTAGTCGCAAGAATTCCCAATATAAAACCTAATATATTACCAATACTTGACATTCTTCCTTTGTATAACTTATTAGATTCTGGTAATAATTCTCCTGAAACTATATATAACATTGCTCCTGCTGCGAATGCAAGGCATACT
This sequence comes from uncultured Clostridium sp., assembly GCA_948471035.1. Classification (GTDB taxonomy): domain Bacteria; phylum Bacillota; class Clostridia; order TANB77; family CAG-508; genus RGIG8482. The sequence continues at coordinate 15,918 of CAOKRC010000018.1, forward strand.
GATATTACATTTTGTGATATGGTTCCGCAGGCTTGCTCCAAAGAATGCTCCTACTCCTGTTGTAACACCAGATAATATAACATAGAATATCACTTTTGATACTTTCATTCCTCCATTTTTCATAGGTACAGCCATTGAAACTCCTTCTGGTATATCATGTAAAAGAATTGCAATAGCTAGTGAATACCCAAGGCTTATTGATGCTCCAAACCCCGCTCCTATACTAAGTCCTTCTGGAAAATTGTGTAATGCCAGCCCTATACTTACAACTATCCCTGTTTTTAGTAATGTATTTTGATTTTTTGAGTCTTTTATACTAGTACTAAATTTCTTTTGTACTAGTATATCACAAATTATCATACATACAACACCAAATATCACTCCTAATATAACTTGTGCTATATTAGATATTTCTAGTGCTTCTGGTACTAAATCAAAACATACAATTGAAACCATAAGTCCTGATGCCATTGATAATATAAAACTTAAAAATTTATTGCTTGTATTTTTGAAAGTTACTCCTATTATTCCTCCTAAAGTAGTGCCAAATGTTCCAAAAAATAAACCAATCAATGTTGTTTTTATTAAATATTCCAAAATAAAAATCTCCTTAAATCAAATAACTTTATTAATAGTTTATTTATTAAGAAGATTTTTTATTCATTTATTTATGTTTCATATGACTATAACTTTTTACTCTTCGTCTCCTTTTAGTCTTTCTGCTCTATCTTGAGCAATTAGCGAGTCTAACATTTCATCTAAATTTCCATTTAAGAAATCTTCCATTTGGAATATACTAAGCCCTATTCTATGGTCTGTTATACGACCTTGTGGATAGTTATATGTTCTAATTTTTTCACTTCTATCTCCGCTTCCTACTTGGCTTTTTCTTTCATTTGCAAGTTCAGAATCTCTTTTATTCTTTTCTATTTCATATAGTCTTGAACTTAATAGTTTCATCGCATATTCCCTATTTTGTACTTGTGAACGCTCTGTTTGACATTCTGCAACAAGTCCTGTTGGAATGTGTGTTAATCTTACTGCTGAAGATGTTTTATTTACATGTTGTCCTCCTGCTCCTGATGCTCTAAATACATCCATTTTTATATCTGCTGGATTTATATCTATTTCTACATCTTCTACTACTGGAAGTACTGCAACTGTTGCAGTTGATGTATGTATTCTTCCACTTGATTCTGTATCTGGCACTCTTTGTACACGGTGTACTCCACTTTCAAATTTTAATCTTGAGTATACTCCTTTTCCTGTAATCATAAATGAAATTTCCTTGTATCCTCCAAGTCCTGTTTCATTTTCATTTAATATTTCTATTTTCCAATGTTTTCTTTCTGCATACATTGAATACATCCTAAATAGTGTTCCTGCAAATAATGCCGCTTCTTCTCCTCCTGCTCCACCTCTTATTTCACAGATAGCATTTTTATCATCATCTGGGTCTTTTGGGATTAATAATATTTTTAATTCTTCCTCTATTACTTTTAGCTTTTCTTTAGCTTCTAACATTTCTGCTTCTGCAAGATCTTTTATTTCTTTATCTTCTTCTTTCATCATCTCTAGGGCTTCTTCATAATTTGCTTTTACTTTTTTGTATTCTCTATATTTTTCAACTATTGGCGTCATATCAGAGTGCTCTTTCATAAGTTTCTGCCATTCATTAGTTCTTGAAATAACTTCTGGATCACTAATCTTTTCTGTTAGTTCATTATATCTTTTTTCTACATCATCTAATTTTTGAAACATATTTGTCTCTCCTCTTATTTTATAATACTATAGTATTATACACGCATTTTTTTAATTTATCAATAGGCTACAAATTTACTTTTTTATAATTAATTCCTAATCTATCTAATGTATCTTCTTCTCTATTTGTACAAGTAAATAGTATTATCTGCCTATTTTTATATTCTTCATTTATGTATTTTAGTATATTTTCTAGTCTTTTACCATCCCAATAAGCAAATGTTTCATCTAATATTATTGGTAAATTTTCTGTAGATAAATCACTACCTGCACTAAGTCTTAATGATAGGTATAATTGGTCTATTGTTCCTACACTTAAATTTTTAGCAAGCATATAGTTTCCATTTGGGGCTTCTACAATCATTCCTTTTGTTTCATCAAATTGTACATTCTTATATTTTCCATTGGATATTTTTTCTATTATTTTTGATAGATTGTTTGTAAATTTAGGTGTTATATCTTTTTTCATTATTTCATATGCTTTTTGTATTTCTTGTTTCACTAGATTGATTTGTTCGTTTTTATTATATAATCCAGTATATTGTTCTTCTAATTCACTGTATTCTTCTTCAAGGTTTGCTAAGTTTTCTAGTTTTGGTATTATATTGTCTTTATCTAATTTTGTACTATGTAATTTGATTTTATTATCACTTATCTTATTCTGTAATACATTTATATCATATATTAAAGATTCTTTCAAAAGTATTTCATCAATTATTTTTATTGGAATTATTCCTATATATTTGTTCCTTAATTTTTCTTTTTCTTCTTTATATTCTTTTTCTAATTTTTCACTTGCTGTTTTTGTTTCTTTTTCTAACTTTTTACATGAATTATTAAGTATTTCTATTTCATTTTTTATATGCATGTTATTCACATTTTGGAATTCTTCGGTCTTAATATTTCTTATTTTTTTATTATATTGTGTATAACCTAAACTTATTAATGTTATTACCCCTAATACTATACTAATTGATGTTAATATATCATTCTTTATTACAGTTATTGATACTATGGTTGCTAATATAAATATTATAGCTACTAACATTAATATTTTATCTTTGCCTATTTTGCTTTTATTTTCTTGTTTTGTAAAATTTTCTTCTTTAGCTTCATGGTTTTTACTAGTTAAGTTCTCTATTTTTTTATTGTATTCTTTTATAGTGTCTTCGTTTATTTTTATTTTTTCTTTTTCTAATTGTTGTGTATCTTGTATACTTTTAAGGTCTTTTAATAATGCTAATTTGCTTTCTTGCTCTTTTACAACTCGTTCTATAGTTTGTTTCTCATTTTCTATATCATATTGTTTATTTTTAAAATTTGCTAATGCTTCTTTTTCATTGTTTATTTCTTCTAACCTTTTTATAACTATATTTATTGGTCTATCACTTGTTCTATTAGTTCCTATTTCTTTTATTTGTTTTTTATTTAGTTTTGACATGATTTTTTGATATGAAAGATTGTCCTCTCCTGTGCTTGCTAGGTTAGACATTTTCTGTACAAGTGATAATTGCTCTTTTTCCTCTAGCTTAGTTTCTTCTTGCATAGAACAAATAGTAGATAAAAATAGTTCTTCATCTACTTTTGTTTGGTCATAGAAAAATTTATTTCCAGTAGTTTTATCTATATTGAAACTTTTTGAAATGTCTTCTAATTCTTCATTATATATACTAGGATTTTTCTTTTTGAAATCTCTAAATACTTCGAATTTTTCTCCACTTGTTAACTCATATGAAATTTTACCTGAAAACTCTCCTCCATCCCATGGAGTGTATCTTTCATTGTCTGGTATAAATTTTCCATTTTTATTTTTTGATAAACCATAGAACATCCCCATTATGAATTTAAGTAATGTTGATTTTCCGCTTTCATTTTCTCCATAAATGATGTTTATTCCATCTTCTAATTTTATTTCTTTATTAAAAAGTTTACCAAAGTTGTTTATTTTTAAATTTAGTATTTTCATAAATTAATCCTTTCTCACATTGCTTCTAACCCTATTTCTATTGCTTTAATAATTTCTTCTTCATTATCTATAGTAATTTTTTCTAACATATTTTTTACAAATATTCCTTTTAAACTTTTCTCCTTTGCTAGTTCTTCAAGATTTATTTTTAGTTTAGTGTTATCTTTAATTTTGATTATATTTTTATTTTCTATTAATTTTAGTAGCTCATATGTGTTTATTTCAAAATTTCTTTCTCCTGTTATAATAATTTTGTAATATTTATTTTCTTCTATTTTCATACTATTTAGTTTTTCTATTAACTCTTCTTTTGATATAATCTCGCTTATATCTATCTTATCTTCTATAAACTCTGTTTCATCAACTGGTATAAATGATATTTCTAATTTTTTATTTTTTTCTATGTTTCCAACCATCATTCCATGACTACCTAGTTCATCGAATCCTAAACTTATAGTAGAACCTGGATATACTATATTTTGACCTTGTTCTTCATTATAATATGGTTTATGTATGTGTCCTAATGCTATATAGTCAAAACCTAGTGCCTTTAATTCTCTTTTTGAAATTGGATTATATTGCATATCCTCTTTGTTTGATGTATCTAACGCACCATGCGTTATTAAAATATTTATTTTGCTTGGATTTTCTATTTTTATTTCATTTAGATTAGAATTTTGTTTGTAGAAATTATCAAACCCAAATCCATATATATCCGCTTCAACTTCTTCTACTTTTCCGGACTTTTTCATCAAAAATATGTACATTTGAATTCCAATTAAAGTTATTATAATATGAGTCTTTTATTTTTGGATCATGATTTCCTGGTACTATGTATATTTTAGTATTTGGTATTTCTTTAAATAAATTATTTATATATTCAATTGTACTAGATTTTACATATTCATGTTCATATAAATCACCTGCAATAAATAAATAATCTATTTCGTTTTGTGCTATATAATCTATTATTTGCTTAAATGCTTTTCTTTGTTCTAATCTTCTTTTATCTCCTAAATCATTTCTTGAAAGTGTTGTAAATGGTACATCAAAATGCATATCTGCTATATGTACAAATTTCATAATTTTATCTCCCTCTATCAAAATAGTTTTTATTTTATTGACAAATCTTATTTTCTATAATATAATATTTATAGAAAATAAGGTCCACAAAGCGTGGTTACCATTATGATATGTTTTTTTGATACACATCTCTATGGCACAGAGATGTGTATCGTTTTATTTGCTAATAATTACAACTAAAGCTATAATTAAGGCAACTGCTATAATAGTTATTGCACATAATCCTATAAAAAGTAATATCACTAACTGTATTAATGCTCTTTCTATCATTCGCACCACCTCCTATTCTTATGTATAGTGAGATGGTAACCACATCCTGCTTTTCCTTATTTTCAATTAGCATTATATATAATAAATGTTAAAAAGTCAATATATTTTAAAACATTTGTTTTTACTGTCGTAAATATTCCGTTTTTCTCCAAATTTGAATTAATATATGTGTAGAGGTTGCATGTCATGCAACCCAAATCTTTGAATTTATACAATTTTTTTAATTTATTCGCTATATAAATTCACATACAACATTCTAAATTTTGAAATTTGAAAATATTTATATTTTTATCATAGGGGATTGCATGGTATGCAACCCCCTACATTAAAAAATTATTCTCAGCCACAATCAAAAAACCAGTAACGTTAGTTACTGGTTTTTTGGTTTAATCATTATCGTCTAATGGACCAAATAGTTCATCAAATTTTGCTTCTAATTCTTTTTGTAAGTCTACATCTAATTCATCTTCTAATGTTTTATCTCCTTGTGGTAATATTGGTGCTTCAACTTGCTTTACCTGCTCCTTTACCTGCTCTACTTTTATTTCTTCTAATTTTTGTTCTTCTTTAGGTTTGCTTGCTTCTTCTGGCTCATCAAATAAGTCGTCTAATGATTCTACTTTTAAGTTATCTACTTGTTTTTTCTTTTCATCTTCTGGTACATATGGATTATATGGATTGTATTTTCTCCATTCTCCTCTATCTACCCCTTCCACATCATTATGGCTTATTGTATATGCATCTAATTTTTTTGCCATTCCTGTTTGGAAATAATAATATTTTTCTGCCTTTACTGGTTTTATTCCTTTTTCATATATGATACATAGGTCATTATCCATTCTTCTTAATTCATCTGGTGTCATAAGTGCTCTTGCCATTACTTGGTCTGATACATTTACTCCTTGTCTCCAATTATGCTTGTCTTTATTTACTGATACACTTTCTCTTTCTATTGTCTTTTCTCCTAATGCTTTTGAAAAGTATTCTACTGTTTTTTGTGAATTACTTCCTAAGAATACGTGTGTATCACAGTTACCGATTATGGTTTCATATGATTTTTCATATACTGCTTCTAATTGATCTAAGTTTTGTAAAATAACACTGAATGATATTTTCCTACTTCTTGATGTTGATATTTTTTTATCAAAGTCTGGTACTTTACCAATGTTTGCAAACTCATCTAATATGAAGTATGTTGGTGTTGGTAATTTTCCTCCATTTCTATCTGCAAAATCGTATAGTTGTTGTATCATTTGTGAGAAGAATATTGTAAGTAAGAAATCGTATGCTGTATGTGTATCTGATGATATAACGTATACAGCTGTTTTTTTGCTTCCTATTTCTTCAAAATCTATTGTATTTGTAGATGTTAGTTCTGCTATTTCACTAGAATCAAATTTTCCTAGTTTTGATTGTAAGCTAGATAGTATTGAACCATATGTTTTTTCTGGTGCGATTTCAATTGATTTATAGTTCATTCTAGCTGGATGGTCGTAAGGTAATTGATTCATTAATTCAGTAAGTAAGTTGCTTCCACCATTTTTGTTTGCTGCTCTAACTAATTCTGCACAACTTGCTAGGTTTTGTTCTTCTGGTGGTCTTGTTGCTATTAAGTAATAAATTAGTGCTTTTAATAGCATTTCTGCCATATCATCCCAATATGGGTCTTGTCCTGATTCAGACTTTTGCCCTTTTACTACTGTGTTTGCTATAACGTCTACATCTAATTCACTTGATATGTGCATAAGAGGATTATATCCATCACTATTTTGTGGTCGTACTAAATTTAATACTTTTATATCATATCCATGTTGTTTTAGGTATCCTGCTGTTTTATCGTATAATTCTCCTTTTGGATCTGTAAATACGTATGAACCAAGCATTTGATATGCATTTGGTATTGAATATGATGCAGATTTACCAGAACCTGAACCGTCCAACTACTAATACGTTTACATTTCCTCTTTTATCTACTGGTAAGTAGTTATCTTTTGCTAGAATTATTCCTTTTTTATTACTTAGAATTCTGTATTGCTCTCCATTTTTTGACCAATCACTTGAACCATGCTCTATATCTGAGTATTCATTTTTTGGAGCTGTTTTTATTAACCCAATTAATACAAATATTGCATATGCTACACTAAATTTTAATAGTGTTGAAAAAAATGTTCCTATATAATTAGGGGTAAATGTTTTTCCTATAACTGTTCCTAAGTTTACAACTCCATCATATATTCCACTAAAGAATTTTGCCATATCAAATTCTCCGCCGACCGATGCATTTGTAATGCTATATGCTATTGGCATGACAAATACTATGGATAAAATTACCCATAGTACTGCAAATATTATAAAATTCTTTTTATTTCTTCTCATAGCTCCTTCTATTTTATATCCCATAGAAATTCACCTCTATCTTTTGTATAAGTTTATCTGTCAATATCAGCTGTATCTCTTGCTATTTCACCATGTTGTTCCTTACTATCTTTTATAATTTCTTTTATGCTTTTTAATCCTTTTTCTTCCATAAATCTCTTAGTTGCTTTTTTCGATTCACTAGCTGAGATTGCTTTAGACATCATTGTTTTTTCTAATGAATTATCAAATCTAGATAGTGTTATTCCGTTTTCTCTAATACCTGTATATTCTTCTATTTTAATTGACATTTCACCCTCTAGCATTGTTATTCTATATTGAGGTATTTCTTTTTTATTTCCATCAGCTTCAAATTCTTTAATTTTTTCATTATACCCTACTTTTTCAAAACAAACCTTTGCAGTTTTTTCTATTGGTTTTTCAATTGAATTTTCCATTTTTACTCTCCTTTAATCTTCTCTTATTTCAAATGCGAAATAAGATTTATATGGTTTTAATTTACACTTACCTTTCACTTCATTGGTTTCTTCATCCAAATATACTATTGGTTTTATTTCTTCTGTGGTTTCTGGGTCAATTATTGATATTGGCCTTTTTAAATTTGGTGTATACTTAAATTCTTTATATACAGAATTTTCTTCTGAATATAATGTATTAAATTTAACAGGCATTGGCTTTTTAGAAATACGTAATCTTTCTTCTTCCATAATGCCAGTATTTACAACTACTTTATCTTTCCCAAATGATAATATAACTAACTCGTCTCCATTAACTGATGGATTATCAACAAAAAAATTCTTTCTTTTTAATTCTCCATTTAATTCCTCCATATAATCCAATCTTTCAACTGTGAATTTTGGTGAATCTTTTAAAAACTCTTTTTCTGTTCTATTTATTCTGTATATTACTGTATTTACATCTTTTGGGTCTGTTATACTAAAATGCTTGCCTTGAAAACTTTCCATTTTATTACCCCACTTTTTATTTTTTATCATATGTATAGTTGTTCTTTTTTACCACTATACACAATTATATACCTTTTTACTTATTATGTCAATGCTTTTTGTGGTTTTTATTTATGTAAACGCTGATTTGCTCTTGGGTTAAAGGTTGATATTTGTTTCATCTTTTCATATAGTTCTTTTTCTTGTTCAGTTAATTTCTTTGGCACTACTATTTTTACTATTGCTGTAAGGTCTCCTCTTCCACCTTTTCCATCTTTATATCCTTTTCCTGGTATACGTAGTTTTTCTCCACTTTCTATTCCTGCTGGAACATACACTGAAACTGTGTCATCTATTCCTTCAAGGTTTACTCTTGTTCCTAATGCCGCTTCCCATGGTGTTAAATATAGTGATGTGTATAAATCATATCCCATTAATTCAAATGTGCTATTTTTTTCGATTTTAATCCTTATAAATAAATCTCCATTTTTTCCACCGTTTTGTCCTAGCTTACCTTGTCCTATTAATCTAATTTTTTCACCATCTCTAATTCCTGCTGGTACTTTAATATTAAAAGTCTTCATTTTTGCATCTACTGTTCTTAGTGATATTTTTTTATTCATTCCATAGAATGCTTCCATAATAGAAATTGGTACTTCGGTTTCTATATTTTCACCTTTTATTTGTGGTTTTTTATTGTCTTTCCTTTCTTCTTTTGATTCTCCTTTTATATTCCCAAAAAACATATTGAAGAAATCACTAAATACTGCATCTCTTCCTCGTTTACTTTCTTGGTATTCTTGTTTTTTTCTTTTATTTCCAACATGAGTATTCCACATTCTGTCATATTTTCTTTTTGATACTCCATTAGATAATACTTGATATGCTTCGTTTATATCTTTAAACCTTTCTTCTGAGGCTATATTTCCTACATTAACATCTGGATGATATTTTTTTGCTTGTTCACGATATGCTTGTTTTATATCTTCCATTGTTCCTTTATTATCTTCTAATCCTAGTATTTTATAATAGTCTTTAAAAATCATTTAACATCCTCCCATATTTATGGTGCATTTATTATATCAAGATTATGTATATTTTTCAAGACTTTATGTAAAAAATGCTGATTTCTACTACATTATCATATTTTTCTCCATTTTCTAGTTCTATTTCATATTCTAAATATATTTTTTCTATCATATTATCACATTTTGATATTTCAATTTGTTTAGTTGTTACTTCTAAGTTAATATCTCCATATGGGGTAGCCAAAATAGAATGGCTTTTGTTTTCTAAATCAAATATCATAGCTTGTCCATTTCTATCTGTAATAACCTTTTTTTCTAATATTGTTATTTTAAATTTTAGTTCTTGTTCTTCATATTTTTCTGTAAATTCTAGAATTGTACCATTATTATGATAATCTATTTTTCCTAAACATTTATGAGTTTCGCCTTCTTCATGGTCTTTAAAAATTTGTTTTGAAGTTATTTCTACATTTACTTGCATTTTTGTCCTCCTTTTTTGTAATTTGCTTTTATGTATTTGATATAATTCAAATATGCGTGCAGATTATAACATCTGCCCCTACATTATTTATCACTTGTGTAGGGGGCGATGCCATCATCTCCTCATGTGTTCTAAATTGTATTTAATCGATTTTCTATTTCCTACATTTTTCTATTTTTTATTTTGAGCTAATTCTATCAATTTATCTAATAAATCCTTATATTCTATTCCTTCATACTCAAATAATTTTGGATACATACTTATTTTTGTGAATCCTGGCAATGTGTTTATTTCATTTATATATATCTTATTTGTTCCATTTTCTAAGAAGAAATCTACTCTTGATAATCCTTTTCCATCTATTGCTTTATATGCTTTTACTGCTTGTTTTCTTATTTCATTTTGTATACTTGCATCAATTTTTGCTGGTATATCAGTTTTTGATTCTGCATTTTTATATTTTGCATCATAGCTATAAAATTCTTCTGCTGGTAAAATTTCTCCTAAATGCGATGCTACTACTTCTTCATTACCAAGTACTGCACATTCTAATTCTCTTCCATTTATTCCTTCTTCTATTAAAATTTTTTTATCAAATTTCGTTGCATATTCTATCGCATTTTTTAATTCTTCTTTTGTACCTGCTTTATTAATTCCTACACTTGAACCAGAGTTTGATGGTTTTATAAACATTGGATATTTTAGATTTTTTTCTACTATATTACATATTTCATCTATATTAAATCTTTTTTCATTAAATTCTTTATCTACATAAATATATTCTTCTTTATCTTTTCTTATATATTCATATTTTGCTTGATTAATTTTTGCTTTTTCAAATATAACTTTTGCATATACTTTATCCATTCCAACACTTGATGCAAGAACTCCACAGCCTACGAATGGCACTTGAATTAATTCAAATATTCCTTGTATAGTTCCATCTTCTCCGTAAGCTCCATGTAATACAGGAAATATTACTTCCATTTTTGATAAATATTCTAATACATCTTTAATTTCCTTTATTTCGTTTATTTCTTCGCTTATTTCTAATGTTTTTATCTCGTTTATTGGTTTTGTATATTTATACCACTCACCTTTTTTTGATATGTATATTGGATATATTTCATATTTTTCTTTGTCTAGGTTTTCAATAACAGATGTTCCTGATACAATTGATACATCATGTTCTGTAGATATACCTCCAAATATGACTCCTAATTTTAATTTACTCATATTTATACATCTCCTTTTTTTGCAATCCGCTCCTAGGAAGTAATTTGTACTTAAATTATTTAATTTCTTCTACTATTTTATTAAAGTGCATTGCATTTGATGCCTTTACTAATACAGCATCTTCAGGTTTTAAAATTTCTTTTAAAATTTTTATTGCTTGTTCATTTGTATCAAAATGATATATATTTTCTTTATTCATTCCTAATTCTATGGATTTTTTTACAGTATTTTTTGCTTCTTCCCCTACTGTAATTAATATATCTATTTTATTTTTTACCACTTCTTCTCCCACTTTTTCATGCAAGTCTTTTGAATAAGTCCCTAATTCTAACATGTCTCCTAATACCGCAATTTTTCTTTTTACATTCATTTTTGATAAATATTCTATTGCTGCCCTTACTGAATCGTAATTTGCATTATAACAATCGTTAATAATGGTAATATTGTCTCTATTTTTCTTTACATCCATTCTGTTTTTTGTAAGTTCAAATTCTTTTATTCCTTTTAATATATCTTGGTTATCTATATTTAGCAATTTTCCAACTGCTATTGCACATAAAGAATTGTAAACAAAATGTTTTCCACCTACTAACACTTCTACATTTAATTCTTCGTCCTCTACCTCTGCTACGAATTTGCTAGAATATTCTCCTAATCTAACTTCTGTTGCATTTATGTTCGATACATTTTCTATTCCAAATGTAGTTACTCTATATGTAGTATTTGTTTTATTCCAATAGTTTAACATATCATTATCGTTGTTAATTACTAATATGCCTAGTTTATCCATTCCATCTAATATTTCTAATTTTGCTTTTAATATGTTTTCTCTTGAACCTAGATTTCCTATGTGTGATGTTCCAACATTTGTAATTACAGAAATTGTTGGTTTTGCAATGTTGGTTAATGTTCTAATTTCTCCAAGAGCATTCATTCCCATTTCTACAACTAATGCTTCGTGGTCTTTTAGTTTAAGAATAGTTAATGGAAGCCCTATATGATTATTTAGATTTCCTTCAGTTTTTAATACTTTATACTTTTTTGAGATTACACTAGCAAGTATATCTTTTGTGCTTGTTTTTCCTACACTTCCTGTTACTGCTATAACTGGTATATTATACATACTCCTTTTAAATTTTGCTATGTTTTGAAGTGCTTCTATTGAATTTTCTACTTCTATTATTGTTCTATCTTTATATTTTTCTTCTATATTTTCTTTAATTTCTGTATGTTCTAGTATGCATACTTTTGCTCCATTTTCTAATGCTTTTTCAAACAAGCTACTTCCATCAAATTTTTCTCCCTTTATACCTATGTATACATCTCCTACGTTAATTTCTCTTGTGTCTTTTGAAAAGTTTTCGCATATTTCTTCAGGATTACCAAAAATAAGTTTTGCATCACATATTTTTAAAATATCTTTTACTTGTATGTTCATTTTTTAGACATTCCTCTCTTATATAATTTTTATATTCTATTATAATTTTGGGCAGACACAGGGCCTGCCCCTACATCATTTGCATTTAATTTATCTTTATTTCTCTTTGGGTGAACACTTTTTATATCTTATTAATTCTAATTTTTATTGTTACTATTTTTCTAATATTTAAACTTGTGTCACTCTCATGATTAACAGACTACTTAAGTAAATGAACCTTTATTATAAAGTTTAATTCTATTTGTTTTACTCGTCTTTTTGTTCCATTACTATTTTATTCATTAATTCAATTGTGTCTGGATGTATTAGGCTATCTTTACCTAAACTATATGAAATTGCCCTTTTTGCTACCTGTAAAAGTCCTTTATCTAAATTTTGATTACTAATTTCTCTTGCAACTACTAAATCTGGATTTGTTCTATTTTCTTCTGTTTTATCTGCTATGTATATTATTTTATCCATTGTATTCATATTAATATTTCCAGTGGTGTGATATAAAATTGATTGTGACATATCTTTGGTAAAGCCAAATCTTTTTTCTACAATGTCTGCTCCAATTTTAGAATGCCATAATCCTGGCTCATTTTTTTCTATTTCATCAAATTCAATTCCATTTTCTTTTGCATATTGAATTGCTTCTTCTTTTGGCATTTCTTTTGCAATATCATGTGCAATTCCAATAAGTGTTGCTTTTTCCTCATCTTCTCCATATATATGTGCTAATTCTTTCGCACGTTTTGCAACTCCTTTAGAATGTATAAATCTTTTTTCTGTTAATATATTCTTTACATATTCTTCTATTTGTTCGTAATTCATAATTTTTTCCTTTCAAATGTTTTCTATTAGTATATACTTATTTTTTTTATTCGTAAAGTCTTGTTAATACGAAAAATAGTAGAAAATATTTTTTGCTATTAATTACAACAAACAAAAATAGATTTAAAAAGTTTTAAAACTTTTTAAATCTATTTTTGTTTACTATTTCTCTACACTCCTATTTGCTATCTCTATTGCTTTTGTTACTATATTACCACAATCTTTTGAGGAAACGTTTGCCCAACTTCCTCCATCTTTTTTTACTTGTTCATATACACCTAATTCTTTTGCTATTTCTTCTCTTAAGTTGTTAGAGATTATTCCTGAATTTCTGGACATAATAAATACCTCCTGTTATTCATTGAAAATATTTTTTAATTATTAACCAACTCTCGCTTTTCAAGACATTTACACTAAACATTAAATTTTTAATATTAAATTAAGGTCTTGAATAAGACTAAAGATTTGGTGTCTAGAAAAATTGCAAAGCAATTTTTCTGTGTATGATTTACATAGCTTCAATAATTATTGATATTAAAGTAATTATTGTTTTTTAATTATAAAATATTTTCATAACAATATTTTATGTCGAATTTTGTTTTTTACTCCTTATAATTTTTAGACTTTTTTACAAGTATTATATATTATGTTAAAACATTGTAAGTTAAAATTCATAAAAATAAACCACTCTATTTCAACGATAGAATGGTTTATTTGTTATATACCACAGTGTTAATCATTTTCTATTTTGTTATAGTTTGCGTATTAAATATTGTTAATTATTTTTAGATTTTATTTACATTGTTAAAATTCCATCTGGCGTATCTTGTATTAATAATATATCTTCTTCTCTTCCATTTTCAGCATTTATATATACTAAGAAATCGCTTCCATCTACTGAGCCTTTAAATTCCCAACATAATAATTCTGTTTTAAATTCTGTTGGAATTACTGCTAAACTTTCACTTTTTATCTCTAAGTTTTTGTTTAAGGTTTTACTAGCTTCTTCTTTACTTATTTTTACGCTTTGAAGTTCTCTTTCTTTATGTGAGTTTAAATATCCTGTTGTCTCTATTCCTAATACTTCTCCATTATCTAATGCTATTTTTAATTTTATTAAATCTGGATACATTGTTATTCCATCTTGGTTATAAGCATAATTGATTGTTAGTATTCCTTGTTGTTTTAAATAGTATGTTTCTTTCATATTTGGAAATCCTTTTTGAGTTAAAAAATTTTTCCCTATTTCATTTGCTTGTTCATTAGATATTGTTTCTACTTCTATATCTCTGTTATAGTTTGAAAATACTATGTGTCCACCTTTTTTAGATATTGATATACTTGCACCATTTTTATCATTTTTTAATTTTACATATAAATCATATGAAGGTATATTTCCATTTTCCGAAAATCCATTTGATGTTATTTCTTCTATTCTATCTTCTCCAAAATAGTCTTTTGCAATTTGTTTTGCTCTTTCTTCATCTATATCTTCCCCAGTTAATCCCAGTCTTTCTGGATTTGTCATATGTTCTGAGAAAGCACCATCATAAATTAATCCTGAATATTCATGGAAGTTTTCTTCAAGGTTTGAAAAACTATCTTTTGAAATATTACTTACTTGCTGTGCAAATGCTACACTTCCTTTTTTAGTTAATTCTCCCCATGTTATTCTTCCCTCATTCATATCACTTGATAATTGAAGAAGTGTATTTTTTAACTCTACACTATAATTGTGTAAACTTTTTAGATTATTTAAGTCTTCTTCAGTTAAGCTTTCATTATATATGTTTTTTCTTGACAAACTATAGCTATAATCACTTACTTGATTTAAAAATTTAGAAGTATTTTCTAGTTCTACACTTTCTATTGGAAGTGATGATAAATAACTCCCGAGCAAGCCCTGCTTCTCTCCAAAGATGTGTTAGAGTTTCGGCTCCATGTTCTGGCGTTGTAGATATTAAAGATTTTGCAAGATATGCTTCTACATTTTGTACATAATCTACTAATTCAAAAAATGCCATATTATATGAGTTTTCTGACAATTGTTTAATGTCTTGTTCTCTTTTATAAGTAAATACTCCAAAACCTACAACAATTGCACCTAATACTACTATTATACTAAGCATATGTCTATCTTTTAATCTATTTTTCCAGTCATACATTTTTTCTCTTAAATTCATTCCTTTTCATCCTTTCTTTTTTGATGTTTGCAATCCGCTCCATCTTGCTGAATGTAGAACATTTTTGTTTTTCTCAAATAAATTTTCGAAAAACAAAAATGTTCTACATTCACGTGTCGCTACTTTTATTAAAAAATCAATTTTTTACAGTTTTTCCTAACTTCTACTTACAGAATCTGTGTTTTCCTATTGTTTTTACAAGTGGTCTTGACCATATCCACTTATTTGTTGCAGTATCTGGATTAAAGTAATATATACATCCATTTGTTGGGTCCCATCCATTCATTGCATCTTGTGCTGCTTTTAGAACTGTTGATCCTTCTTTTATTGGTACATTTATTTGACCATCTGCTACTGCCGTAAATGCACCTTTTTCATATATTACTCCAGCTATGGTATTAGGAAATTTTGAATCTTTTACACGATTTAATATTACTGCACCGAACAGCAACTTGTCCCTCATATGGTTCTCCTCTTGCTTCTCCATTTATTGCTCTTGCCATAAGTTGTAAGTCATTTGTAGAATTATTACTTGCTCCGATATACTTCATTTCCTGTATTAAGGTCTATTAATATGATTATTCCTACTACTATCAATATTAATAATACTATAATAGTAAAAATTTTTAATATTTCTTTCACACTTTTCCCTCCTTCAAAATTGCTAGTAGCAAATTTTGTACTTTTCACTTTTACAATTAGTTTGTATTTTTTTTCATAAAATATTCTAAATTTTAAAATTTTTGATAAATTTTTAAATTTTAGTTTGATTATGTTTATAGAAAATCGTGAAAATATTTGTGGAATTGTTTTTAGATATGAAAACAGGATGCCTTTTTTGGCATCCTTTAAAACATTATTCAGGAATCCTTACTAATACAGCAATTCCTTCGGCATTTCTTTGAATTTGGTAACAAGAATATTCACCACTCATACCATTCCACTTTTTAGCAGATTTAAAGTTAAAATTAAGAGTACAAATACCCTCTAATTCTTCTTCTATTTTCCACCAGTAAATAACATGGCGCTGTAAGCGGATTTTTTGATCAATCCCCATTACAATTTGTGGCTTTACTCCCTGTTTCCGTTTCTTTTCGTATCTTCCTAATTTAGGAAAATCCAAAACAATCTCTTGCATTAAAAATGCCCTCCTTTATGCTTTATGTAAATATTATACATTTAATTTAAATTGCTGTCAATATCTAAAATTTGTTAGTTTGTATTTATCTTAAATTTCAATCTTTTTCTATTAGTTAATCTTTTCAAAAAAATATAGCATAATACTATAATAATTAGACCTTTTAATATAAATACTATTTCTCCCATCAAATTCTCTTCCATATTTTAACTCCTTTTTTATTTTTATGTTAGCAATAAAAAACTTCACATCATATATTATTAAAAAGAGGTGAAGTTCTTGAATGATTTGTTAGGTAATATTTCTAGTACTGAATTAATTGCACTTGCAGGGATTTTTGCCGTTATGGTTAGCCAAGGATTATCCAAAGATGAAATTGCTACTCTTGCTAGTTTCTTTTCTGCATTGGGTGATAATTTAAGTATTATTTCTAGTGCTAATCCGCTTTGTAATAATACAAATTAAAAAATACACTTTACCTTACGGACAAGCAATGCTCGCCCCTACTTAAAATAACGTACTTTCCTATAAAATAAAAAAGTTATACTATAGTATTATTTTTTCATTTTATAGTTCTCTTCTTCCTTCTAAAGCTTTTGTAAGAGTTACTTCATCTGTATATTCTAAATCTCCTCCAACTGGAATTCCATGTGCTATTCTTGTTACTTTTATTCCAAGTGGTTTTACAAGTTTTGAAATATACATTGCTGTTGCCTCTCCTTCTACTCTTGGGTTTGTTGCAAGTATTAATTCTTTTACAACTTCTGGATTTAATCTAGATAATAACTCTTTTAATTTTATATCATCTGGTCCTATTCCATTCATCGGTGAAATTGAACCATGTAATACATGATATACTCCTTTAAACTCATGTGTTTTTTCCATTGCTATTATATCTTTGACATCTTCTACAACACAAATTATACTTTCATCTCTTTTTGGATTTGCACAAATTATACATGGGTCCGTATCTGAAATATTAAAACATTTAGAGCAATATTTTAAATTTTGTTTTGCAGTTAGTATAGATTGCACAAATTCGTTAGTTTCAACTTCTGTTGCATCTAACATATAAAATGCTAGTCTCACTGCTGTTTTATGCCCTATACTAGGTAGTTTTTCAAAACTTTCTACTAATTTTTCTATTGATGGTGAATAATATGACATGTTTTCTCCTTTTTACATTAGCCCTGGAATATTGTATTTTCCCATTGAAGCAGCTTGTGCTGCATCTACTTTTCTTAATGCTTCATTTGTACAAGTTAAAATTAAATCTTGTAACATTTCTACATCTTCTGGATCTACAACTTCTTTTTTTATTGTTATTTCTTTTATTTCTTTTGTTCCAGATACTTTTACTGTTATTGCTCCTCCACCACTACTAGCTTCAAATTCCTTTACTGCTAACTCTTCTTGAGATTTTTCAAGGTCAGCTTGCATTTTTTTTGCTTCTTTCATTAAATTGTTTAGATTCATTCCACCGAATCCTCCACCCATTCCTGGGAATCCTCCTCTTTTTGACATACGTTTTTTCCTCCTTCAAAACTTTGAAGAGTTTTGTACTCTTCACTATTTATTTTTAAATTTTCACTAGACATTTGTCTATGACCTATATTGGGCGGACACAGGCCCCGCTCCTACAACAATTCACTATTCATAGGTTTATAATATCCAATTTTTATTCAACTATATTTACTGGTATATCTAACCCTTTTATCATGTCTTCTATGTTGTTTTCTCCTTTTGGTACATATTCTTTTGCATCTATATATTTTATTCGCATCTCTTTTCCACATTCATTTGCTACTAATTTTGTTAATTCGTTTATATTTTCTGGTTTTTCTAACATTGATTTTCCAAATGTAGTTAACCCATTTGGAAATATAACTTCTAAAGTTAAATCATCTTTTTTGCTTGCTTTTGTTCCTATTAGGTTTGAGTATAATACCATTCTTCCGTTAGTTTTTAATGCTTCTAATACATTTTTCCAATATTCTTCAGTTGGTATGTTTTGTATGTTTGGGACAGACACGGGGTTTACCCCTACATTATTTATTTCTATATTCTTTTTTTCTACATTCTTTTTAGGTTGTTCTATTCTAATATTTCCTAAATTTATTTTTTGTTCTAATTCTTGTACTTTTTTTCTTAATTCTTCTATTCCATCTGTTTCTGTTGTTGTGCATAGTTTTATAATCCCTGCTTGTATCATTATTTCTTTTTGCCCAGACCATTTAATGTTATTCTCTGTTTCTGATAAAGAGTATATCATTCCAATAAGTCTATCTTTAGATGTTTTAGCAGCAAGCTCTTCTAATTTTTTTAATTCTTCTGCATTATATAATGATAAATCTTTACTTGTTTTATATACTAAAATATCTTTTATGTATTTTATAATTTCCCACAATAAGTTTTGTATGTCTTTTCCGTCTTTTAAAACTTCATTTAGTGCTACTAACGCTAATTCAGCATCATTATTTAGTATGTTTGTTACAATTTTATTTACAAATGTGGTTTTTGGTATTCCTACTAATTCTTTTACTTTGTCTTCATCTATGCCTATATTTCCTTCTTGTACACATCTTTCTAGTATGCTTAATGCATCTCTTGCAGCTCCTTCTGCTAGTACTGCTATTGTTTTTAAGGCTTCATTTGTTATTTCTATATCTGCTTCTTTACAAACTACTTCAAGCCTTTTTACAATGTCATCATTTGATATTCTTTTAAAGTCAAACCTTTGACACCTTGATAATATTGTTGCTGGTAATTTTTGGGGCTCTGTTGTAGCAAGTATAAATTTTACATGTTTTGGTGGTTCTTCTAGTGTTTTTAGTAGTGCATTAAATGCTCCTGTTGATAACATGTGTACCTCATCTATAATGTATACTCTATATTTAGCAAGTGTTGGTAGGAAATTTACTTCATCACGTATAGCACGTATATCTTCTACACTGTTATTTGATGCAGCATCCATTTCTACAACGTCTGTTAATGAACCTGATAGAATTGCTTTACAAATCTCACATTCATTGCAAGGTTCACCGTCTTTTGGATTTAAGCAGTTTATTGCTCTTGCAAATATTTTTGCACTAGAGGTTTTTCCTGTTCCACGTCCACCATTAAAAAGGTATGCATGTCCTATTCTATTTGAAATAATTTGATTTTTTAATGTTCTTGTTATATGGTCTTGTCCTACAAGTTCATTAAATGTTAATGGCCTAAATTTTCTATATAATGCTGTATATTCCATATATTTACCTCTTATTAAAATAAATTCTTACATCTCTATGGAAAACAACCTCCACATAAATACACTACTTATTGCTGCTTCGTTCCCGACCTGACAAGGTTCATAGCTTTTTATTGGAGTTTGTTCTCCATACAGATGTAAGTATCTTTTAGTATCATATGTATTATAGACTAAATTGTTAATTTTAGCAATAGATTTTATTATGTTTTTGTTACCTTTTGTACAGTTCAGTCTATACTACTAAATTAGTGCGAAGATAGTAATATATTTCATTTTTGTAGTGCACGCCCCGACAGTCCTTTGAGACGGGGGAAGACCCGCATACGCCTTGGCTCACACATAGGCTGTAGATAATTTTGGCTTACCTCGTATGATGACTGTTGATTTTTATTCTCTTCAGCTGTCAAATTTTCTTTAACAATCGAATTATTATCTTCTTTGCACTTGATTTCGTTTCCAGATTTTAGGATAAATGTTATGACTCTTGGATTTGTATTTCCGTTTTTTCCTTTTTCTCCTATTATAACTTTTTCAATCATTAGTTCAAAAACATCTTTATCAAATTTTGGCATAATTTCATTGTCTTTAAACAGAGTTTTAAACTTGTTTAATCCTTGATTTAAACTAATTGAGTCTTCTAGTTCTAGTTGTAAATGCTCTTGTTCTTTTTCTATGTTATTTATCTTGTTTTGTAGTTTTGCTTTCT
>CAOKRC010000019.1 GCA_948471035.1 uncultured Clostridium sp.
ACACACACGGGTATTTTATAGAAGATATAAAATGGAAAGAATTTTATATTAAAGATATATTTAATAATATTTGTAGAGGCAAAAGATTAAAAAAGGAAGATCATATAGAGGGAGATACACCATATGTATCATCTACTGCAATAAATAATGGTGTTGATGATTTTATAGGAAATATTGATGGAAAAAAGTTTGATAATTGTTTGACTATAGCAAATAGTGGTTCAGTAGGTAGTACTTTTTATCATAAATATGAATTTATTGCGAGTGATCATGTAACTCAATTAAAAAATAGCGATTTTAATGAGGAAACATATCTGTTTTTAATAGCAGTTTTAAAAAATATAGGACAAAAATATAGTTTTAATAGAGAAATTAATGATACTAGAATTAAAAAAGAAAAAATAATGTTACCAATAGATGATAAGGGAGAGCTCCATATTAAATTTATAAACGAATATATAAAAATTGTAAAACTAAAAATACTAAAGAATTATATAACCTATAAAATAAAAAGTTAATTTAAAATAATAAACAGATGAAAGATAATAATGTAACTAATTTTATATGGCTATTTTTCTTTATTGATAATAATCTGACATCAATAAACTAATAATTATAAGTAAATAAAAAATAAATGGAGAGTTTATATGAAAATTAAATGTTTAATTTGTGGAGATATTATTGAATCCAAAAGTGTGCATAATTTAGTGTCTTGTAGATGTGAAAGTTGCCACATTGATGGTGGTAATGACTATTTACATTTTGGAGGCAATGATTTTAGTAAAATTTTAATTATTTTCGATGATGGTACAGAAGTATTAGCAAATGATGAAGAAAATTATAAAAGAAAATATGAGGAGTGGGAAAATAATAAATATAGAAATATTAGTAATTTACCTTTAAACAAAAGGACAGAATAGAAGGCTAATTATAAACTTAAAGTGCAATTTTTACATTTTTAAAGTGCAAAAATTGCACTTTAAAATAACAAGTGATTATAATAAAATAAAAAAATATCAATGTTTTTGAGAAAATATCTCAAAAACATTGATATTTTTTTAATTTTGGCATATAATATATAAAGTAAAGGAGGATTTTAAAATGTTAATAAGATTTAGTTTTAAAAATTTCAAATCATTTAAAGACGAAAATTGTTTAGATATGGAAGCAACATCATTAAAAGAACACGAATACAATGTAGCTAAAATAGACAATGGTGAATATTTAAAAGTATCTGCAATTTATGGTGCTAATGCTAGTGGAAAAACTAATGTATTACAAGCTTTTGATTATATGAAAAAAAGAATACTAGTAAGTGATGACTCTAAAAAGAATTCTCCAATAGATGAAGAAAATATATATAGTTTTATGATAAATGATGAACCAATTGCTTTAGAAGTAGAAATCCTAGCAAAAAATAATAAGATATATAAATATGGATTTGAGGTTTTAAAAAATAAAATAGTTTCAGAGTGGCTATTTGAGAAAAGAGTAAATAAATTTTATTCTATTTTTGAGAGAAATAATAATAATGTTCAAATTATGAAAGTTAAAAATAAATTATTTGATTTAACAAATGTAGATGATACAAGTTTGTTTTTAAAGTCATTTAGATCAATAGATAAAAGCAATGAAGACTTTGGTAATGTATATGACTGGTTTGTAAATAGCACATATTTGGACTTAGGTAATCCTAATTTTGAAAGGTTTATTAATAATAGAATTTCATTAAAAATATTAAGCGATGAAAATTATAGAAAAGAACTGTTAAAATTTATAAAGACATTTGATTCTGGAATTGAAGAAATAAAAACAACCCCAGACTCAATTGAAGCAGTAAAAAGTAATAATGGAATAATAGACATTGAAGTTATTCATAAAGGAGAAAATGGAGAATTAAAAGCATTACCATTTTATTTAGAATCTAATGGTACTAGAAAAATGTTCCACTTATTTGATTTCTTTATGGATGCATTAAAAAATGGAATGGTATTATTTATCGATGAATTAGATGCAAAACTGCATCCTTTATTAACAAGATATATAATTAATTTATTCCATAATAGTGAAACAAATAAAGGCAATGGACAGTTAATATATTCAACACATGATACAGTAAACTTAAATAAGGAAACATTTAG
Source organism: uncultured Clostridium sp. (assembly GCA_948471035.1). Classification (GTDB taxonomy): domain Bacteria; phylum Bacillota; class Clostridia; order TANB77; family CAG-508; genus RGIG8482. Next base: position 2,142 of record CAOKRC010000019.1, read on the forward strand.
AAGAGATGAAATATGGTTTGCAGAAAAAGATAAAGATGGTATTTCCGAAATATATGCATTGTCTGATTATATACTAGAAGATGATAAAAATGTAGGTAAAAAAGTAAGAAATGATGCAACATACAATAAAGACTATTTAACTGGAAGATATGGTGCTATTCCAGTATTAGAAGAATTTGATATAGATTATGAAAAATAATAATATTTCAAGAAAAGATAGATTAAAAAGTAAAAGGCAAGCACCAGCCAATTACTTGATTGTATGCGAAGGAAAGAAAACAGAGCCTAATTATTTTAATGGACTAAAAAGAAAAATTAATGAAAAGTATGGGAATAAGGTAGATGTTTTAATTCCGAATATTGATGTAAAAGGTACAGGAATGAATACAACATCTCTAGTAAAATATACTCAAAAAACAGTTAACCATGCAAATAAGGTATATGGACAAGTTTGGGTAGTATTTGACAAAGATGATTATAATGATGAACAATTTAATTTGGCAATAGATAATTGTAATTATAATGTAGCTTGGTCTAATCCTAATTTTGAACTTTGGTTGTTAGCACATTTTAAGAAAGTAAATAGATATGTTTCAAAAGATGATGTGTTACAAGAACTTAGCAAAGAATTTCAGAAAAATGGTTTAGGTGATTATACTAAAAACGATATAAATATATTTGATAAGGTTACAAGTGAAGGAAAATTACATACTGCAATAAAAAATTGCGAATTTATGGAAGAATTAAACAAAGATGGACAAGCATCACAAAGAAATCCAATGACTAAAGTATATAAAATAGTCGATGGATTAAAAGAATATTTAGAATAAATTTTACGAAAGAAAAGCAAAGTATGAGAGTAATTAAAAGTTACAGGATTATTTTGCTTTTTTTGATAATAAATTGCAAATTTCGACAAATTATTTAACAAGGAAGTAATATAATATTAAAATAATAATATATGTTGTAAAAGGAGTCAAGCAAATGAATATTGTAGAAAAAGGAGTAAAAGTAGATTTTCATATACACTCTATTGCATCTAAGCATAAGGAAGAATTGGGGAAAGTTGAAGATTCAACAATTGATAACATAGATGTGTTAATAAAAAATTTAAATGATAGACAAGTTAATATGTGTTCCATTTCTGACCATGACAATTTTGATATAAATATTTATAGAGCTTTAAAGAAGCAAGAAAACAAGGGAACTATAAAGAAAGTTTTACCAGCAGTAGAATTTTCGGTAAAATATGATTCAAAAGTAATACATATTATTACAATTTTTGAAGATAATGATGACATGAAATTAGAGAATATTAAAAAACTTATATTTGATAGCCAAAAAGATACTCCATTATATGATCAAGAAAAGTCATTTTCAGAAGAAAAATTTTTAGAGATATTAAAGAAAATAGATTTAAACGTGGTCATGATTGCACATCAAAAAGAAAGTTTAACAAGTAAGAAAACGAGAAATAATGATGTTATGTCTTTGGGAAAAGAAAAATTCAACGAATTAGTATTTATAGATTATTTTGAATCTTTTGAATTTAAAAATAAAAGAAATGAAATATTTAATAAATATTATATAGAAAATAATCAAGAAAATTTAAATAGTGAAGATTTAAGATTTATTACTGGAAGTGATTGTCATAAATGGAGTGAGTACCCAATAGAAGATGAAAGTTTTTCATTTACTTATTTAAAATGTTTGCCAACATTTAGAGGTTTGGCAATGGCAATTACAAATACAAAAAGGATAAAGCTAGTAAATAGTTTCTTTTCAAATAGTGATAATAAAGTTGATAACATAAAGATTTCGATTAATGGGGAGGAAAAAGATATACCTTTATCAAGAGGAATAAATGCAATTATAGGAGATAATTCCATAGGAAAATCATTATTACTTCATAAAATAACTAATTATGAATACTTAAAAGATTCGAGAATAGAAAATAAATATGAGGAGTATTTAAACAAAAATAATATTCAACTTAGTACATCTATTTCACAAGATAAAATATATAGAGTGGATAAACAGGGAGCAGTAAGGGAAATGTTTGAGAAAAGAACCTTTAATGTGAATGGATTTTTAAATGAATATTTTCCCCCAGTACCTAATGTTGAAAAATATAAGACTAAGGTAAAAGATGAAATACAGAGATACATACAAGCCATAAAGGATAATTATGACTATAGAGAAAATGAAAAGAAAGTATCTAGTTTTTATATAAAATATTTTGAAGAAAATGCAAAATCATTAAATGTTCAAAAAAGCAAAAAGAATTTTAAGGCTAAAATTCAAAAATTAAATAATATTATAGCTGAATTCGAAGATATTAATTTTAAACTAGATAAATTAATTAAAAATAAAGATATTTTTGAAGATGATGTTAAATTATTAGAAGAACAGAAGAAGATTTATTATAACTTGATAGATAAGTATAAAAATGAAATAAAAAAATGGAAATTTGAAAATAGAAAGATTAAAATTGTAAATGATTGTTTAGGAAAATTATCACAGAAACTACAAAAATCTAAAACTGATAATACAAAAGCAATAGAAAATTACGAAAATACATTAGAAACATTTGAAGATAATATAGTAAATTTATATTTGCAGTCAAAAAAAGAAAGAGTATATACTGCTAATATAATAAATGAAAAAATTCCTATAGAATACAACAATGTTGGTAAATATAGATTTATTAATAAATGTGATGTTGAAGAAATATCAAATGATTATATTATAAAAAGTATTAAGAAGTTATTAGGTAAAAAAATCAAAGATATAAATACTTTGATAGAAGATAATATATCAGAAAAAATAGAGGGGGAAGATTTTTACGAAAAATTAGATAATTTAGAAAAAGAAATATATAAAAAGATTGAAGCAGATTTTAAGTATAAGCCTATAATAAATAATTTAGAAGATAAAGATATTACTAAAGAATTGTCAGCAGGATTTAATTCGAAGATATATTTTGACATACTATCAGAACAAAACCAAAAAGATGGTATATATATAATAGATCAACCCGAGGATGATGTATCACAAAAATCAATTAAAGAGTACTTATTAGAAGATTTTTATAATATGAGCCAAAATAGGCAAATTATTCTAGTAACACATAATCCACAATTTGTTGTAAATTTAGATGTTGATAATGTCATTTATTTAGGAAAGAATGAGAATAATGAGATTATAATACAAAGTGGAGCACTAGAGTACTTTAATGAAGATTATGATGTGTTAAAAATTGTAGCAGATAATATAGATGGAGGAATTAGTTCTATTAATGAAAGGTGGAAAAGATATGAAAAGAATATATAATTTTGAAGAAAATGATGAAACATATGTAATATTTTTGGAAGAAACAGAGGTATATACAATTAATAAGGATAATCTAAAGGTAGATGGAACTAAATTTTATGAAACTTTTTTTAGCGAATACTCTATTGGCGATAGCATAGAGTTAAAAAAAGGTAATAGTGTCAAGAATAGCAATAAATTATCAATTGCTGTCTATGATACTATAAGCAAATTACTAAATGAAATAATTCAAAAAATAGATGAAGAAAAGGAAGATTAAGCAAAAGGCGAGAATTAACTCGCCTTTGAACTTATTCTCCCAAACATCCACCAATCAACTGTACCCCATCACAAAACCCATTTCTATAATACTTCTCATTCCAATAACAAATATAATCAAAAAAATTATCATCAAGTTGTTTCAACTGTATCTCAACGTACTTTTTATTCTGATTAGGAACATTTCTCAAAATCCTTTCAGAAATCTCCTCAAAACAAATAAAATGCTTTTTATCCTCTACACAAGTAAGACTAGCAATAGTATCTTCTCTAAAATCTAACCAATCTTTCAAAATATCATCATTAACCTCTTTTAAATTACTCATAAAAATCTACCTCCAAAAATTAAAAATTTTTCATTTTCAAAAATGCACCTACAAGAGCCAAATCTCTAAGAACAGACGTACCAACTAAGGAATACAAAATTTTCTTCAAAAATTTTGCATACTTAGGCTGTAACAAACAAGTTTTAACAGCCTAAGCAATTGGGTAAAAATTGGGTAATATCCTTTCCAAAAATGTCCTAAAAATGCACAAATATTCCATAAGTCAAAACTCTTGTAAACACCTAAATACCAACAAAAACTCTAATTTTCACAAACCCACAAAAACCGTTCAAGTCTCGCTCATAACCCGAAGGTCATATTCATTTTCGAAAATCCCTTATTTCCTATTCAAATCTTCTCCAACAAATGATATAATAACTAATAATAGTTAAATATAAAAGTATTAGCATTAAGTTTTAATGAAACTATAGCTAGAAGGAGGAAATCAAATGAAAAACATATTTATAGAATATCCAAAATGCTCAACATGTAAAAAAGCAAAAAAATGGTTAGAAGAAAATAAAATAAACTTTATAGAAAGAAACATAGTTACTGAAACACCAACAATAGGGGAACTAACTGAATGGATAAAAACGAGTGGACAAGAAATAAAAAAATGGTTTAACACAAGTGGACTAAAATATAAAGAATTAAACTTAAAAGAAAAACTATCAACTATGACAGATAAAGAAAAAATAGAACTACTAGCAAGTGATGGAATGCTTATAAAAAGACCAATATTAATATCAGAAAAAGGAATTTTTATAGGATTTAAAGAAGAAATATGGAAAGCACTATAATCTAAAAATATAAAAAATATTAGGAGAAAAAATGATAAAGCGAGAAAAAATAATTAACTACATAAAAGAAAAATATGATGCAAATCCAGAATACTTATGGGATGATACTCCAGATGCAGCAATATTTAGGCACAGTAACAATAAAAAATGGTTTGCATTAATAATGAATGTAAAAAACGAGGAATACATAAATGTAAAAACAAATACTGACTATTCCGATCTATTAAGAAATACATATGATTATATAATACCTGCATACCATATGAACAAAGAACATTGGAATACAGTAATTATCAGTAAAGATGTAAACGAAACATTACTATATGAACTGATAGACCAAAGTTATGAATTAACCAAAAAATGACTTTATCAAGTAAATGAGGATTTACTCTACAATTCAAAGTTAACTATGCTAGTCTAAAAATAATAGAGAAAAGGTCAAGTTACTTAATGGGGCTGTCGTGCATAAGCACGACTGGAGGTTCTTTAAAACAATTTATATTATAGGCTGAACAAAAGAAATAATAGCTGACTAAAAAGTATAGCCAGCTATTATTTCTTTTGTTCTAGCATATTTCTAATAGTATCATACAAATAAGGTTTATACTCATTAATAGGTAAAGGTTCATTATATAAAATAGAATTAAAACATGTTGAACTCACAAGTTCAATAATCATAAACAAAGTAACTTCTGGGTTATCTAATTTAATTCCATTATCTTCGATACCTTTTAAAAACAATTTATAAACACTATCTTCTTCATCACCACTATCTTCATATATCTTAATAACAGTTTTACTATAAATACCCCAAGATAAATTTTTCGAAATAAACTTCAAAAGCAAAGGAGCTTTAGCTAATTCATCAATAACATAATTTATAATAAAAATAACTTGATCAGATAAATTAGCAATGTAATTTTTTCTAAGTTCATATAAAGCGTCATTAAATAGTCTATGAGATTTTTTAGCAATTAAAATATCCCTAATTTCATATTTATCTTTAAAATACAAATAAAAAGTACCTTTGGCAACATTTGCATTATCTACAATTTCTTGAATAGAAGTATCTTTAATACCTTTTTCGGTAAATAGCTTAAAAGCAGTATTAAGAAGTCTTAATTCTTTATTTTCATCTAAATCTCCATTTTTCACCATATATCACCTTAATATAATTATTGCATAAATTAGACGAGCGGTCAATAACAAAAATTAAAAAAATATTGAAAAAACATATTGACCATTGGTCACAATTGGAGTATAATACCATATAATGACTAATGGTCAGTAAAGAAAGGAGAGGTATTATGCATAAATTTGGAAAAGCTATTTGCAAATACAGAAAAATAATACTAGTTATAGCTTTATTACTACTAATTCCATCTATTATAGGAATAAAAACGACCAAAATCAATTACGACATATTAGTTTATCTTCCAGAAGATGTAGAAACAATTAAGGGAGAAAAAATACTTTCAGAAGATTTCAATATGGGAGCATTCTCAGTAGTAATAATAGAAGATATGAAAACAAAAGATATAGTAAAACTAGAAGAAAAAATAAAAGAGATAGACAATGTAGAAAAAGCAGTAAGCATAGCAGATGTTTTAGGAACAAGTATACCTAAAGAAATGCTACCAGACGAAATAAAAGATAAAATATATAAAGATAATGAAACTATAATGTTAGTTACATTCAAAGACCAAATATCACAAGATACTACAATGCAAGCAGTAGAAAAATTAAGAGAAATAACAGATGAGCATTGTAAAATAAGTGGAATGACAGCAACAGTATTAGACACAAGAAATTTATCAAATGCAGAAATTGCAATATATGTTATTATAGCAGTTATATTATGTTTAATAGTACTAGAAATAGCATTAGATTCATACATAGCACCAATACTACTATTACTAAACATAGGAATAGCAATTTTATATAATATGGGAAGTAATGTAATACTAGGCCAAACTTCATATATAACAAAAGCAATAAGTGCAGTTTTACAACTAGGAGTAACAATGGACTTTGCAATCTTCCTTTACCATAGTTATATGCAAGAAAGAGAAACTATAAAAGACATAAATGAAGCAATGGCAAATGCAATTAATAAAACACTTTTATCAGTAGTAGGAAGCTCATTAACAACAATAGCAGGATTTTTAGCACTATGCAGTATGAACCTAACACTTGGAAAAGACATAGGACTTGTAATGGCAAAAGGAGTACTATTAGGAGTAATATGTGTAGTAACAATACTACCAAGTATGATACTTGAACTAAATACATTAATAGAAAAAACAAAACATAGAGAAATATTACCAAAATTCATAACAGTAAAAAACTTTGTAATGAAACATTATAAAGCAATAATAATAGCATTTTTGATAATTTTACCAATAGCATTTTATGGATATACAAACACAGATATATATTATAATTTAGATAAATCATTACCAAAAGAATTACCAAGTGTATCAGCAAATAACGAACTAAAAGAAAAATTCAATATGGTATCAATGGAATTATTGCTAATAGATAAAGATGTACCAGATTATAAAATAAATGAAATGCTAGAAGAAATAGAAAAACTAGATGGAATAGAATGGACAATTGGGTATTCAAAAATTGCTAAATCAGGAGTGCCAAAAGAAATTTTACCAAAAGATATAGTAGAAATATTCCAAAACGATAAATATCAAATGATTTTAATAAATTCAAAATATGAAATGGCGACAGATGAACTAAACGAGCAAGTCACAAAAGTAAATGAAATAATAAAAAAATATGATGAAAATGCAATCCTTGCTGGTGAAGGACCACTAATGAAAGACTTAGTAGAAATATCAAATCATGATTTTAACAGTGTAAACACAGTATCACTTGCAATAATATTTGTATTAATGATAATAGTATTAAAATCAATAACATTACCAGTAATATTAATTATAGTAATAGAATTTGCTATATTCATAAATATGGGAATACCATATTACGAAAATGTAACACTACCATTTATAGCATCAATAGTAATAGGAACAATACAATTAGGAGCTACAATAGATTATGCAATACTAATAACAACAAAATATATAAGTGAAAGAAAAAAAGGAAAAGAGAAAAAAGAAGCAATAAGTGAAAGTTTAGGAACATCAATAGGTTCAATAGCGATAAGTGGACTATGTTTCTTTGGAGCAACATTTGGAGTAGGGGCATATTCAAAAATAGAAATGATAGGTTCATTATGCACGTTAATGTCAAGAGGAGCAATAGTTAGTATGGTATGTGTTATAACAGTACTACCATCATTACTAATGGCATTTGATAAAGTAATTTGTAAAACAACAATAGGAATGAGAAATAATTAATGTATGTAGGGGCAGGCCCTGTGTCTGCCCAGAGACTACAAAGAAATGCTATAAAAATAATATAATAAAATATAAAAATGGTGTCTACAGGATTCGCCACTACAAAATATTTATAAAGAAAGAGGGATAAAAATGAATAAGATAATTTCAAAAATAACATCAGTTGCACTTTTAGGAACAATACTTACATACACTGTACCAGTATTTGCATACACAAAGGAAGAAACTGTATATTCAAAAATGAATCAAAATGGAGAAATTTATAATACAATTGTAAATAGCCATATAAAAAATGAAGAAGCATTACAAACAATAAATGACATATCAGATTTGCTTAACATTGAAAACATATCTGGAAATGAAAACTTTACACAAAATGAAAACAAATTAGTATGGGATGCGAGTGGTAGTGATATATATTATCAAGGAAACACAGATAAAGAATTACCAGTAGAATGCAAAGTAAAATATGAATTAAACGGAGAAGAAATTGCTCCACAAGACTTATCTGGAAAAAGCGGAAAAGTAAAAATAACAATAGAATATATAAACAAAGATAAACACGAAGAAAAAATAAATGGAAAAACCGAAAACTTATATACACCATTTGTAGTAATTTGTGGAACAGTTGTAGAAAATGAAAACAACAAAAATATCGAAATAACAAATGGTAAAAAAATAGATGATGGAACAAAAACAATATTACTAGGAATAAGCATGCCGGGATTAGGAGAAAGTTTAGGTATTAGCGAAGACAAATTAGAAATTCCAAATAAAGTGGAAATATCAATGGAAAGTACAAATTTTGAATTAGGAAATATAATAACATACATAACACCAAAAGTAATAGAAAATGATAGCGAATTATTTGATGAAATAGACAAATTGTATAGTAAAGTAAATACTTTAGAAACATCAAGTAAACAAATAGAAGATGGAGCAAACACTTTAAAAGATGGAGTAACTACATATAGTGAAAAATCACAAGAATTTAATAGTGCAATGAAACAAGTATCAAGTGGAGTAAGTAGTGCAAATAAAAGTTATGAGCAAATAAATTCTGGAATAGATAAGTTAAACGAAAGTTCAAAAACATTACAAGCAGGAGCAAAAGAAATAGCAGATGGAACAAAACTAGTATCTACAAATATAACAACAGTAAGTGAAAAACTACAAGAATTGCAAGTAGGAACAAAAGGGCTTGAACAAGGAGAAAAAAGTATAAAAGACGGATTAGATAAGATATTAGTAGCTATAAATCAAATAGAAATTCAAGATAATACAGCAAAAATAAAAGAATTAGAACAATTAATAGGTACAAATGAAAGTACAATAAAAACTTTAAATGCAAGCAATAGTAAATTAAAAGCACAATTAGAAGCAGTAAAAGATGAAGCACAAATAACTACAATAAAAACACAAATACAAACAAACAAAAATATGGTTAAACTACTTGAAGCAAACCAAAAAGCAAATAAAGAAACATTAGCTACACTGAAGAAAACAGATGCAAGCACAATAAAACAATTACAAGATGGATTAAAAGCAATAAATGAAGCAATGAAAGAACTACAAACAGGAACAAATAAGTTATATAATGGAGCAACTGAACTAGCAAGTGGAACTAAAACATTAGATACTAAAACAAAAGATTTAGTTACAGGGTCTGAAAAATTATATGCAGGAACTGTGCAACTAACAGAAGGAACAAAAAATCTAAATACAGGTTCAAATCAAATGAAACAAGGATTAAGCAAATTAGATACTGGAGCAAAAGAATTAACAAAGGCAAATAATCAGCTAACACAAGGAACATCTACAATAAAAAATGGAGCTGTTAGCTTAGCAGAAGGAATACAAAAATTTAACTCTGAAGGGGTACAAAAAATCTGTAATTATATAAATGGAGATATAAAAAAGATAACAAAAAGATTAGAAAAACTAGAAGAATTATCAAATGAATACAATAATTTCACAATGTTAGATGATAAAAACGAAGGAAGTGTAAAATTTATAATGATAATGGATAGTATAAAACAAAGTGAAACAGTAAAAGAAGAAATAATTTTACAAGATAAAAAAGAAAATTAGGATTTATGATATAAAAAATGTAATATATAACATAATAGAATAAATGTTGTTATACAACAAAATATATGATATAAAATAATAAGAAGTAGAACACTCTACTTCTTTTATTTAAAAACAAAAAAAGGAGTTGGTGTCCTTGGATATAAATGAAATTGCAGAAAAAATTCATCAAGCAGGAGGAAAACTTTATTTAGTAGGTGGAGCAATAAGAGATGAAATAATGGGAAAAGAGATATATGATAAAGATTATGCAGTAACAGGAATAGAGAAAGAACAATTTATAACTCTATTTCCAGAAGCTCATTCTAGAGGGAAATCATTTGAAGTATTTGATATAGAAGGAGCAGAATTTGCACTAGCAAGAACAGAGAGAAAGGTAGGCTTAGGGCACAAAGAATTTGAAACTAAAACCTCAAAAGACATAACCATAGAAGAAGACTTAGCAAGAAGAGATATAACAATAAATGCAATAGCAAAAGAGACATTAACAGGAAAAATTATAGACCCATTTAATGGGATTAGTGATATAAAAAGCAAGACGATAAGAGCAACAACAAGTGCATTTATCGAAGATCCACTACGTGTATATAGAGTAGCAAGAATTGCAGCCAAAACAGGATTTAGTGTAGAAAATAGAACATTGGAACTTATGGAATCACTAAAACAAGAATTAAATACACTATCAAAAGAAAGAGTATTTAATGAATTTGAAAAAGCATTAGAAACAGATAAACCATCAATATTCTTCAATGTCCTAAGAAATGCAAATGTATTAGACGTGCACTTTAAAGAAATATACGACTTAATCGGTTCACTTCAACCAGTAGAATATCATCCAGAAGGAGATAGCTATGATCACACAATGATAGTAGTAGATAAAGCAGCTACATTAACAAAAGATACTAGCATTCGTTTTGCAGCACTAGTACACGACTTAGGAAAAGGAGTAACACCAAAAAGTATGTATCCACACCACTATGGACACGATGAAAAAGGAATAGAAATAGTACAAAAATTTGGACAAAGAATAGGAGCACCAAAAAAATGGATATCATATGGAAAAGTATCATCAACCGAACATATGAAAGGTGGAATATTTTATAAAATGACACCAGCAAAAAAAGTAAGTTTCATAGAAAGAGTAGCAAAATCAAAACTGGGATTACACGGATTGCAAATAGTAGTAATTGCAGATAAATGTAGTACTAGAAACACTAACTTAAAAGATATAGAATTTGAAAAAATAGGACAAAAATGTTTAACAAAAATAAATGGGGATTATATAAAAGAAAAATATGGAATAGAAGAAGGAATTAAATTCAAAGATAAATTACACCAAGAAAGAGTTAATTGGCTAGTTGCAAAAGAAAAATTGCAATAATCTCTTGAACTAACAGCATTTATCATATATAATAAGGACAATAGATTTTTGGAGGAAACGAATGAAGATTTTAAAAGAAGAAAAAGGGTCAATAACACTGTTTGTTCTAATAGCGATGCTATTTTTTGTTATGTATTTAGTAGGAATGTATATGCTAAGTGCAAACACCGAAAGTAGCCTAACACGTGAAACTGCTAGGATAAAAGAAATATATGAACAAGGTGTAAACAATATTGATGATGTATATAATACTTTAGAGAGAAAAGATAAAATTGAGCCTAATGCTCCAAATGTAAGAAAGATAGCTAAAAAAACATATGTAACATGGAACCTAAACGAAGAAGGCACAGAATATATAATAAATGATACACAAACCACTGAACCAACAAATTGGTATAATTATGAAAATGGAGAATGGGCGAACATAAAAACAACCAATGAAACGGAAAGACTAGAAGCATATTGGGTGTGGATACCAAGATATGAATATATAGTTCCAACAAGTGAGGAAGCAACAGAAATAGAAGTAAAGTTTATAAAAACAAGCCAAACACAAGCAGACGAAGGATATACAATACATCCAGCCTTTACAAATGATGGAAATGGAGGATTTGGAGAACTAGATGGAATTTGGGTAGCAAAATTTGAAGCAAGTAGTAATACAGATACACCAAACGAAAACTATGGAGGAGGAAATCCAACAGAAGAAAATCCATTGAAAGTACAAGTAAAACCAGGAGAACAAAGTTGGAGAAATATATCAACAAACAATATCTTTTCAGTATGTAGAAAAATGACAGAAGCTGGAGAAGTGTTAGAAGGTTCTACAGTAGATAGCCATATGATGAAAAATACAGAATGGGGAGCAGTAGCAATATTAAGCCAAAGTAAATATGGAATATATAATCCAAAAAGTAGTACAGGAATAAATGGAGATAAGTCATATCAAATATGGAACAATCCAAGTAGTTTATATATTACAGGTTCAGTAGGAACTACTAAAGATGCTAGTAGTCAAGCGACCATAGAGGAATATAATGCAAAAAGTGGACCCAAAGCAAGTACTACAGGAACAGTATATGGAATTTATGATATGGCAGGTGGAAGTTGGGAATATGTAGCAGGATGTTTAAATGGACAAGAAACTTCTAAATTTGGAATAATAGAAGAACAAGACAAAAAATATATAGATTTGTATATAAATTCAAATGATTCATATATGAATTATGATGTAGCTAAAATTGGTGATGCAACTAGAGAAACCAAAAATTGGAATAATGATTATGTACATTTTGTGTATTCGTCTGGACCAGTGTTTCAACGTGGACGGTGTATATAATGGTGGTATGAGTGTAGGTATATTTGCTTGTTATGGACACATACTTAATATCGATATTTCTAACAGTTTTCGTGTGGTATTAGTTCCATGAATAAGTAAAGTTAAAGTATAAAAGGTGGTAACAAATGTACTTAAAAAGATTAGAACTACAAGGATTTAAATCCTTTGCAGATAAAACAGTATTAGAATTTAGAGAAGGAATAACATCAGTTATTGGACCAAATGGATCACGGAAAAAGTAATATCTCAGATGCTATAAGATGGGTACTTGGAGAACAAAGTATGAAATCTTTAAGAGGAGCAAAATCTGAAGATATTATATTTGCTGGAACACAAAATAGAAAATCATTAGGTTATGCAGAAGCCTCAATTGTGTTTGATAATACAGATGGAAAACTTCCAATAGAATATAATGAAGTAACAGTTACAAGAAAAATATATAGAAGTGGAGAATCTGGATATTTTATAAATAAAACTCCTTGTAGATTAAAAGACGTATTAGAACTATTTATGGATACAGGAATTGGAAAAGATGGGTATAGTATAATTGGGCAAGGAAAAATTGATGAAATATTAAGTAACAAATCAGAAGATAGGCGTCATATATTTGAAGAAGCGGCAGGAATAGTAAAATATAGGGTAAGAAAAGTAGAATCTGAAAAAAAATTAGAAAATACTAAATTAAACTTACTAAGAATAAACGATATTTTAACAGAAATAGAGGGGACAATAGAGCCTCTTAAAATGCAATCTGAAAAAGCAAGAAAATTCTTAGATTTACGCGAGGAATTAAAAGGAATAGAAATAGGACTATTTTTGCATAACATAGATACATATAAAGAAAAACTAGAAAAGCTAAAAATAGATGAAGATATTTTAGTATCACATAATAATGAGGCAGAACAAAAAATGGCTAAATTAAATGAACTAAAAGAAAAACTAAAAGCAGAAATAAATGACATAACAGAAAAAATTGAATCTATGCAAAATATAGGTTTTGAAAGTAGTAAACAAATAGAACAAATAAACTCTAACATAAATGTTGCAAACGAAAGAATTGCAAACAACAATGAAAACTATAAAAGATATGAAAAAGAGATAGAAGAAAGTAAAACACGTATAAAAGAATTAGAAGAAGAAAAATCTTTAAAAACAGAAAAGAAAGAAAATCTTTTAGGAAACAAAGAAAAATTTCAAAAAGAACTTAAAGAGAAAGAAGAAAAGCTACAAGAATTAACAGCTAAGTTATCAACAAAAGAAAAAGAAATAGAAAATAAAAAAGTAAAAATAGAACAAAATGTGGACAAAAAATATGAAATAAGTGGTGAAATAAATTTACTAGATGCAAATTACGAAAACTCTTCAAAAAGAGAACAAACACTAAGCCAAGAAATACAAGTAACAATTAGTGAATTAGATAGTACACGTATTACAAAAGAAGATATATCAAAAACATTTGCAGAAATTGAAAAAAACAGAAACTCTATAAAAAAATCATTAGAAGAAATAGGAGAAAAAAGAGATACTGCAACTGAAAAAATAAAAAGATATACTCAAAACATTAATACATATGAAACAGAAGAAAGAATAAAATCAGCAAGGCTAAAATTCTTACAAGAAACTGAAAAAGAAAAAGAAGGTTTTATAAGAAGTGTAAAATCATTACTATTAGACTGCGAAAAAAATAATACTTTATCAAAAGGAATGAACCGGAGTATTATCAAACCTAATAAAAGTAGATAAGAAATATGAAACAGCAATAGAAATGGCACTTGGAGTGGCACTACAAAACATAGTAACAGACACAGAAGAAGATGCAAAGAAACTAGTAGAACATTTAAGAAAAAACAACTTAGGAAGAGCAACATTCTTACCAATTACTTCTGTAAAAGGCAAAAATCTAGAGAAACTAAATGATAAAGGAATAGATGGAGTAATAGGAATTGCTAAAGACTTAGTTAAAGTAAATAAAAAATATGAAGAAATAATATCAAACTTGCTTGGTAGAACAGTTATAGTAGAAGATATGGATGTTGCTGTAAAACTTGCAAAACAAAATAATTATTCTTTTAAAATAGTAACTGTAAAAGGAGATATAATAAATCCATCTGGAGGAATTACAGGAGGAAGTATAGCTACAAAAACAGTAAATATTTTAGGTAGAGCAAGAGAAATAGAAGACTTAGAAAAAGAACTAAAACGAATAGAAGAAAAAATTGAAAAAGAAACTAAAGAAAAAGAAGAATACGAAGCAAGTATTGAAGATGTATTAGAAGAAGTTGAAGCTTTAGAAAAAAGCTTACAAGAAATAGACATAGTATATGCAACAGATAAACAAAAAGTACTTGCAGTAGATGAAAATATCGAAAAGCTAAAAACACGTTTAGAAAAATATAGAGCTGAACAAAACGAATTAAAAACATTAAAAGAAGAAATTTTAAAACAAAAAGAAGAAAAACAAAAGGAAATAGAAAACTTACAAGCCGAAATAGAAGTTCTAAATCAAGAAGTAGAACAATATGCAGTTTTAAATAAAGACAATCAAAAATATATAGACGATTTAAACTTCGATATTACAAACTTAAAAATATCAGTATCATCATTTGATGAATCAGAAACTTCAATAGATGAGATGGTAGAAAGAATAAACCAAGATATTGAAAATTGTAATGCAAGTGTAAAAAACAAAGAAGAACAAATGACAAAAATAGGACAAGACAATAAAAATTTAGAGGCATCACTAGAAGAATATAAAGAACAAATAGAAACAATAAAACTCGAAGTAACCAATAGCAGTAAAAACATAGAAGAACTAAAAAATGAAAGAACTGCAAAAAATGAAGAGCAATCAAAAACAGATGAAGAGATACTATCACAATTTAATGTAATAGAAGATTTAAAAGCACAAATAGTAAAAATGGATGTAAAAAAGACAAAACTAGAAGAAGACATTGAAGAAATAATAAACAAAATGTGGGAAGAATATGAAATAACACCAAACAATGTAGATGGTTATGAAAAACCAGCAAATGTAGCTGAAACCACAAAAAAAGTAAACAGTTTGCGTAATCAAATAAAGAATTTAGGAAGTATAAATATAGATTCAATAGAAGAATACAAGCAAACAAAAGAAAGATACGATTTTATGTGTGAACAAAGACTAGACTTAGAAGATGGAGCAGCAAAACTAAAAAAAGTAATTAGTGATATGACTTCAACTATGAAAGAACAATTTGAAAATAAGTTCAACACAATAAACCAAAACTTTGGAGAAGTATTTAGAGAATTATTTGGTGGAGGAAAAGCAGAGCTTATTCTAACAGATGCAGATAATATATTAGAATGTGGAATCGAAATACAGGTACAACCACCAGGAAAAAAACTACAAAGTATGAGCCTACTTTCAGGAGGAGAAAAAGCATTCACAGCAATAGCATTACTATTTGCAATATTAAAAATAAATCCAGCACCATTCTGTGTACTAGACGAAATAGAAGCAGCACTTGATGATGTAAACGTATATAGATTTGCAGACTACTTAAAAAGATTTTCTAATAACACGCAATTCCTAGTAATAACACACAGAAAAGGAACAATGGAAGCAGCAGATACAGTATATGGAATAACAATGCAAGAAAACGGTATATCTAAGTTATTATCTATGAAATTAGGGAGTTAAAGATTTTTAAATCTATAATACTAAATTAGTGCGAATATATTAACATGGGAGCGATATTTAAAAGATATAGTAAGAACATTAACAAATAAGGAAGTAAAGTTATGGATTATTTAGAACAAATAAGAAATTATGAACCATATAATGAGCAAGAAGAAGCAGATAGAGAACAAATCTTATATTATGCAAGTATTTTTGACGATTTACTAACTCGTGAAAATAAAATTGCACACTTTAGTGCATCCTCATTTATATTTAATAAGACAAGAGATAAAATATTATTTATATATCATAATATTTATAAAGCATGGACTTGGACAGGAGGACATGCTGATGGAGAAAATGACTTTTTAAATGTTGCACTACGTGAAGCAAAAGAAGAAACAGGATTAAAAAGTGTTAAACCAATTATAAATGATATGTTTACACTTGAAATATTGCCAGTATGGGGACATGTAAAAAGGGGAAAATATGTAGTTGCACATCAACATATAAATATAACATATATATTTGAAGCTGATGAGAAAGAAGAATTGCACATAAAAGAAGATGAAAACAGCGGTGTAAAATGGATAAAGATAGACGAAATAAAAAAATATTCAGATGAAAAAGATATGTACCCATACTATGATAAGATATTAGAAAAAATGAAAAAAGTTGGATTATAATATAAAAGAGAGGAAATTATTTTGTAACTTATTAACAAAAATCTTCGAAGATTTATCAAAAAGGTACTATGAGCATAGGAAAACAAAGTGGTATATTCATAAAATTACTACTTTGTTTTTCCTTTAGTATACTATACTAAAATTTCTTTATATAAAAAATCTTCTAATTTATATAGTTCAATAATTCTCTACCGAATATTGTAATATGAAATCTTTCTATATTTAAAGAATTTATATTACTGGCAGGTGTTAATGTAGTCTAATTCTAATATTCCAAGATTCTGTAATTTTATAAAAGATTTTACTATATAAGCCCAGTCTTTTACCATTACACCTTCGTCATTCATTCCTTCTTGCAATAGTATATATCCCATTTCTCCTACTTGCAATTCATTATATGCTTTAAAATCTTTACAAAATATTGTAGTTTTATCATCTAGTACTACATTTCTATCTTTAAATTTAAAAGGTACAGACTTAAACTTATTTTCTTCATTTACATGTTGTTCAATGTTTTTCTCATAATATTTCCTATTACCATTTTTTATATATTCTTTTATTATTTTCAAAAGATTTATATCAGCTTTATTTAATGAATTAACGATCTCACATAATGTTTCTTTGTCATCATATTCTTTGCTCATTATAAAATCAATAACTAGTTCTATATAAATATCTACTGTTTCTGGTATACTTGTTAATAGTATATTTCTCAAATGGTTTAAAACTATATATTCATTATGCTCGGATAAATAAAATATTTCATTCTTAAAATCTTCTATATCAATTTTTCGTTTTTCTAACTTTTCATTAAATTTATCTAGTCTTCTTTTTACATACTCTGGACTAGCTAATTCAAATGTCCAATTAATTGCATAAGTAAAAATTGGAATTATTGAAAATGCTGGATTAACTGAACTTAAAATTCCAGATCCAATATTAGTTATTTCTTCTATATTTTTTATTCTATTAATTGTTTTTTCTTTTAATATAATTTTATGATGACCTTTTAATTTATTAGTTTTATGCATTTCTTCCTCCAAACTAAATGTTGGCTTAATTGTATCATATCTTTGTATAGTGAGCAATATTCTATTTTGCAAAAAAATGTTTGCTTAAACTATTGAACTTTATATATTTTTTTGTTAAAATATGTAAAAAGCTTAGGAGAGATATTATGATCAGTATGTATATAGATGAATCTGGAAGTATTCATCCCACATCACAAAAACTAAATAGATATTTTGTTATTGGAATAGTTATACCAAAAGATTCTAAAAAACTGAAAAGAGTTTATAAAACTTTCATACGAAAAAATATAGATACTTTAAAGAAACTAGACACAGAAGGAAAAATGTTTAATCAAGAAGGTAAATTTATAGAATTAAAAGGATATTCTATGGACAAACCAATGAAATTAAACTTTATAAATTTCTTCTGTCAAAACGATTTATTAGAAGTACGTTATATTATTTTAGATAATAACTTGTTAGACGAAAGATTTATAAAAAATAAAGCCAGAACATTTAATTATTTACTAAAAATATTTTTAATCAATTCAATAAAAAGGAAATACATACAAGATAAAGAAATATTTTTACAAATTGATGAAAGAAATGTGAAAACTGACTCAAAATATTCTTTAGAAGATTATCTAAATCAAGAGTTATTGTTAAACGATAATTTAATAGATAATGTGCAAGTACAATATTTTGATTCATCTCAAAATTGTTTCATACAAATTGCTGATGTATTTTCAAATTTAATGTATTCAAATTTAATTACAAAAGGAAGTTATCAAAAAGAATTACAACAATTGAAACAAGATGGCTATATACTGCCACCATTCATTTTTCCACAAGAAATATTTCAAAACAAGATTAAAAAACTATAAGTTGCATATACTATTAAAGAATTGATGTAACAGTAAATCTAAGTAAGATTCCATTATCTCGGTAAGTGCTATATAATAGCATGATCTCTTAGTAATTACATCAATTCTATTTTACATAAATTTTGATTTTTTTTGGAATTCCTATTGACTTTAGAATTCCAAAATGTTAAACTTAATGTAGTTAAACAGTAAGTCCTTTTTTGTATGCCATAATCCAGGTAAGTGCTATGTGTTAGCATCATACTTAAGGCAATTTAACTACTTCTTATTTTGCCACTAATAAGTGGTATTTTTTATGCCATAATAGTCTACTTAAATTTTTAAAAATTTCTTCTCTTTTTATGTCATATTAAAAAAGTACAAGCATAAAATGTACAAAACGAATGATAGGAGAGTGGATTTATGTGGCATACGAAAGATGTTGAAGAAACAAGAAGAAATTTAAGGACAAACTTAGAAATGGGTTTAACAGAGGAGGAAGTAAGAGAAAGGTTAGAGAAAAATGGTCCAAATAAATTACAGGATAAGAAAAAAGAAAGTATTATCATTAAATTTATAAAGCAATTTAATGATTTTATGATTATCATACTTATAATAGCCTCTGGTATTTCAGCAGTAATGGCATATTTAGAAGGGTCAGGAGATTATTTTGATTCAATTATAATAATAGCAATAGTAGTATTTAATGCTATAATGGGACTAGTTCAAGAAGCAAAAGCAGAAAAGTCATTAGAAGCATTAAAGAAAATGTCTAGCCCTACTGCAAAAGTAAAAAGAAATGGCAAAATTACTACTATTCCAAGTGAAGAAGTAGTAGTAGGAGATATAATAGTATTAGAAGCAGGAAACTATGTGCCAGCAGATTGTAGGCTAATTAAAACCTCAAATTTAAAGGTAGAAGAATCTGCTCTAACAGGAGAAACTGTACCAGTTTTGAAAGATGCAAATATCATATTAAAACAAGATGTAACCATTGGAGATATAGTAAATATGGTTTATGCAACAACAATTGTAGTAGGAGGACACCGGAGAAGCTATTGTAACAGAGACAGGAATGTCAACAAAGCTAGGAACAATTGCAAAAATGATCATACAAGATGAATCGCCAGAAACTCCAATACAGAAGAAATTAGGAGAAGTAGGAAAAACTTTAGGTGTTGCATGTTTATTAATATGTCTTGCAATATTTATAATAGGAATATTCAAAAAAATACCAGTAGTAGAAATGTTTATGACATCAGTTGGACTTGCAGTAGCAGCAATACCAGAAGGGCTTCCTGCAATTGTTACAATTATGCTATCAATAGGAGTTACTAAAATGGCGAGAAAAAATGCAATAATTAGAAAACTACCAGCCGTAGAAACATTAGGAAGTAGTAGTGTAATATGTTCAGATAAAACAGGAACTTTAACACAAAATAAAATGAAAGTAGTAGAATTAAAAGATATACACGGTAGTATAGTAATAGAAAAAGAATATAAATTTATATTAAACCTTGCAAGTATGTGTACAGATAGTTACATAGAAAATCAAAATGGAACATTAGTAGCAATGGGAGAAGCAACAGAAATTGCAATTGTAAATGAAGCATTACGAATTGGAGAAAATAAAAATGAATTGTATAGAGACTATCCAAGAATTGCAGATATACCATTTGATTCTGGAAGAAAATTAATGACAACAGTTCATAAGTTAGAAAATAAATATAGAATAATAACAAAAGGAGCTCCAGACGTATTACTAGATAGATGTATAAATTATTATTATAATGGGGAAGTAACAAGCCTAACAAGCAATATAAAAAATAAAATAAATACAGAAAATCTAAAACTTGCAAATGATGCATTAAGAGTACTTGCAGTAGCATATAAAGATGTAGACATATTACCTACAAAAATAGATACTACTACCTTAGAACAAGGGCTTAATTTTGTAGGACTAATTGGAATGATAGATCCACCAAGAGATGGTGTAAAAGAAGCAGTAGCAACCTGTAAAAAAGCAGGTATAAAAACAGTTATGATAACAGGAGACCATATCAAAACAGCTACAGCAATAGCTAAAAACTTAGGAATATTAAAACAAAACGATATAGCAATTACAGGAGCTGAATTAGATAAAATAACAGATGAAGACCTACAAAAGAGCATAATGAAATATTCAGTATTTGCAAGAGTATCACCAGAGCACAAAGTAAGAATTGTAAAAGCTTTTAGAAGTACAGGTGCAGTAGTTGCAATGACAGGTGACCGGAGTAAATGATGCACCGGCCCTAAAAAATGCAGATATAGGAATAGCTATGGGAAAAAATGGTACAGATGTAGCAAAAAATGCTGCGGATATGATATTAACAGATGATAACTTTGTAACAATAGTAGAAGCGGTAAAACAAGGAAGAAATATTTTTGAAAACATAAGAAAAGCAGTACACTTCTTAATAGCAACAAACATAGGTGAGATTGTAACAATATTTTTAGGGCTTATACTTGGGTTAAAATCACCATTACTTGCAATACATTTGTTATGGATAAATTTAGTAACAGACTCAATACCAGCAATTGCTTTAGGTTTAGAGAAATCAGATAAGGATATAATGAATAGGAAGCCACGAGACGCAAAAAAAGGAATATTTGCAGATGGATTATGGGGAAAAATATTTGTTGAAGGAATAATGATAGGAATACTTACATTATTTGCATTTAGTTTGGGAAATAATTTATATGGAATAGAAACAGGAAGAACAATGGCATTTTTATCTTTAGGACTACTTGAACTTGTACATAGTTTCAATATAAAAAGTGAAGAATCAATATTTAAGGTAGGTTTTTTTGAAAATAAATACTTAGTGGGAGCATTAATTTTAGGAACAATATTACAAGTAGGAGTAGTATGCGTGCCTAGTGTAGCAAATATATTTAACCTAGTACAATTAAATGTTACACAATGGATATATGTAGCATTAATATCAATATCCCCTATTATAATAATGGAAATACAAAAGAAATTTAATGAGATCAAATTTGGAAAAGTTGTGTATGGATATAAAGAAAGAAGTGACTATTAAATAAAAAAGGAATACATCTCTAACGGCCAGACAGAGATGTATTTTTCTTGTCCAATTTTCTTATTGTAACAATTAATGCTATCAATAAAGCAACAGTGACAAGAGTTACCATTGTAAGTTCAATAAAAAGTATGTATATAAATACTAAATAAACTTGTTCGAATAACATATGTACTGCCATCATTTCATAAGGAAGCGACACATCACACTCTGTTTTGCTCATCGAATGAAAGATTACAATTGACTTTTTGATAAAAACCAAGCAAACATATAAAATTTCTTAAAAATAATTGTAATTTCTGTGTAATAATAATAAAATAGAACTAGAAAATTAAAAAGGGGAACAAAGCAATGAAAAAAATACTAAAAAGAACAATACTATTTATTTGTATTTTTATAGGGATAATACTACTATCTAATAATTCAAATGCAAGTGGAGGATTAGAATTAAGAAATCTAAATTATGATGTAACATTAAATGATGATGGCTCAGCAGATGTTACTGAAACTTGGAGAATTAGCATAGAAGACACTAACACTTTATTTAAGACATTTGAAGTAGATAGTTCTAAATATAAAGAAATAACTAACGTAAAAGTAACAGAAGTTAAGTCAAGTGAAAATCTTGAATTTACTCCAATTAATCAATATAAATACCATGTAGATAAAAATTGTTATTATGCTCTAATATATAAAGGAAAATTTGAAATAGCATGGGGAGCACATGCAGAAGATACAACTAAAACTTATAGAATCAGCTATAAAATTATAGATGTAGTAAAAAATTATAATGATTGTGCTGAATTCTATTGGCAATTTATAGGCACAGACTCTGAAATTCCAGCAGATTATATTGAAGGAACAATAAAATTACCATATTCAGTTGAAAATATAGAAGATTTAAGAGTATGGGCACATGGACCATTAAATGGAAATATAGAAAAAGTATCAAATAATACTGTAAGATTTACAGTAGAAGATTTTGAATCAAATACTATGTTAGAAGCAAGAGTTGTAACACCAAATAATATATTTAACCACAATTTAAACACATCAAACAAAAATAAGTTAAACAGTATTTTAAATGAAGAACAAACTTGGGCAGATGAGGCAAATAGAAAAAGAGAGCAAATAGCAAAACGAATTGAAAACCAAAGAAAAATGTTAATAATAGGTTTTATAATTACAAACATTTTAGGACTTATACTAACTATAGTAATAATTAAAAAAATCATAAAATATCATAAAGAACTAAAAAATACACCGATAATAAAGCCAAATCAAAAACTTGATTATTATAGAGATATTCAGGATGAAAACCAAACACCAGGAGAAGCAGGATTTTTATATTATTTTAAAGCTACAGGCTTACAATATAATATGACTAAAATTGTATCTGCTACAATGCTAGACCTATGTATGAAAAAGCATATCAGTTTTGAGCAAATACCAGATAAAAAAGAGCAAATAAGAGTGAACTTAGTAAGCAAAAATAAAGAGGAATTAAAAAAAGATGAAAAAATAGTATATGAGCTATTAGAAAAGGTACCAAAAAATGATACTAATTCATTTACAATGAAAGAATTTGAAAAATACGCAAGCAATCATTCTTCGAAAATTCTAAGTACATTTACGAAAATTGAAACTATTGTTAAAAAATCTCAAGAGAAAGTAGGAAATTATAGTAAAGATTCAATAACAAAATCTCAAAATTGGTCTATGAAAGGAATAGCATATATATTCATTGGTATTATAAGCATAATAGCAATGTGGTTACTTGCGATACCATGTATAATAGCTGCAATATATTGTTTTAAAATATCAGGAAGATATAATACTTTAACTGAAAAAGGAATGAACGAAAGAGAAAAACTAAATGGTTTAAAAAAATATATGGAAGATTTTTCTATGATGAAAGAAAAATCTGTACCAGAATTAGTACTTTGGGAAAAATACTTAATATATGCAACAGTATTTGGAATAGCAAATAAGGTACTAAAACAACTAAAAGTAGTATATCCTGAAATTTTAGATGAATCGTATCTCTCATCAAATGGATACACATATTTGTATTTAATGTATTCACCAAAATTTGACAATTCATTTATAAATACATTAAACAACTGTGTTACAACATCCTACCACAGTGCAACAAACTATTCATCAGGCTCAGGAGGAGGCGGAGGCTTCTCTTCTGGCGGAGGTTTCGGTGGCGGAGGTGGCCGGAATGGGAGGAAGATAGAGTCATACTATTAAAAAATAAAGGATACAGCTAGAAGCTAGTATCCTTTTTGTACCGTCATAACATTCTAATTATGACTTTATTGTAATAATAGTATATTCATATAGTTTAAACTTATTCATAAAAGTACTAAAGAGCCATTCTAGGCTCTTTTTATTTAAAAAATTATTACAATTGCTGTATTCTAACAACAATTTTATTGTAATTTAATTATAGCATGAAATATATTAATTTGTCTATATTTTCTCTAATATTTTTTTTCTTAAATTTTCAAAGGTTGTTGTATTAGTAATTTGTTTTAGTTCTCCCAATTGATTTTTTAACTTTGAAATATATAAATCTTTATCTTTCAATTGCCTTTCAAAATGTTTATAATAATCGATTAAATCCAAAGTTGCTGATAATTCAATATCTATATTTTTCATTTCTTCTTTACTTAATGTTGTTATATATGAGTCAAGTCTGGCTTTACTTACACACATTACATTTGAAACGTTTGCATAACCATCTAGAATTATATTTCCATTTTCGTTATTTTTTGTAGGTATGGGAACAATACATGAAATATTTTTATTTTTATGAGATATAGGGACAACAATTACATTTCCAGATCTAGAATTTCTAGTATTATTTTGAACAATTATACAAGGTCTTTCCTTTTGTATTTCTGAACCAACGCCAATACCAAAATTGCAACTATAAACTTCACACCTCTTGACTATTCTTTTAGTCGCATTAATAGAATTTGCATCTAAATAGATTTTAGTTTTAATCCAATCTAATAAATTTTGTATTTTTGATAATTCTATTTGCATAGGCAATCCTCCTTAATAAAAAAGTTTTATACAACTTAAGACTAAATACATTATAAAACGTTTGTTCGTAATAGTCAATGGCTATTTTTATAAAATCATTAGAGCAAGATAACCATAATATCAGAAAAGGAAAAAGCAATAATAAGGCTTATCCTGAGTCAAGAATGTCCATCATAGAAGGTGGATATTTTTATTTAACCATTTTTCCAAACAACGAATATACTATTTGTTAGATAGGTGTAAAAGGAGGAAAAAATGGAAGAGATATTAAAAATTAAAGATGTAACAAAAAAATATCAGGCGAAAAATGGAGAAATAGAAGCAATTAAAAATGCTAGTTTTTCTGTAAAAGAAGGAGAATTTATTAGTATTATAGGACCAAGTGGATGTGGAAAATCAACACTTTTATCAATTATAGCAGGTCTTGAAGAAAAAAATTCTGGGAATGTAGAGATAGAAGGAGAAGAAACTAAAGGAATAACAGATAAAATAGGATATATGCTTCAAAAAGATAGTTTACTTGAATGGAGAACTATATATAATAATGTTCTATTTGGATTAGAAATTAGACGGAAATAAAAATGAGGAAAATAAAGCCTATGTAGATTTGTTACTAAAAAAATATCATTTATATGAGTTTAAAGATAAACTACCTTCGCAACTATCCGGAGGAATGAGACAAAGAGTTGCTCTCATTAGAACATTAGCAGTAAGACCTAAAATATTATTACTAGATGAGGCATTTTCTGCACTTGATTATCAAACAAGATTAATGGTAACAAAAGATGTATATGAAATACTAAAAAATGAAAAAATTACAACAATAATGGTAACACACGATATTTCAGAAGCAATTAGTATGTCAGATAGAGTAGTGGTTTTAACAAAAAGGCCTACAGAGGTTAAATCTATATACGAAATCAATTTTGAAATGGAGAATAGAGATCCATTAAATTGTAGAAAAAGCCCTAAATTTAGTGAGTACTTTGACTGCTTATGGAAGGAGCTTGATGTACATGGATAAAAAAGCCATATCGAAAGATAGGAAAATATACTTAAGAAAACAAAAAATGAATAAGATAGCAATACTTACAGTACAAATAATAATTGTTGTAGGCTTTATTCTAGCATGGGAGATTTTAGCCAATATTGGTATAATTGATAGCTTTATTGCAAGTCAACCATCTAGAATTGTAAAAACATTTTTAAACTTATCTCGGTAATAATTTAATGGAACATTTAGGAGTTACATGCTTTGAAACAATGGTAGGATTTATAAGTGGAGCCATACTTGGGGTATTAATTGCAATAATTCTTTGGTGGTCAAACTTTTTATCTAGAGTTGCAGACCCATTTTTAGTTATATTAAATAGTTTGCCCAAAATTGCATTAGGACCTGTAATAATTATATGGGTAGGAGCTCGGTATGGGAGCTATAATTACAATGGCACTTGCAATATCATTAATAGTTACAGTACTAGAAATCTTAAATGGATTTATAAATACAGATAAGGAATTATTAAAAATGGCAAAGACTTTTAATGCAAATAAATTTCAAATTCTAACAAAAATTGTAATTCCTGCAAATATTTCTACATTTATAAATTCATTAAAAGTAAATATTGGGTTAACTCTGGTTGGTGTTATAACTGGAGAATTCCTAGTATCTAAAGCAGGGCTTGGGTACCTAATAGTTTATGGTGGGCAAGTATTTCAGCTAGATTTAGTAATGACTAGTGTAATAATACTTGCAATATTAGCAGCAGTTATGTATCAAGGAGTTAGTATCTTAGGAAAAATAGTTATGAAAGCACAAAGGTAAAGTATATATAGAAAAACGTAAAAAATATCAAATGTTATAAAAAACAATCATATAGGTTGTAGAGGTTGCATGGTATGCAACCAAAAAACATAATACAAAATTTATTTTATAATATTGTAGGGGCGGGCCCAGTGTCCGCCCTTTTTGTTGTTTTAACATAAAGCAAAATCAATAAAACAAGAAAAAATATGTTACCATTAAGCTGAAAAATGAATATTATATACTAAAACATAAAAAAGGAGGAAACGTAGTATGAAGAAAATTATTATAACTGCTGCAATATGTGTTATTGTTATTGTAGTAGCACTTACAACAGTTTTACTACAAAGCAGACAAAGTGGTAATAATCTAAAGAAAATTAGTGTAAATGAAGTTACACGTTCAGTATTTTATGCTCCACAATATGTAGCAATTGCTAAAGGATTCTTTGCAGAAGAAGGATTAGAAATCGAACTAACAACTGGGCAAGGGGCAGACAAAGTTATGACAGCAGTACTTGCAGGTCAAAGTGACATAGGATTTGCAGGTCCAGAAGCATCTATTTATGTATATAATGAAGGTAAAGAAGATTATTCACAAGTATTTGCTGGGCTTACTAAAAAAGATGGTTCATTCTTAGTAAGTAAAACTGCTACAGACAATTTTAAGTGGACAGATTTAAAAGGAAAAACCGTAATTCCAGGAAGAAAAGGTGGAGTACCATATATGACGCTTGAATATGTACTTAAGAAAAATGGTTTAAACCCAGAAACAGATTTAATACTAGATGATAGCATTAAATTCGACCTAATGGCAGGAGCATTTACAGGAGGAACAGCAGACTATGTAACATTATTCGAACCAACTGCAAGTATGACAGAAAATGCAGGAAAAGGATATGTGGTAGCATCAGTAGGAGAAGCAGCTGGAGAAATCCCATATACAGCATATTTTGCAAAGAAAAGCTATATAGAAGAAAATAGTGAAACAATACAAAAATTTACAAATGCAATCTATAAAGGTCAAGTATGGGTAAAAGAACATTCTAGCCGTGAAATAGCAGAAGAGATAAAAGACTTTTTCCCAGATACTGATGTAGAATTATTAGCAAATGTATTACAAAGCTATATAGATATAGATGCATGGTATGAAACACCAATATTAAAAGAAGAATCATATAATTTATTACAAACAGTAATGGAAGAAGCAGGAGAACTAAAACAAAAAGCACCATATGAAAAAGTAGTAAACAACTATTATGCAGAAGAGGCTATGAAAAAGTAACATAAAAGTATAGAAAAAATCTCCTATATATGATAAAATAACGTAAGTAATATATAGGAGGTTTTTATGAAATTATTATTAACAAGACATGGACAAACAGATTGGAATGTAGCAGGAAAAGTACAAGGAACAACAGATATAGAATTAAATGAAACAGGAAAAAAGCAAGCAAAAAAAACAGGGGAAAAATTATTAGATTATAATATCGATGTAATAATAGCGTCACCGTTAAAAAGAGCAAAAAGGACAGCAGAAATAATAAGAGGAAATAGAAACATACCAATTTTATTAGATGAGGGAATAAAAGAAAGATGTTTTGGTGAATTTGAAGGAAAAACACGGCAAAGAATTTGATACTGATGAAATATGGAATTATAAATTAAACAAACAATATGAACTTGCAGAAAGTACAGGAGAATTATTTGGTAGAGTACAAGGATTTCTAAATAAGATACAAGAAGAATATAAAGATAAAACAGTACTACTAGTTACACATGGAGGAGTAACAGTTCCAATTCGTGCAACACTAGAAGGAATTCCAGAAGGAATGGAAGTACTAAAAGGATTAGGAATAGATAACTGCGAAATAAAAGAATATGATTTATAAAAAAATACTCTTATTATCTTAATAAATATAGCAAATTTAGCATATACTAAAAAAGATAATAGGAGGTTTTTTATGATTAAAATGATAGAATTGCCATATACTTTAAACGCATTAGAGCCATATTATAGTAAAGAAACATTAGATATTCATTATAATGTATTATATAAAGGATATGTTGATAATACTAATAAAACAGAAGAAAAATTAGGAAAAGCAAGACTTGAAAATAATTTTGAAAGTATAAAATGTTTAGAAAGAGATTTAAGCTTTTTTGGATCTGGAGCAATATTACACGAATTATTCTTTGAAAATATGGGGATTCCAATTCCTACAATTCCAAGCAATAAATTAATAGAACAAATTATAAAAGATTTTGGTAGTTTTGATAGATTTAAAAATCAATTTATAGAAGCAGCAAAAACAGTAGAAGCGTCACGGTTGGTGTTTGCTTGTATGGGTTCCAAGATTTAAAAAATTAGAAATACTACAATGTGAAAAACATCAAAATTTAACATTATGGGGTTGTATCCCAATATTTGTAATTGATATGTGGGAACATTCATATTTTTTACAATACAAAGCAAATAGAGCAGAGTACATTAAAGCATTTGAAAATATAATAAATTGGAATGTAATAAATAAAAGATTTGAAAAAATCACTCTAGAATAATCTAGGGTGATTTAAATTAATTTGTTTAAATCCTCTTCATTTATTTCATCTAATCCTTCAACAGCCACAAGATTATTATCAAGTAGATTTCTAATTTCATCTTTACAAAGTAGTTTATCATAAGAATAAGAACCATTTACCCAATCTCTTCTTGCATCATAAATCTTTTCTAAATTTTCTGCACTTCTTATATCACATTTATATAAATTATTTTCATATAGTTTTGCTTCTCTCATAAATTTATTACCCCCAAAAACAGTTATAATAAAATAAAAAAATATTGTCAAGAGAAAATTTAAAATGTAATAAAAAAGTAAAAATAATAAAATTATTATGTTATAATTATATATATCACTTTAAGGAGGAAGTATAAATGAATAGGATTGAGAAAGTACTTAGATTTTATCTTTTAGCTACAAAATTAAAAAATGTTATTAGGCAACGGATGGAAAAACTGGAATATTGAAAGAGATAGAGTTGAAAGTGTTGCAGAGCATATATATGGTACATGTATTTTAGCTATTGCAATAGACTCAGAATATAAAATAGAAGTTGATTTAGAAAAAGTAGTTTTTATGTTAGTAATACACGAATTAGAGGAAATATATATAGGAGATTTAACACCATTTGATAAGATTAGTATAGAAGAAAAAAGAAAAATAGGAAGAGAAGCAGTTGAAAAAGTATTAGATGGAATGTTAAAACAAGAGGAATATGTAAAATTAACTGAAGAATTTAATGACGGAGTAACAAATGAAGCAAGATTTGCAAAATTATGTGATAAATTAGAATACGATATACAGTGTAAAATATACTGCGAAGAAAATTGTTTAAGTATTAATAAAGAAGAAAATCAAATATATTTAAAAAATAAATTTATAGATAAATTAATTAAGCAAGGAGCAAATAGTATATCCGATTTGTTTATAGAAAATGATAGTATCTTTAAAGGAGAAGAAGTTGAAGAAATAGCAAACTATGTAAAAGAAAATGATATATTAAAATTGAGAGATTGTTAAAGGAGAAAAAAGAAAGATGAAAATAAATGTAGTATTAGTAGAGCCAGAAATACCACAAAATATAGGAAACATTGCAAGAACTTGTGCTGCGACTGGTGGGGTTTTGCATCTCGTACATCCACTTGGGTTTAATATAGATGAAAAACATTTAAAAAGAGCTGGACTTGATTACTGGGATAAATTAAAAATAGAAGAACATGATTCGTTTAACAAATTTCTAAAGAAGTATCCTGTGGAAGAAAATAATATGTTTTTTGTAACTACAAAAGGAAGACAAGTATATTCAGATGATGTATTTTCTGGATTAGAGGAAGTATTTGTTTTATTTGGAAAAGAAACAAAAGGATTACCAGAAGACATTTTGCAAAAATATCTTGATAAAACAATTAGAATACCAATGAAAGAACATTTGCGTTCATTAAATTTATCAAATTCAGTAGCAATTGTAGTATATGAAATACTAAGACAAAAAAACTTTCAAGGATTAGAAGAAGTAAGTAGTTATTTTAATTAAACTTTTATTATTGTTAATCTATGTAAAATGTGATATAATTTTTTTATAAAAACAACCTAGGAGGTACATCATATGGAAAAGAAACTTGATGTGAAATTAAACATCAAAACAATGACTGTTGAAGAATTGGAAAATCGTATTAGCAGTATGAATGAAAATGAACTGCGACAAGCAAGTAGTATGATTCGGCTGTTAAGAGATAAGATAACGAGAAGACAGAGTGATATGAAAGCGATGAGGAGTAAACATTCTTAATAACAGGAGATCCCACTGAATTTTAGAGGGGTCTTTTTTTATTATATTAACGATTAAAAAACAAAAAACGAAGAAAATAAAAGAAAAATAAAGAAAATAATGCTAAAAATTCAAATAATTACCATTTTTTAAAGGTAAAATTTTAAAAAATAGGACAAACCAGGTATACATAATTTGAAAAAGTACAAAATATAGTGTATAATAAAAGAATAGTAATGTAAATATAAAAAAGGAGTGTGAAGTTATATTTTAAGCAAAAAAATAAAATACTATACAAAAGAAATAATAAAGCTTACAAATATAATAGCCATTGGAATATTTATAATAACAGCAGTAATTTTGTTAAAATTTAAACCAGCATATTCAGTATGTATAGATGAACAAGAAATAGGCTGTGTTCAAAATAAAAAGGAATTTGAACAATTCATAAAGGAAAATCTTTATAATAATAAAGAAGAAAATATAGCTTTTTCAGATATAAAATTTGATATAAAATATACGTATAAATTAATAGAAAAAAATGAAGCAACAACAGAAAGTGACGTTTTTCTTGCAATAAAAGAAAAAGCTGATATAACATATTTACAATATGCAGTTGATGTAAATGGAGTACAAAGAAAATATTTAAAAACAGAAGAACAAGCACAAGAAGTTTTAGAAGAACTAAAAAAAGAACTTGGAGAAGATATAAATGTTAGTATAAGTACAGTATATACTAAAAATTTACAAGTAGAAAATGAAGTGGAAATAGCTTCTATATCAAATCAGATATGTAATGAGCTAAAAGCAGAAAAAAAGAAAGAAGAAGCAACAATTAATGGGGTATATCTTTCAACAATTCCTGTTTCGGGGACTATAACATCAAGATATGGTGCAAGAGAATCTATAAGAGACCATACACATCAAGGCTTAGATATTGGAGCAAAAACAGGAACGCCTATAAAAGCAGTAGCGGATGGAAAAGTTATATTTTCAGGGGAAAAAAGTGGGTATGGAAATTTAATAATAATAGACCATGGGAATGGCATCACAACATATTATGGGCATTGTAGTAAACTTATTGCAAAAAATGGCGAAAATGTAACAGCAGGAGATGTAATTGCAGAAGTACGGAAGTACAGGAAATTCAACAGGGCCACATTTACATTTTGAAATAAGAAAAAATGGTCAGTATATTAATCCAACAAATTATTTGTATAAATAAAAACGAAAAGAAACTGTTAAATTTTAATAGTTTCTTTTTGTATAGGTACGACTGGCATGCCGTTTGACTAATTGGTAAAAGTCCGCAGCGGAGGTATATATCGCCAAAGCCCAAAAGATATACGTATTTTAAAATCCAAAATAATAAATCCATGCTTATTAATTTTACTAGAATAAAAATCCATAATTTAGCAATAATATAAATGTATAAAACTATAAAGAAAGAGAGTGCTTAAATTATGGAAGAATATAAATTAATAGATACATTATTTAAATTTAGAGAAGAAGATGGTATTGCAGATTTACACAAAGATATGTCTTATCTAAAACATATGGTAAAAGGGATAAAAAAAGAAGATATAGAAGATTTAATTTCTAATATATCACAAGAAAATAAGGTAATAAAAGAAAAATTACTTGATACTATAGATAATCTAATAGCAGACTATAATATAAGGCTTGCATACTATAATAAAAAATACTATAAACAAGGCTTTCAAGATGCAATGGAAATGAAAAGAAAATGTAAATAACAAAAACTCCTCTATAAATTTAGAGGAGTTTATAAAATATTATGATAATTTTAAATGTTTTCTAGCATCCTTTTCTAAACTATAAACAGTTTCAACATCATCACGTAAATAAAAAATATCTTTTTGCATTTGAGAAATAGTATTTAAAATTTTAAGAATATTAGAAGAATTGTTATCAACTTTTTTCTCAAGAGTATCAAACTTGTTATTGAACTTTTCTTCAAGAGTATCAAACTTGTTATTGAACTTTTCTTCAAGAGTATCAAACTTGTTAT
>CAOKRC010000020.1 GCA_948471035.1 uncultured Clostridium sp.
TACCTCCACTACGGACTTTCACCGATTAGTTAAACGACATGCCTGTCGTACATAATTAAGGATGGACTAAATTATCCACCCTTTCATATTATCTATTTAATTTTACATATACACATAACATTCAAGACTTTTCCTTCCAAATTGTATTGCCTGAGAGTGAGTGCCCATATAAACATCTAGTTTATTATCTTTAATTGAGCCTCCTCTATCTTGCACTACAAACCATCCACCATTTGGTTTATCTTTAAAATATGGTATATAAATTACTGTTCCAATAGGATATCCTGAACCTGCTGCAAGGGTATACCATGAAGTTGCTTGTACCCCTGATGATGTCATTCCTGATGATTTTCCACAACATTTACTACATGAACAATATGCTGATGTATTAAATGTTTTTACTTGTGGCGTTTTAGATTGTACTTGCTTTGCAAGTGAGTTAGTTGAAGTAGTTGCTGGATTATTTATTGTTCTTTCAACACTTGATCTTGATGTTACAACATTTTTATTTACCTGAACAACTTTATTTACTGGTTCTTTTATTATTTTCTCTTCTAGCACTGTTCTTTCTATTTCTACATCATTTCTAAATTTTGCTTTATACGTAATTTCTTTTAAACCATTTTCTCCTTGTGTAATTACTTTATTAGTTGCCCCGTCAATAGAACTCTCTGCATCTTTTGTTATTGTTTCAAATGGAATCTCTACTTGTTCTGTAATAATTTTCTCTACTATAGTACTATAATCTCCTAATAATTGTTCTATATGAACTTCATTATTCTCTTCAGCAAGTTTTATTACTGTATCTCCATCCTCTAATGGTTTTGTTATTGTTATTACTTTATTTCCGCAAAATATCAGCATCCAAATTTGGAACTACAATCTCTTCTGGTAAAACTACTATATGACTTTCTTCTAATATATCTTTTACCTTTGTTTTTGTTGTTAATACATTAATTTCATAATTATTTGAAAGTATAATTTTCACATTATTTAATTGTACATTTGCAGCTATTACACTTACACCTAATACACACATAAGTATAATTGCTATAACCGCTATTTTTCTTATGGAAAGTGATGCTTTCTCATTATTAATCATTTGAATATTGTTCCCTCCTTCAAGTGATACGGCAATTATATACTATAAAAAATTAAATGTCAAATTTTTTATAAAATTTAGAAAAGCCGCTATATAATAACATTATATGCGGCTTGTACATCATCTATTCTAATTTTTTTCATATGAAATATAGTTTTTATTTTTTACATTATTACTTCTATTTCATTTATCTTTCCATTATCTATTAATTTAACTTGTTTTTCTTCTACTTCTATACCATTTAAGATAAATTTTTCTATTCCTGTATTTTTTCCATTTGGATTTTTTACTTTTATATTATAAACACTACTTTTATATTCATATCTTATACTATATTCTTTCCAGTCGGCCTGTATACTTGGATTTATTGATAATGTTTCATTTTGTATTTTTAGTCCTAATATATATTCTATTCCTGCCTTATACATCCAACTTGATGAACCTGTATACCATGTCCAACCACCTCTACCTATTAAATTTCCTACTCCATATACATCTGCTACAATAACATATGGTTCTACCTTATACCTATTGACTGCTTCCAATGTTTTTGTATGCTCTATTGGATTTATTATTTTAAAATATTCTGTAGCTTTATCTCCAAATCCTAATATTGCCCAAGCAATAATTGCCCAAATTGCACCATGTGTGTATTGTCCACCGGTTCTCTCTTACTCCTGGCAAATATGCTTTTATATAACCTGGTTCTAATTTGCTTTTATCAAATGCTGGGTCTAATAGTTTTATTACTCCATTTTGCTTATCCACTAGATGATTTTCTAAACTTTCCATTGATATATATTTTTTATCATTATCTCCTGCACCTGATATTATACTCCAACTTTGTGAAATGCTATCTATTTTGCATTCTTCATTTTCAATACTTCCTAAAATATCTCCATCATCTGTATATGCTCTTCTAAACCATCTACCATCCCAGGCCTCACTATTTAATGCTTTTTTTAGTTCGGCTTGTATTTTTTTATACTCCTCTACTTTTTCTAAATCTTTCTTCATTTCGCATATTGGTATAAATCTATTTAATACCTCATATAGAAAGAAACCTAGCCATATACTTTCACCGTATTCCCTTATTTCCTACTGTACTAAATCCATCATTCCAGTCTCCTGAACCAATTTTAGGTAATCCGTGACCTCCTAAGTTTATACCTCTATCTATAGCTCTAATGCAGTGCATATATATTGTTTCTTCATAATCAGTTTTAGGGTGAATATCATAGTTTTCATCTTGACCATCCTGCAAGATTTCTCCTTGTACATATGGAGCTTTTTCATCAAGTACCGATGCGTCGCCTGTAAATTTTACATATTCTGCTGTAACATATGCAAGCCATAATAAATCATCAGAAAACCTTGTTCGTATTCCTCTTCCTGTCTCAGTATGCCACCAATGTTCTACATCTCCTTCTATAAATTGATGTTCTGCATGTTTTAATATTTGTTCTTTCATAAATTTAGGCTCTATAAATTTTATTCCCATTGTGTCTTGTAATTGGTCTCTAAATCCATATGCTCCGTCCTGATTGGTAAAATCCGCTTCTTGCCCATAATCTACTTACTATTGTTTGGTATGCAAGCCATCCATTTAGCATTATATTCATAGATTCTACTGGAGTTTTTACACCGAATTTTCCTAATTAGTTCGTTCCAGTATCTTTTTGTATTTTCTAATTCTTCTTTTGATTTCTCTGGTACTGTATATTTATATGCTGTTACTTGTGCTTGTTTTTTATCTGCACCTAATACAAATACTATTTCTTTATCTTCAAATGCTTTTAATTCCACCGAAACTTCTATTACAATGCATGGTGTGGTTCCAAGGGAATTTTCATTTTCTAAACTATCTTTTAATACTCCATAGGGTTCTTTTAATGTACCATTTCCTATAAAAGTTTTCCTATTTCCTGTAAATGATTTTATATTTTCACTACTAGATATATAAATATTTTGTTCTTTAATATCTTGTGTAAGCAAATTTTTAGCATATATTATATTTGAATTTTTATCATAATTTAAATTAATATATCCATTTGTTTTTATTTCATCTTCTCCAAGTACTGGATTTATATAATATAATAAATTTAATTCTCTTTTTTCCCCAGTTATATTTTTTAGTTTTAGTATATTTACTTTTACATTCTCTTCTTTCGGCACAAAAGTTGTGTGTTCTTGTAATAATCCCATTTGTAAAGTTGTTAGTTTAGAATATCCAAACCCATATGTCATATAGTATTCTTCATCATCTTGATTTAATCCTGGTGATAATGACCATACTTTGTTATAGTCTTTATCTTTAATATATATTATTTCTGCTGGTGTATCTATTAATACATCATTTGACCATTTTGTTATTCTTGATAATCTACTATTTTTATACCAAGTATACCCTGAATTATTATTTGTTATCACTGTACCAAAATTTGGGTTTGCAAGTACATGTGTCCATGCAACAGGTGGTTTTAAGTCTTTTGTCATTTTTATTATATATTCTTTTCCATCTTCACTAAATCCACCATATTCATTGAAATATTTAAGGTTCTCCATTTCTATTATATTAGTTCTTTTTTCGA
Organism: uncultured Clostridium sp.; assembly: GCA_948471035.1. GTDB lineage: Bacteria > Bacillota > Clostridia > TANB77 > CAG-508 > RGIG8482. The sequence continues at coordinate 3,694 of CAOKRC010000020.1, forward strand.
AGTTTGGTACTTGCTTATACATTGTTTTTGGTTTATCTAAATTTGGAACTGTTTCTAAATATTCTTCTTCTAAGTCTCTTATAAGTGTTTTTATATTTCCGCATATGGGCATCTAATATAAGATTTGCTCTAAATTCTAATAAATCTTTATCTTCTATTTCATTTTCATTTAATAAGAATATTCCTCCTTTTAAGTTCATTTGATACATTAAATGTCTATTTAAAATTTCAGTTTCAATTGCTTCTTTAACATATCTTTCATATACATTTTCTTCTCCATTTAGTATTACTAAATCTATTTTTATATTTTTTATTTTAAAGAATTCGTACGCTTTTAAGATTTCTTTTATAACATAAGCATCATTTACATCTTTTATCTTTACAAGTAAAATAGGTAAATCTCCTGATATACCATATTTCCATAAATCTTCTACATTATATTGTTTATCGTAATCTTTTAAATATAATTTTTTAAGTGGATTTTGTACTATTAAATATGATAATATTTTTTGATAGTTTTCTATATCTTTTCCTCTTATTCCTAAATATCTTGCTTCTTCTTCTACTCGAACTCTCGATAATTCAAATGCTCGTTTTATATTTTCTGTGTTTATATATTTTTTTATGTTTTCCTCAACTTGTTCTTTTTCTTCTGCTACTGTAATTATTAAGTTTAAAGCTATTTTTTCATTTGGCTTTATTTTTATTGTTCTTTTTAGTGCAACTATTGGTGATACAGTAAGTCCTAAACTTTTTGAAAATGGCATAGAGTTTTCTATCATTTTAGGAATTCGAATTCCTACTCCTCCATTTAATTTTTCTCCATCTATTTCATATTCTAATTCTCCTATTGTTTCAGATGGCGTATATAAGTTTACTCCCATGAAAATTGATTGTGTATCTCCTCTTTTATTTCTTTTTACTAAAATTGAATTTGTATCTTCTATATATTCATATTTTAAGAATAAATTGTTAAACGCCATATGAGAATAGTCTTGTTCTTTTACAGATAAAACTGGTTCGAAATAGCTTGATACTTCTAAGGTTTCTTCTGTATTTCCGGTGTTTTCTAACTCTATTCTTCTTATTTCTACTGGTTCTTCTGGTGTAGTTATTATTTTTAAGGTTGTTTTAATGTTTTCATCATATCTTGTAAATTTATCCATATCTTGTAAAAAACTTACTTCGTATTTATCTGGTTTTACTAAATCGTTTTTATATATAGTGTTCCAAATTCTTTTTGTTCTTATATTTTTAATATAAAATCCTATTCCTTGTGGATATTCATTAGTCCATTTATATCTATTTACTAAAATATCATTATATTTACTAAATCCTTCTCCTTTTTCATTTATTGCTATAGTATAATTATCGTTTGCAATAACATTAAAGTTGTTTAAATATGGATTTAATTTAGTAAATACTCTTTCAGTGTAGTTTTCATAGTCTATATTTTTTAGTTTTTGTATTTTCTCTTTCTTTTCTTTTGTTATGATAACATTTTCTGGCATTTTTTCTTGTAATAATATATCTACTGCCTTTATTTCTGGATTTCCTATGAACCTTTCTTGTAAAATGTTATTATTTATTAAGTTATTTATTGATAATAATATTAATGCTTGGTGATGTGCCATATATGTTTTTACAGGTTCAAATTTATGCTTATTTCTTACTCTTTCAGGTGTATAATCTATTGCTTCATAAAATCCATATTTTCCATACATGCCACATTTTTCTAGTTCTTTTAAGTTTTTTACTACGTCTTTTGGAATATCAGGAATTGCAAGTAATGAACCATATGATGATACTACCATTTCATCAGCAAGTCCTCTTTTTAATCCAAGCCATGGAATTCCAAATGCTTTATATTGATAGTTTGAGTTTAGGTCTTTTAAGTTAAATGCTGATTCCGAAATTCCCCAAGTAATTCCTAGTTTTTTTGCATATTCTTTTTGGCTCATTATCATAAATTTACATGATTCGTCTAATAAAGACCCTTCATATTTCGGTATATTTATATTTGGCATTAGATATTCAAATGCTGTTCCAGACCATGATACTAGTCCCTTATATCCAAACATTTCTGTTAAAGTTCTACTTAAGTTTTGCCAGTGTTTTGCAGGTACATCATGATTCGCTATTGCTACTAAACTTGCTTGTCTTGCTTCGGATGCAAGTAAATCATAATATGAGTCTGTTAATTTGTTCTCTTCTATGTTGAATCCTATTGAAAATAGTCTTTTTTCATAATCATATAATGGTTTGAAATCTGTTTTTTCTATTAAATTTGTTACTATTTCTATTAGGTTTTGTATTTCTGTAGGGGCGAGCCCCGTGTCCGCCCTATTATTAATTTTTTCATTACTATTTGCATTGGATTCGTTGCCGTTTTCTTGGGCAGACACAGGGCCTGCCCCTACATTATATTTGTTTGTATTTATCAACAGGTGGATTAGGAATTCTTTTAATGTGTATAGATAACCTATAAAATTTCCACTGTCTACTGTTGAAATATACCTTGGCATTAGTGGTTGCAGGTTTTCTATGTTATACCAATTGTATAGATGCCCATTCCATTTTGATAATTTCTCTATTGTATCTAACATATTTTTTAGCATTACAATCGCTTTTTCTAAATCTATATAACCTAAATCGTATGCTGATACAATACTTAAAAGTCCTAATCCTATATTTGTAGAAGATGTTCTATTTACTGTTTTATTCGCTCTATCTTGTTGGTAATTATCTGGTGGAAGATAGTTATTTTCTTTGTTTATATAGGTTTCAAAATAGTCCCAAGTTTTTTTACCTATTTCTAATACATATTTTATTTCATCATTTGATAATTCTTTTACTTTTGCCTTTTTTATTTCCTCTTTACTTACATAACATGCTAAGCTCGGTGCTATAATCCATAATATACATATTGCATATAAACTTAAATTTATTGCATATGGTTTCATTAAAGATACTACAAATATTCCTACTATTCCTATAATTACATTTATAATCATTGATTTATAATATGAAAAATAGTCTGTTTTTGCATTTTTTTCTGCATCTTCAGCAGTTGTCCATTGTAAAAGATGTTTTTTTGAAACTGTCATTCTATAAATTGTTCTTATTATTGCATCTAATGATACATATGCTTTATGTGGTAAGAATGCAATAGCAAATATTCCTCTAAATATACTTGCTTTTAGAAGAGATATTGTTTTTGAAAAATATTTTGACGATACTTTTCTATCTTCTTTTTTTATTATATATGATATTAGTTCAATTATTGTTGGCATTAATAACGTTATTAACATTAGAGTAAATATCGGCCATACTTTTATCCCCAAACTTATCTTTAATGTGGAAATAGCTATTATTGTTAGTATTACAAATATTTCTACCAAACTTCTTCTTAGGTTATCTAATATTTTAAATTTTGATAATGCGTTTAATGGATTTTTCTTGATAATTCCTGTTCTATTTTTTATTTTTGGCATTATCCACCTTAATATTTGCCAGTCTCCTCTAATCCATCTTGATTGCCTTTTCATGTAAGCATCATATTTATATGGATAACCATCTAATAGTAAAATATCATTTGCAAGAGCACATCTTAAATAACTTCCTTCTAATAAATCATGACTTAATACTGTATTTTCGGCTATTTCTTCTTTTAATACAGTAGAAAATACTTCTAAATCATATATTCCTTTTCCTGTAAAAATTCCTTCTTTAAAGTTGTCTTGATATATGTCTGATATTGCATTGGCATAAGGGTCTACTCCTCCTGAACCTGCATATATTTTTGTGAATAGACTTTTTCTTGCTGAAACTAAATCAATTCCCACTCTAGGTTGTATTAGAGCATGTCCATTAATTACTGCATCATGAGTTTTATTTAGCTCTGCTTTATTTAATATATGTGATATAGCACCTATTAATTCTAATCCTGAATTTAATACTAAGTTTGTATCTGCATCTAATGTTATTATATATTTTATTTTTGGGAGTTCATTTGATTCTTTCCAATTCTCCATCGTATTTTCTCTAAATGGATTTTCTATTTTTCCAAGAAGATAGTCGTTTAAACCGGTTAATCATTCCTCTTTTTCTTTCCCACCCTAAGTAACAACCTTCTTTATCATTCCATATTCTTTTTCTATATATAAATTGGAATTTCCCCATTCCACTGTTTGGATATTTTTTATTTAACTTTTTAATCTCTTCTATTCCTGTTTTTATTATTTCGTTATCTATTTCTTCTACTTGTTTTTTAGATTCGCTTGCATCTCCAAGTAGTGTAAAATATAAGTTTTCTGTTTTATTTGCAAGGTAAAAAACTTCTAGCTTTGAAATTAAGTCTTTTACTTTGTTTGGTGATTTTACTATGCTTGGAATTATAACCATTGTAGAACATTCTTCTGGTATTCCGCATTGAAAAATCCATTTTAGGTATTAGACTAGGTTTTACTGTTTTACTTAATAGGTATTGTATAATATCTGTTGATATTTGTGAGGATGGAATACATGTTAATAGAAATGTAATTATTCCTAATACTATGTTTGTTTGTTTAAAGATATAATATGAGATTAATGCTGATATTGATATTGCAAGTATTGTAATTGATAATATATATAATGGTACATTGTTTTTCTCTCGTTTTGGTTTTTTATTTGTTTGTAGGGTTTTATATAATTCGGTTATTCCTTCGGCAATTAGATAATATCCTATATGGGATTTTTTGTTTGTGGTTACATTGGATTTGTTTTTAGTTTTCGGGTCGATGAGAGCATCGCCCCCTACAGGGGTGTCTTCATTAGGATGGTGGTTCACTTGTTGGGCGGATACAGAGCTCGCCCATACATTATTTGCATTTGGTTGGTTGTTAATTTGTTGGGTAGTATACCATTCCGCCCCTACAGTGATGGTTGTATTGGTTTGTGCTAATTCTAAGGCTTTTTGGGTGATGTATAGTTCTGATATTTTTGTTCTTTTTGATATTTCTTTTATTTTATTTCTATAATGCGCTTTTGTTTTGTAGTCCATTTTTCCATAGACTCCGCTTGGGTCTTTTTTTAATAATTCTTCTACTCCATTTATGTTTTCAAATATTTCTTGTAAGTTTATTCTACCGTATTTCTTTTATACTTTTTATACAATTTCCAATCATTACTTTTTTTACTGCTATATCAAAGTGTTCTTTTCTTATTATTTCTGATACCGTTGTTCCCATTTTCATTACTTGTTCTTCTAAGATTTTTAAATAGCTTGCTGATTTTTTTCCATATCTTTTTAATCTATATGACATATATTCTATAAATGGATATTTCATTTGCCCAGATTCTAATATTTTTATTTTGTAGTTTGGTTTTCCTCCATATTTTTGGTCATATGGTGTTTTATATTCTACTAATCTTTCTATTATATCTTCTACTCTATATTTTTGTATTTGGGAAGAATATATTTTTTCACACACATTTCTAATATTTTCTATAATTGCAATTTGTAAGAATATACCTATGCTCCAGATTTCCTCCATATTTAGCGTTTTTTTATTTTGATATGCTTTTAGATAATCTTCTAGAGTATGTGCATCTATTCTTGCTTCTGTATATGAAACAATTTCTGCTGCAAGTACATATATTCTTGCATAACCTTGATATGGACCTGTAGCAATTCCTAATAAGTTTTTATATTTTTTTAATGTTAATTCTTTTACTATTGTTTTTACTGTTTCTTCAATTATATAATAGTTATCTAAAAGCCATTCACCCGCTGGATGTATATTTATTCCTTTTTTTAAGTGTTCGTTTAATATTTCATATGTTTCTTCTATGAATTTAAAGTTTTCTTGTAATCTTGGTATTGGATAGGTTTCAGGCTTTGATTCTTCTTGTAATATATGGTCTGAAGCTATTTTTTCTAAATAGCTTTCTAATTGATGTTTATCTAATAATGCTCCTTTTATATTTAATTCTTTCGCTAATTTCAAAAAACTCACACTCCTACTGATATGTAATTTTTTAAAATTAGCTTTTCCTTTTTTTTAATTTTTATACAAATTTAAAATCTAACTTTAAAATTGTATAATATTCTATTGCTCTTTTACTCATAAAAATAATTAATAATTCCTGTATAAATTCCCCACGCAAGTTTATTTTGATAATCATCTTGAAGTAATAATTTTTCTTCTTCTGGATTTGATAAAAACCCACATTCTACTATACTTATTGGGATTTCTACATTTTTCATTATATATACATTATCTAGTTTTAAAGGAACTCTCTTATTTTCTCTTGTAATTGCTTCATTTAATGAATTTTGTAAATTTGTTGCAAGTTTTTGACTTTGTTCATTTCCTTGTTTATAAAATGTTTGCCATCCATAATATTGTGATTCAGGTATTTTATTTAAATGTATACTTACAAATATATCTGCACTAGATGAGTTTCCAATTTTAACCCTATTTTTTATATCTGATACCTTTTTTTGCCTTAGTGTTTTTGCATCTTGTTCATATATAGCATTTTCATCTGACCTAGTTAAAATAACAGTACATCCTGCTTGTTCTAATAGATTTTGAACTTTTAATACAATTTTTAAATTTGTGTCCGCTTCTGTAGTGCCATTTTGTGATGACGCCCCTTCATCTTCTCCGTCCATGCCCAGCATCTAGTACTACTACTTTGTTGGTAACTGGCAAACTTACTGTTTGTACTGTTTTATTTAAATTTCCTGTGCTAAAAAAATACGTAAAAACTGAAACAAATACTACTAATATAATAAATAGTATTCTTTTTTTGGGTAATAATATCATTTTAAAAAACCCCCATAAAATATTTATTATTATTTTATGAGAGTTTTTGTTTTTTATTACTTATTTATGCCTTCTATCAATTGCATATGAACTTCCTACTGTTGTTTTTGCCACATGCTTTACTTGTGCTCCTGTTTCACCTATTTCTAGTGAATTTTTAAATCTTCCTACTTCAGCATCTACTACTCCTATTGAAATAGAAGTTAATGGGAATTGTTCTATAATTCCACGTCTATTTGCAACTTCTACATATCCTCTTAAAGCATCTTCTTTTGTGAAGTATTCTAATACTTTTTCATCAAATTCTTTTATTACATTTTTACATATTTGTTCATAATCTACACCAGATACAAGTGCTATAAAGTCATCTCCTCCTATATGTCCTACAAAGCTTGATTCTGAGTCGCTTGCATGTATATTTCTTACAATAGTTCTTGCTGTAAATTTTATTATTTCATCACCTTTTGAAAAGCCATATAAGTCGTTATAGGATTTAAAGTTGTCAAGGTCAAAATAGAGTATTGCAAATGGTTCCTTTTTTAAAAGTCTTTTTTTAATTTCTGTTTGTATTTGTACATTTCCTGGAAGACCTGTTAGAGGACTTACTCTTCTATTTGTATACATTAATCTAACTATATTTTTTATAGTGTAATATAAGTAATCTATGTCTATTGGCTTTACTATATAATATTCAACACATAGTTTTAGTATTGAAATTCTATGGTCTTTGTTGTTATCTTCTCCTATTACTACAATTGGTGTAATACTATTATCATCATCTTCTCTTATTCTCTTACATAGTTCTATTATGTCTTTATCTATACTGTCTTCATTTATTATTATCAGTGATGGTATGTTTTTTAGTGCTATTTCTATGTCTTTAGTCTTTACACCTTTGAAATTATATTCTTTGTCGTTTTTAAAGATTTGTTTTAACATTTTTAATGTTTTTGTATCATCGTCTATTATATAGATTTCCTGCACCATGTGTTTCTCCTTTTCAAAATTCTTTAGAATTTTGTACCTAGGCAGACACAGGGCCTGCCCCCTACATTTCTTTGTTTTTAATTTTTACCTTTTCTTATGTTTTCTTTTTTCTCTTTTAGAAATTCGTTTATTTTTTCTATTGCTTCAGATTTCATTGATGGAAAGGCTTTTTTTAGCCTGTTTGTTTGTTTTAATAATTTTCTTCTTATTCTTGCTTGTTTATATTTTAAATCTTCTATTGCAAGTTGTATAGTTTCTTTATTTATTTGTTTTGTTTCTAGTTCATCTATTTTCTCTTTTATTAAATTTGTTATTTCTTTTAATTTTTCGAGTTTTATAGTTATATTTTTTACTTTTATTATACTTATAATTAAGTCTACTAACATTATAACTGATAATATTATAGTTATAAATAGTACGTCATTTACTTTTATTATATCTATTTTTTCTACTATAAATGGGTGTATATATCTTATAAACATTACTCCTAGAAATCCCCAAAATAGTGAATTTAGTAAGCATACTCTACCTTTAATATTAAATTTGTATTCTGTATAGTCCCAGTATTTTGCATGAAATATTTTTTCTAACATCCAGCCTACTAAGTATTCCCATGTTGATAATACAAAAAATGCTATTATAAACAGTAGTACTATGTTTTCTTTAAACCCTTGTAAAAATAAGAACATTATTATAGCTCCAAAACCATATATTGGACAAAATGGTCCATATAAAAATCCGCTATTTACTGGCTTTTTTTGCACTATTGTTTTTAGAACAGATTCCATTACCCATCCAAAGAATGAATATAATATAAAATATAATATTATTTTAACAATATCTATGTAATTTACCATTATGTTTTCCTTTCACAAAAGCTTTACTTTTACCTTTTACTTTCCATTTTTTGATTACTTCTATATTCCACTCTCTACTGTTATCCATAACTTTAAATGTCGATTATCTTTAATTTCTAATTTATGATTTTTACTGTTTTTGTTGTTCTTCCTCCATCTTGATTTTCTGCTGTTATTTCCATATTGTTTTCACCTTTTTGTATTGGTTGTTCATATTCTATCACAGTTTTATTTCCATAGTTTATTTGATATTGTTGTCCATTTAATGTATAATCTATTACTTTTAATCCTGCTTCATCTTCTGCTCTAATTATTAGAATGTCTCCTCTTTTCTTAAAGCTTAATGTTGGAGTTTTTACTCCTTTTACTTCTAATTCTTTTGATGATGTAATATCTCCTATGTTAACAGCTTCAACTTTTAAAGTATTTTGCCCTAAAGGAATATCTACTGTTTGTTCTATTATTTTATTATTTTCAGCATTTGCTTCAATGTTCTTAGGCTCATCATTATTCCATGAATAATTCATATATTGTATTCCTGTTTCATCTTGTACAGTTATTTTTATTTTGTTATCTGTTGTTAATTTTAACTCTATAACAGGTTTTGACTCTTCTACAACATATTCTTTTTGGAATATTGTTTCTTTTCCATTTATATCTATAACAGTTAAGTTTAATGTGTTTGTTCCAGCTGGTAATTCTATTGTTTTTGATACACTTGTACTATTTTCTGCATCAATTGTAATTTCCTCATCTTCATTCCAATTGTATACTATTTTTGAAATTGCGATACCCGAATTTATTTCTATTAATATATTATCTTCTTGTTTTGTAATATCTACATTTGGGGTTTCATCTATAGTTTGAGGTTCATCAATTGTATCATTATTTATAACTATATAATACACTCCTACTCCTATTAATATAGCAGCAAATATAATGATTGCTATTACAAAAAATTTAATAATTTTTCCAATTTCAACTGGTTTTTTTTCTTTCCTTTTTTCTGTTTGTAAAATTTGATTCATTCTTACACCTACTCCTCTTTCGAATTCAAAAAAATTATATCATAAGCAATTTTAGTTGTAAACATTATATGAAAAAATGTCATGGAAATTGTTACTGATAATGGTTTGTTATAAATTGATTGCAAAATCTGTAGGAGCAGGCCTTGTGCCTACCCGAAAATATATGTAAAAATGTAGGGTCGATGCCCTCATCGACCCGAATGTGAAATATAAAATATTAGATTTTTAACATTCTTTTATGTATAAGGAGAACAATGATGTTGACCCTACAACATTCATGTATAAACACAGATAGATATTTTTAACAATCTAAATTTTTATGCAATTTTAAATTCAATTACCACCTTAAACAAGTCTCCATCTAAGTATATATCGAATTTTCCTTTTTGTAGCTGTGTTAATGAATTTGCAATTGATATTCCAAGTCCTGAGCCTTCTGTTGACCTTGCAGAGTCTCCCCTTACAAATCTTTGCATTAGTTCATCTACAGTTATATTTAATTTATCTCTTGAAATATTTTTTAATTCAATTTTTACAATATTGTCATCTTTTTTTACGTCTATATATACACGTGAATTTTCTAGTGCATATTTCGATATGTTTACATACATATTTTCCATTACTCTAAACATATATCTTGAGTCTGCCTCAATATAAATTTCATCTTCAGGTAAAGTTTCTACTATTTCTAAACCTCTTTGCTCAAATTTGTCTTCAAATTCTCCTCGTACTTGTTTTATTAGTTCTTTAATATTTAGTTTTTCTATGTTTAATTTAATATTTCCAGATGATGCTTTAGATGCTTCTACTAAATCTTCTGTTAGCTTTTTTAATCTTTGTGATTTATTATCTAATATTTCTAAATATTCTTTTACTTTTTCATCTTCTATATTTTCTTGTTTCATTAAGTCTACATAGTTTATTATTGATGTTAGTGGTGTTTTTATATCATGAGATACATTTGTTATTAATTCTGTTTTTAATCTCTCGCTTTTCATTGCTTCTTCTATTGCATTAGTAAGCCCTCCTGATATATCGTTTAACTGATGTGCAATTTCTTTTAATTCTCCTCTAAATTCTTCTTCGTTTAATGGTTCAGAGTCTTTATTTCCGTCATACATATTTTTAATTTTTGCTTTTATTTTTTGGGTTTTATTTAATCTATCTATTAACATTTTTACAGTTACTCCCCATAATGCTATTAACCAAAATAAATAGATTGAACCATCTGTTATGAATTTTATTGTTAGAACAAGTTGTAGTATATAAAATCCTCCAAATACTAAAATTAGTTTTCCTGTTGTATTTATATTTACTAATATAGTATTTGCACTTCTTTTTACCCATTTTGCAAATTTATACATAAGAGTATTTTTCCAGAATATTTTTGCTTTAATTCTTCTAACTATTGTTACACCAGTTATTGCAAGAGTTACATAAATTGCTATTCCTAACACAAAGCATAAACTTATTATTGTATCAATCATTCTAGTACTTATACTTGTATAATCTATTCCTACATCTATACCTCCAAATAGAAATGCTCCTTCTATTACTAATAATATGATTGATACTATACCTACTATCTCAAGTGGAATATTATCTAATGTATTTAAGTAAATTCCTTCTTTTCCTTTTTTATGTCCAATACTGGTTATTATATAAATGAACATTGAAATAAGTAGAAATGAACTTATTGCTATATTTACTGAAGCATATTCATATGTGTTTGATACTAGTTTATAAACTAAATTGTATTTATAGAATTCAGTACTGTTTTCATTATATATACATGAGTATACTGTATAGCCTACTTTTCTAATTCTTTCAAAATATCCACTATATGCTATATCTTCGTGTTTCATTTTTTCTATGTTTGTATCAATTTTATCATTTTCATAATTCCAGAAATATTTTTTTGCTTTTATATATTCTTTTAATTCTTGAACTGTGTCTGTATTTAATGTTTTAGTTATGTTAGTATGTGCAACTCCTACATCATCTATTATTAGATATTCATATGTTTTTCTACTATTATACTCATATTCTATTTCGTTTTCTTGCTTGTAAATTTCCATATCAGTTATTATTCTATCTTTTTCAGTAGCATCTTCTATGTCAGCAATCATTATGCCCATTTTTTGATTTTCATATGTTATTTCATTTTCTATACTATTAACTTTTGAATATATGTTCCTAATATAGCTTTCTGCGAACCTTTCTGTTTGGAAATATGTAATTCCACTTTCTATATCTTCTTTATATTCATCATAGTATACTATCGAAAAAGCATTTACTAGTATGTTTAAAAATAATAGTGGCATTAGTATATAACATATGGCTTTTAATACTATTGCACTTTTCAGTTTTTCCATTTTTTCGCCTCCCTAATTTTTTTGCGTTCTTCACCTTTTGCAGTCCGCTTCCAATGGATTAATTATATTTTTTCTTCGTTCGTCCCAACTTCACACATAGTGTAATAAAATTCACTTAAAAGCTCATTTTATAACACTATGTAGCTTGTCGGTCCCCACACAAGCTCACTTCTAAAAAAATATAATTAATCCATTTCACGCTATTATACGGTAACTTCATATAAAATGAGTAAAATTTTTTATTTCACATTACTTACATAATATTTTCAATCTTATATCCTATTCCCCATATTACTTTTAGGTATTTTGGTTCTTTGGGGGTTATTTCTATTTTTTCTCGTATGTGTCTTATATGTACTGCTATAATGTTTTCTGCTCCATACGCTTCGTCTTCCCATACATTTTCATATATTTGGTCTATTGAAAATACTTTTCCTTTGTTTTTGGTTAAAAATTTTAGTATGTTATATTCTGTTGGAGTTAATTTTATTTTTCTGTCTTCTACATAAACTTCTTTCGTAGTATCATCTATTGTTAATTCTCCTGTTTTATATGAATTTTCTTGTTCATCTTTTTTTATAGAACCAAGTGAAGTATATCTTCTAATTTGAGAATTTACTCTTGCTATTAATTCTAACGGATTAAATGGCTTTGTAATATAGTCGTCTGCACCTACATTTAACCCATTTATTTTGTCGTAATCCTCTGATTTTGCAGATAGCATAATAATTGGTATTCCTTTATTTTCTCGAATTTTACTTGCAACTCCGAATTCCATTTATTTTAGGCATCATTATATCTAAAATAATTAAATGTATTTCATTTTTATTTACCACCTCTAGTGCTTGTTCTCCATTATATGCCTTTAATATATTATATCCTTCTTTTGTTAAATAGATTTCAATTGCTTCTACTATTTCTTTATCATCATCACATACTAAAATATTATACATATAAATTCTCCTTTGTTTTTAATAATTATATCGATTATATCATTTTTATATGTTTTTTTAAACCCTATATTATATATACCACAGAAATATTAAGAAAAAAGTATATGGTTTATTAATGTTTTCTTAAGGTTATTTACATAGAAAATATACAAAGATAGCCTATTAGAGTATTCTATAAACCCTAACAGGCTATCAGTAATAATTATTATTGTATTAATGGTTGAATTTCATAGATAGTAATTTTTGCATCTTCAGCACTACCAATAAATCTAATTTCTGTACATCCTATTGGTATTTCATATTCGGTATTACTAACAGACCACGATTCCCAACCTCCCATCCATATATTGGTAAGTTCTCTTAAATCAACATCATAAAATCTCATATAATTTGCACCTCTATATCCTCTTCCATTAGCTGTAACAACAAACTTTTTTCCTTGCATTTCTGTAGAAACATATATTTTAAGATACTTTCCCACTTTTCCAGGTGAGTCCAAATATACTGATGTAGAACAATTTCCATCATATGCTTGTGACCCTAATGCATCATTTGGTATAGCATTATCTATTTGTGTTTGTGTATAACATTCTGGATTTTTCTTTAACACACTTTTTGCTATAATTGTATTGTTTCTTGGTTCAAACTCTCCACTGTAAATCTTCCAAGTTGTTCCTTGATCTTCACTATAGTAATGTTCTAAGTTTTCGTTTTCTTCATAAATAATACTTACTTTTGGTCCTTCTACTCCATATTGAGTTAAAGTAGGACATGCTCCCTCTGTTTTAATCTCAGGAGTTTTTGGTTTTAAATTACTAATTTGTATTATTTTAGTAGCTTTTGTTCCATTTGATGCTTCTACTATAAATTTATATTTTGCATTTTGTGTTACTTTGTACCTAACTTCATTTATATTTTCTTCATAGTTTTCATCTGGTTTTATTATTTTAGTTATAGTTCCTTCACTAATTGTTGCAGTTAATGTTATTGTAAGTTCACTAGTTCCTATAGTTTCATCACTTAATGTATATGTAACTATCGGTTTAACTCTTGATTTTTCAACGATAACTTCATATTCATTTGTTATGGTATAATCATAACCTTTATATTCTCCTATAATTTGTCCTTCATCATTTTTTTCTACAATTATATCTTTTAATTTATTAGGCAAATTTTGTTCTAATGTGTCCATTGTCAATTCTTCGCCATTTTGTAATTTTTCTATTTTAATATCTACTATTGCATATTCTATTTCTTCTTTTATTTCTGATATTTCATATTCCTCTCCTGCTTGTTTTGCTACATTAAATAATCCATTTTCTCCTATTAATACATTTATTACCACACCTGCTAAGATTAAAAGCAATATTATTGTAATTATTAACGCAATTAAAGTAATTCCCTTTTCTCTTACATATGTTTTACTATCTATTTGTTTTTTCATTTTGTACATTGAATTTTCCTCCTTAGTTTAGTATAATCCTTTTTATGTTTTATATACTTTCGACATTACTGTTTATAGTTTATATCAATTTATATTACTTGTCAATATTTCAGTAATAGCTTTATCAATCACTTCATATATTTAATGAGGTGATTTTTGTTTATGAGAAGGCTTAAAGTTTTTATTTTTAATGGAATTATCTTGACTGCTACTTCATTACTTATGAGAACAATTGGAATGTTTTTTGGTGTTTATATTTCTAATAAGGTAGGAACTGAAGCTCTTGGCGTTTTTAATTTAATTACTTCTATTTATATGTTTTTAATAACAATTGCTACTTCACGGGATAAATCTTGCTACTACTAGGCTTGTTACTATAGAAATAACTAAAAATCCAAAAGTAAGTACAAAAGAATTAATGAATAAATGTTTTTTATATAGTATAACATTTGGTTTAATTGCTTGTATTTTTCTTTTTTTTAGTGCAGATTTTATTACATATAAACTGTTACATAACAAAATTCCTAGTTATATATTTTATATAATATGTATAAGTCTTCCTTTTATCTCTATGAGTTCTTGCTTAAATGGATATTTTACTGCTCTTAGAAAAAATGGTAAAAATGCTATATCAAAAGTTTTTGAACAATTTGTTAAAATGATAGCTACTTCTTATTTGATTTCACTTACTCTGCTAAATGAATTAGAATATATGTGTTTGGCTTTGGTTTTAGGTGAAGCTATTTCTGAAATTGCATCTTTTTTATTTTCTTTTGTTTTATATGTTTACCAAAAAAGAAAATATATGAATAAAAATATCATAAAAACAAATTATATGAAATCTATTTTTGAAATTACTCTTCCTGTTTCTATAACTTCATATGTTCGTTCTGGTCTTGCTTCACTTAAACAATTGCTAATTCCTTTGAGATTAGAGAAATTCGGTATGAATTGTAATGATGCAATTTCTACTTATGGATTAATTAATGGTATGACTATGCCTGTTTTAATGTTTCCAGAGGTTATTATTAATTCTTTTAGTGGATTGCTTGTTCCTGAGTTTACTTATTATTATACAAAAAAAGATTATTATAAAATTAGTCTTATCATTTCTAAAATTTTTAGAATTACATTAATCTTTTCAATTGGAATAATTGGATTATTTTTGTTTTACTCTTCAAAAATAAGTTTTTTTATTTATAATAATGAAGAATGTGCTGTATATTTAAAAATTCTATGTCCACTTCTTTTGTTTATGTATTTAGATAGCATTGTCGATAATATTTTAAAAGGATTAAATGAACAACTTGGAGTAATGAAGTGTAATATATTAGATTTGTTTGTTAGCATTTTTTGTATATATTTTCTTCTTCCTATTTTTGGAATACATGGATATATTTTTGTAATTTTTCTTAGTGAACTTCTAAATTCTAGTATTAGTATTCTTCAGTTATATAGAATTACTCATTTTAAAATTGACTTTTTAAACTGGATTTTTAAACCTTTTTCTTTTGTGGTAATTTCATATGTGTTAACTGAATTTATAATTCGTACTTCTTGTAATTTGCCTATTGAATTTATATTAAAGATGTTTGTTTTCTTTGGATTCTACTTTTTGTTTTTATTGTTTTTTGGAGGAACAAATCGGAAAGCTAACAAAATTTGTAATATAATTATTTAAAACTATAAATTTTAATTAATCACAAATTATAAATAGCAAAGCTTTCCGTAAATTTGTTCTCTTGCTAAATTTCTGCAAGTAATTTGTGTACAATGTATTTTATAGAATAGGAAAGTAAGCAGACTTTCCTATTCTATAAAAATAACTAAGCAAAATGCTTAGTTATTTTTTGTATTTTTATTTACTATAATACTATTATGATATAATTCTTCTGGTGCAACATCTTCTCCATTTTCCCACTCTACTGTATCTCCTCTTGTTTTAACATTTTGAAAATATTCCTTGTTTACTAATCTAAAATACATTTTGCTATTATTAATAATACTTTTCATATCAAATATTTTTTCTTCACCATTTCCAAATATTAAATATAATCTATAATTATCTAATGCTTTTACTTCTAAAATATCTGGTGTTATGTACAAGTTTTCCATTTATCATCACTTCCCTTATTTTAACGGTTCTATTTTAAAATACTCCCCTTCATTTTGAATACAATCCCACAATAAATATAATTCCTCTTTATGTATTTCCATCCATGCTTCAACTATTTTCTTTTGTTTTACAGGTAATTTTCCCTCTATCAAATTACCTTCTAAATCGTATATTGCTTTATATTTATTATATCTAATATGAATATGTCTTAAATTATGTTTTTCATTTTTTTCAAAAAACATTTGAATTAATATACCATAAAATTGTGAAATAATTGGCAAATTGTTTCACCTCCTTTATTATAACATCATATAAAAAATTTTTCAATATTGGAATTTTTTAGTTAAAGAATAATAACTAATAAGAAAAATATTATTATTAGGATACTATATTATTAAATAATAGTCAATCTAAATGATAAAATATAAAATTAATTTTAACTTATTTATAAATAAAATAGAAGCCCTTGGCTTCTATTTTATTTCTCTTGCTTTTACTACTTGTCTTTGTGTACCATAAGTTCTACACGTGATTAATGTAAGCTCTTTTTTTCCTCCTGTTTTTTGTGATGTACAACTTGTATCTGTTGGATCTACTATGTATGTATCATATACTTTATATTTTAAAGTTTTTCCTGTTAAATCTGTTAATTCTATTATTGCTCCCATTTCTATATCTGGTAATTTTCCAAACATTTTCTTATTTTTATAATTGTGTCCCACAATTACATAATTTCCCTCTTCATTTGGGTTACTTCCCCAATATTTTACAAGAGATATTTTTAGTACTTCATCTATATGTTTTTCCTCTGTTTTTAATACTGGATAATTGATATCTAATGATGGTATTTTTAAAACTGCATCTGTTACATATTCGGCTCCACTTGAAGTTTTATATATTTCTTGAGGTATAGCTGTATTTTGTTCCGCATTTTGAATATAGTTTTCTAGGTCTTTTGCAAGTTTTGTTATATCTATTTCTTCTTTATTTGACTGATTTTCATCTAATGTAACAATTAAAACATCATTTTCTACCCTAGCTGTAGTGTTATCTTCTATTTCAAAGTTTCCACCAAGGTCAAGGCTTGCTAATATTTCTTGTGAAACTTCTTCGCTTTTGTTTTTATCAAATTCTGCATATATGTAGTATGAAAATAAAAGACATATCAAAAATACTGATAAGAAAAAGTTCATTTTATATAGCTTCTTTTTTCTTTTCAGTTCAGGAGTTACAAATATTTTTTCGGTTACTAATATTTGGTTCATATAATCCTCCTTATTTTATACTACAATATCATTATAGCATATGTTATTTTTTTTTGAAATAGTTTAGGGAAATAAATATATTAAAAATTTGTTACAAATTTAGTTTAATATTGAAAGAGTGTATAGTCGTCTAAACACAAATAGCGACACGTGGAGGGAGCGGACTAAAAAATAATACATGCTGAACTATATCAAAACCCAACAGTATACAAATTAAACAATGCCCTTTATAGCATTGTTTTTGGTTGTTCTTTATTAATATTCTCTTTATCAAATATGTCATCATTTTCATAACTTGCGTAATCAATAAAATTGCCTGTGTTCATCTGATATGTTAAATTCATTAGTTCAATATCATCATCAAATCCAAATTCACGATATGACCTTGCCATATTTATTTCCTCCACTCAAGAAACTTCATTAGTATTATATACTATTATTTTACAAATTGCAATTATTCGTAAATTCCTATTCCTCTCATATAATTAATGTATGCATTATCAATATTTGTCCAAATACTAATTTCTTCGTCTAATACAGGATAATTTAGTTTTGTTTTAGATATATTTTCATAACTTTCTATAATTTCATTTCTAAAATTCTCTGGACATCTTCCAATAATACGTGCAAGATCAAAGTATTTATTTCCAAATCCTCCAAATCCAAAATCTATGATAGCAGAAATATGATTGTTTTCATCTAACAGAATATTACTTGAATTTAAGTCTCCATGTACTAGACATGTATGATCTTTATTTATAAATTCATCATGATTCCAAAAGTTCATATCTTCTTTTGCAACGTGAACATTTAATAGTTCATCTAAAAAATCTACTAATTTTAATCCAATATTATTTATTTCAAAAATTTCTTCTTTATTAAATTTTGTGCTATGTAATTGGAACATAAACTTTACAATCTCATTTGCGACAATTTTAACTTCTTCCTCAGTCATATTGTTCATTTTTTCAGCTAAAACTGTTCCTTCAATTTTTTTGTGCATACTAAATGGTCTTCCATCATCATATATTAACTTTAGATTAACTGTGTTAAAGTCAGTTTTTCCATAAACAAATTTTGCAAATTCATAATCTTTTACAATTGTCCTAATCCAAAAGTCATCTCTAGGAAATCTAAAGAAAAAATCTCCTTCATTTGTGCATACCTCAAAAACAATATTTGTCCATCCTGTTGTTACAGAACGTATTTTATTTATTGTTTTATCTGGTAATGCTTTTTTTATTATTGTTTCAAAGTCTTCATCAAGTGTAAAATAATTTTTTGCCATATAAAATTTTATTCCTTTCTTCACTCTAAAGGCACACATAGTTATAAAAAAATCACATTTCTTCAAAACTAATACCTCTATTTTTCTTCTAACATTATTTTTTTTACTAAACTAATTATTTCATCTTTTGATTCTTTGTCATAGTTATTATATAAAATATAATCGAACATATTTCTTAAGTTTTCATCTGCAGTAATTCTTTTATAGTGTTCATCAATTTCTAAAAGTCTATCTTTTTCTACTGTAGGATTTAAATGTCTTTCTCGTGTTTTGTTTTTTGCTACTTCAATATCTGTAGGTAGTAAATAAATTGTACATAAATGTGGGCATACTTTTTTAAAATCAAATATTGTATCATAATGTAATTCAAATACAGTATTTTTATCAGAGTTTAATGCCTCATATGTATATGCATAAACATTACCTAACATCTCAAATTCATATGCAATTTTACCCTCATCTCTTAACTTTTGTAATTCGCTAGGTGTTACAAAAATTTTATCATCATTATTTTTTTCTCCCTCACGAGGTTCACGAGTTGTTATTATTTTTATTTTTTCAAAACCTAATTCTTCTACAATTCTATCTTTATAATATGATTTTCCTACTCCAGTTACTCCTGCAAGTGCAAGTAGCATAAAATACACCTCTTTTTCATTGTTTTCATATTATATCGTTAATATTAAGAAAATGCAACCTCATTAGGTTACATTTTTCGTTCTTCATTCAATATTAAATTCAGCATAAATATAATGATTTGCTACTTCTTTTACTAATCTATATTCTCCCGCTTCTAATTCTCCATATAATTTTTCCCAATTTATTTTATACTCTAATTTTCCATCTTCTCCTACAATTCTAGCAATTGCAGGCCAAATTTGTTCTTCAACTATGCTTGGCATAATATTCCATTTACCATTTTCTCTTTTTTCTATCATATACCATTCTCCATAACTAAATGGTGTTGGATTTTTATCTGTTATAACAAATGTTGCACCTATTTTGGTTATGGTTTCTTCTTTTACTTCCATTGTTACATTTTTAATCTTTTCATTGTTAATATCTTTCTTATAACTAGTATTATTTTCTACTGCATTTCGCTTATTTCCTTCTATATTTGATACATATTTTTTTCCTATTATATAGCTTAATAATATTATTGCCACTAATAATATTATTATTAAAACTGTATTTAATTTATTTTTCATTATTACTCCTTGTATAATAAATACTTACAAATATTTATTTGCTATTTTACTGCAAACTTGTATAATATGAATTATATAACTTGCTATAATATCCGTCCTTTTCTTAATAGCTCTAAATGGCTTCCCATTTCCTGTATTTCACCTGCATCTAATACTATTATTTTATCTACATTTACTATTGTTGCAAGACGGTGTGCTATGAATATTGATGTTTTCTTTTTAGATATTATATCTATCGATTTTTGTATTAAACTTTCTGTGTGTGTATCTATGTTTGCTGTTGCTTCATCTAATACAAAAATTGATGGATTGTGTGCAAATATTCTTGCAAATGCTAGTAGCTGTTTTTGTCCACTTGAGAATGATGCTCCTCTTTCTTTTGCTACTTCATCTATTCCATTTGGTAGTGAATTTATAAATTCTTCTGCTGATGATAGTTTTATTGCTTCTAGTATATCTTCTTCTGGTATATTTGAATTTAGTTTTATATTATTTTTAATATCTCTTGCAAATATGAATGGATCTTGCAAAATTATTCCAATATTCTTTCTTAAACTTCTTTTATTTATATTTTTTATATTTATTCCATCTAGTAAAATTTCACCTTGCTGTATCTCATAAAATCTATTTATTAGGTTTGTTATAGTTGTTTTTCCACACCCTGTTTTTCCAACTAGTGCTACACTTTCTCCCGGTTCTATTGTAAAACTTATATTCTTTAGTACCCAATTTTTATTATCGTATGAAAACCATACATTTTTAAATTCAATTTTTCCTTTTACATCTTTTAGTTCTCTTCCTGTTTCTAAGTCCTCTAAGTATTCTTTATGATCTAATATATCATATATTTTATTTATTGATACAAAGGCTTCTTGCACTACTTCTATGTTGTCTATTATTCTAGTTATTGGCTCAAATAGTTGCTTAATGTATGTAATAAATACATATATTAAACCTACTTCAATATCTATTCCTAACCAATGATTAACACATGCCCATACTATTATTGAAATTGCTAAATTTTCTAGTATTGTCATTAATGCTGGAAGTAGTCCTTCTATTATTCCTCCTGGTGTCCTTGAATTTCTATAATCATTTGTTAATTTTTCACATTCATTTTGTTTTTCTCTTTGTATGTTAAAGATTTTTATTAGTTTTGCTCCATAAATTGATTCTGCTAAAAATGTGTTTAAATTTGTTTTTATTTTTTTTGATTTATCATATATTTTATTTAATAATTTTGTTAAAGTTATTGAAAATATGATTATAAATGGTATTACAATGAAAGCTAGTATACTTAATTTTGCACTTAAATAAATCATTACTCCTGCTAGTATTACTATTAATATTACGTCTTTAAAGAATGTTGTTAGTACATCTTTAAATAATGTTGATATATCTTCTACATCATTTGTTATTCTTACAAATAATTTACCTGCTGGAGTTTTATCGTGAAATGGAATTCCTGCATTTTGGGTATATTTATATAGTCTATTTCTCATTGTGTAGATTACATTTTCACCCATCATATTAGTTGTAGTGCTTGTTGTAAAGTCTATTATATTTCCTATTATGACTAATGCTATGTATATCGCACCTATTGTTCCTATTGTTAATATCCCTTTTTGGTAAATTCCAAATTTTAAATATTCATCAATTACTACTTTGATTAAGTATGGCTTTACCATTTCTATTACTCCTATTATTAGGGATAATATGGTTATTATTATGATTGTTTTTTTATACGGTTTTGCCATTTCATAAACCCTATGTAATGTTTTGTTTTTCATTGGTTTCTCCTTTTCAAAATTCTTTAGAATTTTGTGCTTTTTGCTTTTACTTTTGCAGTCCGCTTCCAGTAGGTAATATATTTATTTTTTATAAGTTCCGACACTAGATACAGCCTCTGGAGATTCCACGTACTCCACTTTTAAAAAATAAATATATTACCTACTTCGCACTAGTTTGTATTACATTTTTTGTAGGGGCAGGCCTCGTGTCTGCCCTGACTTCTTTGAACCTTCTTAAGAATTGGTCCTTTTACTTAATTGGGCGGTGAGCTACGCGACTTGGGAGCTTTACATTAACTAAGTGCCATTTCACTTTTGGCTGATTGTTGTTTATAGAATTTGTAATATTTTCCTTTTTCTTGTAATAGTGTTTCGTGTGTTCCTGTTTCTATTATATTTCCTGCATCTAGTACTATTATTTTATTTGCATCTTTTATATCTGATATTCTATTTGAGATGATTATACATGTTTTGTCTTTTACAAGTTTTTTTACATTGTTTAATACCATTTGTTCTGTTCTATTATCTAGTGCTGAGAAAGTATCATCAAATATAACAATATTACTTTTGTTTAAGAAAGCTCTTGATATTACTACTCTTTGCTTTTGTCCTCCTGAAAGGTCTCCTCCTCTTTCTCCAATTATTGTATCTATTCCATTTTGCATTTTTTCTATATCGTCATATATCATTGCATTTCTTGTACTTTCTTTTATTTCTTCTTCTCCAAACCCATCTTTAAATAGTTTTACATTTTCTCTAAGAGTTGTTGAAAATAGGAAGTTGTCTTGTGTTATATAACATATGTTATCTCTTAATATTTTTAATGGGATGTTGTTTATATCTTCTCCATTTATAAATATTTTACCATTTTGTACTGGATATAGTCTTAATAGTAAATTCATAAGTGTTGTTTTTCCGCTTCCTATTGTTCCTATTATTCCTAAAGTTTCTCCTTTATTTACTGTTACATTTATATTGTTTAATACTGTTTCTATGTGTTCTGGATAATTGAATGTTAAATCTTTTATTTCAATATTTCCGTGATATACTTTCTTCATTTTGTAGATTACTTTTTACTGAAATTTTTTCACGTTCTAAATTAAATACTTTATCTAATCTCTTATATGAAAGCTCCGCTCTTTTATATCTTGAAATAACTGAAGGTAACCATGATACTGGACCCACAAATAATCCAATATAACCGTTAAATGCAACAAAATCTCCTATTGAAATGCTACCCTCTAATACTAATTTTGAACCATATAATAAAGATATTCCATAACATAAACCAAATCCAATATTTAAACAAGTTGATAACAATGTAGAATGAACATCTACTGCATTATTTGCTTCTCTTAAACGTCTATTTTTTCTTATAAATTCTTTTAATTGATTTGTTTCCCCAGTATATGCTTTTGTTGTTCTTATTGCATCAGTGCTTTCTTGCACAAATTCTGAAAGTTCTGTAAAATACTTTTGTGATTTTTTAAAACTTTGCTCTAAGTACATTTTTATTTTTATAATAATAAATAGTGTTATAATTATAGGACATAGTGTTATTACAGTTAAAACTATATTTACTCCTGACATCATTGTATATGTAGCAATAATCATTGTAAATATAAATCTAGTTCCATAAGAAATAAGTCTATATATAAATGCTCTTATTTCTGTAACATCTTTTACAAAATATGACATTAATTCTCCATTTTTAATATTTTGAATGTTTGTCATTTTTATTTTCATAAATTGTTCAAATAGTCTATCTTTTATATCTCTTTCAATACTTCTTGGGACATATCCTACAAGCCATCTCCAAGGCATTCTAACTAGAAGTAACACTATACATATACCCAATAGATAAAATGTATATGTAATTATTTGCTCTTTATTTGCTTCTATGTTATATAACAGGTCTACTATTTTTCCTATTATCTTTGGTGGATATGTTAAAAAATAAATGTTTAACATTATAAAAAATACTGTTAAGAATGTAGTTAATCTATATTTCTTTAGTGTTTTTAGAAGTACTTTTTTCACTATTTTCTTTCCTTTCTTTTGTATGGTTTTAAGACTAATTTTGCTAATACTATAATACTCTATTTTACTTAAGTTTTAAACGGCAAAACCCATATGTCTGTAGGTACTATAGCCTTTTTTGTTGTAAAATAGGCTTTTTTTACTATTATGTAGATTTTATTATTTTTTTGTTACGTTTTAGTTACATTTGTTATTTTTTAATAAGTTTTTAGTATAATAAAAATGCTATCTATAATTAATACTAGTACACATGTAGATATTATTTATAATATATGCATGTGCATGGAATGAAAAATTATATAATTATAAAAAAGGATTTATTTAGTATGGAAAAATTATTTGAGAATACTACTACATATACTAGTGATGTTTATAAAGAATTTGTTAATTTTCATAACCAGAAATATAATTTAAGGTATCATTCATATACTTTGTTTATACTTATTCTTATTGTGTTTTGTATGGTTTTACAATTTAACTATGGAAATATTTTGATTGGTGCTTTATTTGTTTTTGTTATGATAGCTTTTTTAGTTTGGAGAGTTTTTCATCCTACTTTTTTTGTTAAAAAAGAAGCTAAAAGTGATAAAATACAAAAGCAAATGAAAAATACTTATTCTTTTTATGATAAATATATGACTATAAAAAATTCTAAAAATAATATTAAATTTAATTATTATAAGTTATATAAAGTTTTTGAAACTGAAAATTATTTTTATCTTTATATAAATAAAAACTATTCTTTTGTACTCGCAAAAGATGCCTTTTCTGTTGGTAATCCTAATGAGTTTTATAAGTTTATGAAGAGAAAATTATGGTATAAAATATAAGAAAGTGAATTAGTCTCACTTTCTTATATTTTTTTACTATTATTATATATCTATAGTCAAGCATTTTCTTTCGACATATTATGACATTCTATTCTTCTGATTCTTCGAATTGTGAGTTATATAAGTCACTGTAGAAGCCTCCTTTTTCTAGCAATTCTTCATGCGTTCCTTGTTCTACTATATCTCCATGATTCATTACTAAAATTAGGTCTGCATTTTTTATTGTTGAAAGCCTATGTGCAATTATGAAACTTGTTCTTCCACTCATTAAGTTATCCATTGCAGATTGTATCTCAATCTCTGTACGTGTGTCTATTGAACTGGTTGCTTCATCTAATATTAAAATTTTAGGGTCTGCTAATATTACACGTGCTATTGTTAATAATTGTTTTTGCCCTGCTGATATGTTTGATGATTCTTCATTTATAACCATATCATATGATTTTGGCAATGTTTTTATAAAATGGTGTACATGTGCGGACTTTGCCGCTTCTATTACATCAGCATCACTTGCTTCTGGATTAGAATATTTAATATTATCTTTTATTGTTCCACCAAATAACCATGTATCTTGTAATACCATTCCAAACATTTTACGTAGTTCTCCACGTTTAAAGTCTTTTATGTTATAACCATCTATTAAGATTTTACCGCTATTTACATCATAAAATCTCATTAATAGTTTTACCATTGTGGTTTTTCCAGCCCCTGTTGGACCTACTATTGCTATTTTTTGACCATCTTTAATACTAGCATTAAAGTCGTTTATTATTATTCTGTCATCATCATATCCAAATTTAACATGGTCAAAAGTTACATTTCCTTTTAAATTTTCAACCTGTATTGGATTTTCTACATCCTCTTTTTCTTCGTCTTCTTCTAAAAATTTAAATACTCTTTCTGCTGCTGCAACCATTGATTGTAACATGCTTGATATTTGTGCAATTTGCATTATTGGCTGAGTAAATTGTTTATTATATTGGATAAAGCTTTGTATGTTTCCTACTGTTATTCTTCCATTTATTGCAAAATATCCTCCAAGTATTGCTATCGCAACGTAACCAATGTTACCTATAAAGTTCATTATTGGGTGCATAAGTCCTGATAGAAATTGTGATTTCCACCCTGATTTATATAGCTCTTTGTTTGCTTTTTCAAATTCTTTTATTGCTTGTTCTTCTCCATTAAATGCTTTTACTATTGTATGACCACCATAAATTTCTTCTACTTGGCCATTTACATGCCCCAAGTAATCTTGTTGTTTTGCAAAGTATTTTTGTGATTTTCCTACTATTTTTCCTACTATACCTACTGTTATTGGAAGTATTATTAAAGACACAAGTGTCATTTCCCAGCTTATTGAAAACATCATTATTAGTATCCCAATTAACGTACATATTGCTGTTATTATTTGTGTAATACTTTGGTTTAAGTTCTGGCTTAAAGTGTCTATATCGTTTGTTATTACTGATAATATCTCTCCATTGGTTCTTTTATCGAAATATCTCATTGGTAGTTTGTTTATTTTAACTGCTATATCATTTCTTAGTTTATATGTTAATTTTTGAGAAATTCCTGTCATTGTAAAACCTTGTATTAATGAAAATACTGCACTTACTATGTATAGTGTTAATAAAGTTAGTAGTATTTTTAAAATGTTTCCAAAGTTTATCCCTGCCCCTCCAGATAGTTTACTTACTATTCCATTAAATATTTCTGTTGTTGCATTTCCTAATATTTTTGGTCCTACTACCTGAAATATCGTACTTCCTATTGCAAATATTATTACTATAATTAATGCAATTTTATATTTTGATAGATAATCTTTTACTAATTTTTTTGTTGTTCCGTTTAAAGTCGTTCGCTTTTTCGACTGCTACTGGACCATGCCCTGGTCCACCCATTGGTCCTCTCCTATTTTGTGCCATTTGTTGCTCCTTTCCCTGTATTTAATATGTAGGGGCGGGCCCTGTGTCCGCCCTTATTTTTGTATTATATTAATATTATCTTTTATAGTATTCCTCTGTGGATTGGGCAGACTAAAGTCGCCTGCCCCTACATTGTTTGCATCTGTATTTATTTTTTTCGGGTCGATGAGGGCATCGCCCCTACGTAATTTCTATTCTAATTCTTCTTTTGATAATTGAGATAATGCAATTTGTGAATATGTTTCACAATTTTCCATTAATTCCTTGTGTGTTCCTATTCCTACTATTTTTCCTTCATCTAGTACTATTATTTGATCTGCATTTAGTATTGTACTTATTCTTTGTGCTACTATTATTACTGTTTTATCTTTTGTTATTTCTGCAAGTTCTGTTCTTAATTTTAAATCTGTTTTTAAATCTAATGCTGAGAAACTATCATCAAATACAAATATTTCTGGGTCTTTTGCAATTGCTCTTGCTATTGATAAACGTTGTTTTTGTCCTCCTGATACGTTTGAGCCCCCTTGAGCTATTTCACTTTTATATCTTTCTTCTTTTGCTTCTATAAATTCTGTTGCTTGTGCTATACTTGCTGCTTTTTTCATTAGTTCGTCACTCATTTCAGGATTTGAATATTTTATGTTTGATTCTATTGTTCCTGAAAATAATACTCCATTTTGTGGTATAAATCCTATTTTTTCTCTTAATTCTTTTTGTGATACATTTTTTATATTTACACCATCTATTAATAATTCTCCACCTGTTACATCATAAAAACGTGGAATAAGATTTACTATTGTAGATTTTCCGTGAGCCTGTGCTTCCTATTATGGCTGTGGTTTTTCCAGGACTAGCTGTAAATGTTATATCTGTTAATAGTTCCCCATCTGCATCTGGATACCTAAATGATACGTTTTTGAATTCTACAAATCCTTTTTTTGTATCATCAAATTTTTTAAGATTTTCTATATCTTTTATTCTTGGTTCTGTTTCTAATACTTCGTTAATACGTCTTGCTGATACACTAGCTCTTGGTAGCATAATTGATATCATTGAAATCATTAAGAAGCTCATTATTATTTGCATTGTATATTGGATAAATGCCATCATATCTCCTACTTGCATGATTCCTGCATCTATATTATGGCCTCCAACCCATATTATTAATATCATAACTGAGTTCATAATGAACATTAATCCTGGCATCATTATACTCATTGCTCTATTTACAAATATATTTGTTTTCATTAAGTTTGTATTGGCAATTTCAAATCTTTCTTCTTCTCTTCTTTCCATATTAAATGCTCTAATTACAGGTAATCCTGTTAATATTTCACGTGATACTAAGTTTAATTTATCTATTAATTCTTGTAGTTTTTTAAATTTTGGCATTGCTACTATAAATAGCACAAGTATTATTCCTATAACACATAGTACTGCAAGCCCTATTATCCAAGCCATACTTGTATTTGAATTTGCAAGTACTCTTATGAATCCTCCTATACCCATTATTGGTGCATATACTACTACTCTAAATAACATACTTATTAACATTTGTATTTGTGCAATGTCGTTTGTACTACGTGTTATTAGTGATGCTGTAGAAAAATTTGTGAATTCTTCTGTACTAAAACTTAATACTTTTTTGAATACTTTTTCCCTAAGAGTTTTTCCTAAGTTTGCAGCAACTCTTGATGATAATAGCATAATGCTTATTGCAGATAGCATACTTATTGCTGCTATTCCAAGCATTTGTAGCCCTGCATTTAATATGTAGTTTGTGTCACCGTGTACCGAATTCCTTTATCTACTATTTTTGATGTATAACTTGGTAATTCTAAATCTGCCCATGCTTGAAGACATAGTAATATTACTATTATTACTACAGATACCCAAGATTTCTTTAAATTTTTTAATACTTTAAACATTTATTTATTCCTCTTTCTTTATTACTTTATTTATAATACGCTCCAAACGAGTAATATAATAAAACACTGTATCTTATTATAATATGTGATACAGTGCCATTTGTCAATATTTCTAATGTGAAGTTTTTGTGAAAATTATTATATGTTTTTTATTCTTTCTATTGCTTCTATTGTGTTTTCTCTTGAACCAAATGCAGTTAGTCTAAAGTATCCTTCTCCACTTGGTCCAAAGCCTACTCCTGGTGTTCCTACTACATTTGCTTTTTCTAGTAAATAATCGAAGAATTCCCATGATGTATATTTATTTGGTACTTTTAACCAAATATATGGTGCATTTTTTCCGCCAAATACCTCATATCCTGCTTCTTTTAGTCCTTCTAAAATTATTTTTGCATTTTCTAAGTAATAGTTTATATTTTCTTTTATTTGCTTTTGTCCGGGTCTCTGTATATACTGCTTCTGCTGCTCTTTGGGTTATATATGGAACTCCATTAAATTTCGTACACTGTCTTCTATTCCATAATCTATTTAATTCTACTGTTTTACCTTCTTTTGTATATGCTTTTAGTTCTTTTGGAACTACTGTATATGCACATCTTACTCCTGTAAATCCTGCTGTTTTTGAGAAACTTCTAAATTCTATTGCTACTTCCTTTGCTCCTTCTATTTCATATATACTATGTGGTACATCTGGTTCTGTAATAAAGGCTTCATATGCTGAGTCAAATAATATTATTGATTTATTTTCTTTTGCATATTCTACCCATTTTGCAAGTTCATCTTTTTTTAATACTGTTCCAGTTGGATTATTTGGAAAACATAGATATATCATATCTACTTTTTTGGTTGGTAGTTCTGGTACAAATCCATTTTCGCAAGTTGCAGGTATGTATACTACTCCTTCATATTGATCTTTTTCTTTATCATATGTTCCTGTTCTTCCAGCCATTATATTTGTATCTAGATATACTGGATATACTGGGTCTGTTATTGCTATTACATTGTCTATTCCAAATATTTCACCAATGTTTCCTGTATCGCATTTTGCTCCATCTGATACAAATATTTCGTCTACTTCAATATCTATTCCTCTTTTTTTATAATCGAATTCTACTATTTTTTCTCTTAAGAAGTCATATCCTTGTTCTGGTCCATATCCTCTAAATGTTTCTATATCACTCATTTCATCTGTTGCTTTATGCATTGCATCACAAACAGCTGGAATTATAGGTCTTGTTACATCCCCTATTCCTAATTTTATTACTTTTTTGTCTGAGTTGTTTTTGCTAAATTCAGCTACTTTTTTTGCTATTGTAGAAAATAGGTAACTGTCTTGTAATTTTAAATAATTTTCATTTATTGTTATCATAACTTTTCCTCTTTTCTTTTTATTTATATTTAGTTTTTTATATACTGGGCAGACACGGGGCCTGCCCCTACATATTTCATTTTAACTAATAATTATTTATCTAGTCTTCTATTTCTCCTTCAAATACTGTTTTTGCAGGGCCGGTCATATATATGTGGTTATTTTCTTTGTTCCATAATATTTTTAAGTCTCCACCTAATAGTTTTACAGTTACTTCATTTTCTGTATATCCATTTAATATACAGCTTACTGCCACTGCACAAGCACCTGTTCCACATGCCAAAGTTTCCCCTGTTCCTCTTTCCCATACTCTCATTTTTACATGTTTTTTATCTTCAATTTCTATAAATTCTATGTTTGCTTTTTCTGGAAAATGTTCATCTTTCTCTAATATAGTCCCATATTTTTCTACATTAAATTCTTCTACATTTTCTATAACAGTAACTGCATGCGGATTTCCCATAGATACACATGTGAATTTAAAAATCTTATCTAGTGCTATAATTTCTAAATTCTTTACTGGGTTTTCGTTTGATATAACAGGAATTTTTTCTGCTTCTAAAATTGGTTCTCCCATATCTACTTCTATTGTTTGGGCTTTGTTATTTAGTACATTTAATTTGAGTCCCTTTATTCCTGCTAATGTTTCAATTTTTATATTAGTTTTATTTGTCAGTCCTTTATCATATACAAATTTTCCAACACATCTAATACCATTCCCACACATCTGGGCCTCACTTCCATCAGCATTAAACATTCTCATTTTAAAGTCTGCTATGTCACTTTTACAAATTAGAATTAACCCATCTCCTCCAATTCCAAAGTGCCTATTGCTAACAATTTGAGCTAGTGAAGCTATATTTTCTGGCTCTTCACTTTCAGTGCAGTCCATATAAATATAATCATTCCCTAGCCCTTCCATTTTTGTAAATTTTCTCATACTATCACCACTTTATATTTGGTAAAATTAAAAAGTAGAATATATTTATATTCTACTTTTGTTATTTTATCATATGAAATTTTCTTTGTAAATGTTAATTTAGTAAGTTTTATAGAAATTGTTGCTGAATAATGCTTTTACAAGATATACTAACGACACGGTTATGTAGTGCTTTTCTTTTTTGAGTATACGAAAAAAAGAAAATGCCCTACATAACGCAAGATGGAGCGGATTAATAAATTATATACATATAAATTAGTTACTACTTCATTTAGATTGTAAAAGGATAGCATTTAAGCTATCCTTTTATTGTATTATCTATTAATTATAATACATATTTTTTAATTAAGTATACTCCTCCTGCAAGTAGTGTTAGTACTACTGCTGTTAAGCCTATATAGACTTTGGCTTCTCCTGTTTTTACTGATAAT
>CAOKRC010000021.1 GCA_948471035.1 uncultured Clostridium sp.
ATGAAAGTTGATAAATACTCAACACTATCAGCATTTGTATATTATTTAATAGTTCCTTTTGTTATCTTTGGGATTAATTGGTTTGAAAATTTGTGGTGGTTAAGAGGTGGAGTTGTTTCTATACTTATGGCTATTCCAATAATTATTCTAGTAGCAAAAGAAGATAAAAAAAGCCCAATAGCAATGACAATTATGTCTATCATTTTAGGAAGTATTATTGGAGTTGTAGGGCATTTCTTGAACCTAATGTAATTGATAACTTACAATTCGTAAAGGAGGAAAAATGGGATTATATGTAGGATTAAGAGTTAAGGGAGTAGTAAAAAAAGAGTTTAGAGATGAAATAAAAAAGATAGAAGAATATGGCGAATGGAAAAAGTCAAAGGATATAAAATTTAAAGAGTTTTCTAAAATCGAAAGAGCAAATTTTATTCCAAATGGTGCATATGCTGATTGCGAAAGTTATTCAAAGTATAATAAAGATACAGGAGAATGGGATTTTAAGTGTTACATTAATTATGGATTAGAAACAATTAATGCTTTTATTAAGTTAATACCTTATTTTATGGAAAAGATAGAGATACTTAAATCAGGATTTACTGGAGATGTAGATAATGTAGTCGACGAATATAATATGATTGACGGAAGAATTTGTTTATCTAAAAGTTATGAGGAACGAGAAAACTTTGAGGGGAATATCTAAATCTGACAATTTAATGAATATATTTTAAGTAAAAAATTACAATTTTGAAAGGTAACAATTATGGAAGCAGAAGAAATATTAAAGTATTGTCTTGAAAATTTAAAAGATACAATTTTAGTAGAGAGTTGGGGAGAAAAAGGAATATTTTACAATCCAAATAATGTCTTAAAAAGAGGAGTATATGTACTCACAATAAAAGAAAAAGATGGAGATAATGATAAAGGCTCAAAATTAGATAGAGAAAATGTATATAGAGTCAATTTAGGTATTCGCAAGAAAAGTTTTATTGAATTATTTAATGAAGTGCCTAAAAGACCAAATGCAGGTGGAATAGTAGATATGAATTATGATTTTACAGAATTAGATAAGATAATTCCTCATCCTGTGTATGCTTGGATGGGATGGATTTCAGTATTAAATCCATCAAATGAAACTTTTGCAGAACTAAAACCATTTATTCAAGAATCTTATGAATATGCAGTAGAAAAATTTAAGAAAAGAAAAGTATAAATTACAATTTCTAAAATATATTAAGAGATGTTTCAAAATCGAATCATCTCTTAATTTGAAATTTTCTCTGATAATCTTTTATTTTAAGAGAACTAATTATTTTAAATATCTTTTAAACCATTTCTTCTATATTCTTCCATTAGAAAATAAAATATACTAAGTTTAGTAGTTTTTATTATTCTTGCAGCAGAATTCTTTTCTTTTTTTTCTGTTAAATAGTAGTGATTATTAGGCTTTTTTAGTATTTCAAAAATTGTATTCTCATTATTTTTAAATTTCCTTATTGATTTATCATATATTATACCCATTTTAATTCCTTTCTATTAATATCTTGTTTTAATTTAGATATTAGATTATTATAAAATATTTCTATATCACCTACAAAATCTTCTATATTCCAATGATAGAAGGAACAAATTTTTTTAGATAATCTCCACTCAATATTGAAATCTTCTATATATAGTAACAAATTTCTAATACAAAGCCATCCTTCACCTCTTAAAACAATAGGGCATAGTTGTCATTATATACAAATTTTTTTTTAAGATTAAATTCTAAGTCAAGCTTTTTTGCTTTTTCTGGTGATAAATGAACACTAAAATAGTCATTATCCTTTATCCAAACATCATTATTTTTTATAAAAATTTGTTTTTTTCTAATACCATTAATCATAGAATATGTATGTTTTAAACCTTTTAATTCAATAGGTTTAATTAATTTAGGTTCTCCATATCTTCTACTAGAAACTTCTTGATATTCTAAAAAATCATTAATATGTACAATATAATGTTTATAAAAATTATCTATAGTATCTATTTTCCAACAAACAGAATTTAAAGCATAGTCCATATACTGACAATATTGCTTTCCTATAAATTGAAAAATAACAGAAATATCCTTGTCTTTTTTTATTAAATAAAGAGTTTTATTTCCTAATTCTCTATGGGCTATACTTGATTCTTTTATTCTCTTTATCATATCTAAATTTTCCACTTTAATAATCTTCCTTTCTTTATTTTTCTATAATAGTAGGCTATTTCAATTTGCTTAATTTAATTTTTGATTTATATCTTTTACTAGAAATAGTATAAGGACTAGAAGGAATAATTTCATCTTCAGGATCTTCATACAAACATTTTTCTATTGTATCAGAAGCTAATCTGTCAACATTTGTAAGAGCATGAGAATATACATTTAATGTTGTATCAACATTAGAATGTCCAAGTCTGCTACTTACATTTTTTATATTAATTCCTTCAGCAATAAGAATAGTAGCACTTGTATGTCTTAATCCGTGCAATGGTACTTCAGGAGGAAGATCAATTTTTTTCCTAAATAATCTAAACCACCTAGTTACTGTTGCAGGACACAATCTTTTTCCTTTTCTAACACCTCGATTGTTTACAAATACTAAATTATTATCCGTATTAGGAGTAATTTCATGATAATGTTTTAGTAATTCCATAGTAGTAGGTGGCATATAGATACTTCGATGAGAAGTAGGGGTTTTCAAATCACCTTCAACATAACCAAGATTCGGAACTTGTAAACTTGATTTTGAAAGTTTTATAATATTTGAATTGAAATCAACATTAGACCATTTTATACCAAGAATTTCACTCCTACGAAGTCCACCAGCAATTGCAAAATGTACAATTAGTTGATATTTTAAATCAACCTTTTCTACGGCATCTATTAATTTAAATGCTTCTTGATATGATAAACATCTCTCCTGGACATGAGCTTTTTTAGCTTTTTTATGTTTTTTATTTGATAAATCAGACCTAGATTGTTTTACAGAATTTGATTTTACATATTGCCATTTTTTTGCACAAGTGAACACAGAGCATAATACCGCAAAGATTCTATCAATTGTACCAATTGACAGTAAATTACCAGTTTGTGTACTTACTTGTTTAGATAACCAAGAAAAATATTCAGACCAGATATAAGGTGTAAAGTCAGCCATTTTATAATTTCCTAGTTTTGGAAATACCCAAGATCTAAGTTCTTGCATATGTTTATAAATAGTTTCACCAGCAAGATTATGAAAAGCATAATAGTCTAAATATCTTCTTGTCACAAAATTTTCAAGTGTCATTTTACAGGGTTTAACATAAGTACCATTATTAATATCAGTAACAAAAGAAGCTAAAAATACTTCAGCTTCTTGATAAGAAGCACAAGTAACAGTTTTTATATATCGTTCATGATCTTTCATATACCAAAGTTTATATTTATTATTACCTTTGACTGTAATAGAACCAGCCATAAAAGAACCTCCTTAATAATTGATTATTAAAGAGGAAACAGTAAAATAATATTAATCTTCATTCTCATTATCAGATTCATTAGTTTCTGGTTCATTAGGCAAATGAGATATTTGTTTTAAAAATGGTTTATTTGCTTTTATAATATCTCTAAACAATTTCAATTGTTGCTTAGAAATGTCATCACCTTCTTTTATAATACCAAGTTTAACAAATTCGTTTTTTAAAAGAATTGCATCATTAACATATTCTTCTGCATTCTTTATATTACTTAGACCTCTTAAATAATCAATAGAGCAAGAAAAGTAGTTTGCGATTGCTTCTTCAACCATAGGATCAATATTATTAACAAAACCAGTTTCATAATTACTAATTGTTTGTTGAGAACAACCTACAAGTTCAGCAAGTTCTGATTGTTTCAAACCTGCTGCTACTCTTAGCTCATTTAATTTATTTTTTACTTCGTTTTTTGCTTTGTTTTCTTTTTTCATATAATTCTCACTCCTAAATATTTAATAAGGCTACCTTAATTATACAAGTATAATTTGTATAATGTCAATAGTAATACTATAAAAAACTATAATTTACCAATTGTATAAGTATGTAAATTATATTATGCAAAAATTATTTACATATTCATGAAACTAGTATATAATTTAAATAGTTTTAATAAATATTTAAGAGTTAATTTATAGAAGAAGTACCAATTCTTCTATAAAACATTTTAAATATATTAAGATTTGAGAAAGAGGGCTTATACAAGGGCTTCTTCTTTCTTTTTTTTCTGTATTCTAAATGTATGTTTTCGTTTAAATAAAATCTTGTCTAAAGTATCTCCAGCTACTTTATCAATAGATGTTAAAGCATGCGAATAAATATTTAATGTAGTTGATGTATTAGAATGACCGAAGTCTGCTACTTACATTCTTTACATTGATTCCCTTTGAAATCAAGATAGTAGCATTTGTATGTCTTAATCCGTGCAATGGAACTTCTGGAGGAAGTTCTATTTTATCTCTAAATGCTTTAAACCAATTTGTGACAGAAACTGGATTCATTCTTAAACCTCTTCGCCTTCCTTTATCATTAATAAAAACGAAATCATTATCATAGTCAACTGTTTGCATTTTATAATCTAATAGCATAAGCATTGTTAAATGGGGAAGGGCTATTGTTCTTTCAGAAGAGTCATTTTTTAAATCACCCTCAACATATCCTTTTTTAGGAACATATTGAATAGACTGTTGCAATGTTAAAGTTTTATTAACAAAATCAATATTTTTCCATTTAATTCCCATTATTTCACTTCTACGAAGTCCACCTATAATTGCAAAATGTACAATGATTTTATATTTTAGATCAACAGTTTCTAATGCTTTTATTAGTTTTCTGCTTTCTTCCATAGTTAAACATCTTTCTTGTATATGAGAAATATTATTTTTTGAATTCTTTTTAAAATCATCAGGTCTTGCAGCATATAAAGGATTTACAGTAAATAATTTCCAAGTAACAGCACAGCTAAAAACAGATGATATAATTCCAAATATTTTTTCTCTGCTTCCTACTGATAAAACTTTATTTGTTTTTGGACTAATTTGTTTAGCAAGCCAATTGAAATAATCAATAAAAAATGGAGTGGTACATTTAGCAAGTACAGTATTTCCTATTTTTGGTAGTACCCAATTTTTTAATGCTCTATAATAGTTATAGATACATTCTTCAGCAAGCATATCATAAGCATAGTTTTCAAAATATAAATCAACAAACTCTGATAATGTGCAAGTATTCTTATCAATTTGAGACATTTTATCAATTTGTGAAACAAACTTTTCTAAAAGCTCATCTGCTTCAGCATCATTAGTAGCAATAACTGTTGTATTATATCTTTCTCTATTTTTCATATAACTTAATTTATATTTTCCGTTAGCTCTTTTAATTTTAGTTCCAGCCATAAAAACTCCTTTCTAAATAATTTGTATTATTAAACTCTTTTTGCTAAATGGCACAATATCAATAGTTATAAAAAACACTTTACATAAGATTGCCATTTTCTGTAAGTTGTGGTATAATTATAACAAAAAGGGCTTTAACAATGTCGAATTTTGTAGAATTGGCGAAAATGCTTAAAGAAAATAGTATAGATGTGGAGGACTTTATTATTCTTATACAACTTCTACTAGATTTGTCTGAAGAATAGGTGAAAGTCTAATAAAGAGTCCTCTATTAACATCTATTAAATGCCTAAGAAGGGTAATCTGTCCATTAGAAAGAGATTGTCCTTCTTTTAATATGCCTAATTTTTTAAATTCTGAAGTTAAAATAATACTTCTTTCTGGATTTTTTATATCTGTTAATCCTTTTAAATAATCTACTGAACAATCAAAATAGTTCGCAGCTATTTCTTCTATCATACCATTTAAATTTGTACGACCTTGCTCATATTTACTAATCATTTGTTGACTGCAACCAAGTATTTCTGCTAAATCTGATTGCTTCAAATTTTTTTCTAATCGTAATTCTTTCAAACGATTCATGTATATCAACTCCTTTTGATATATTATACAAATCAAGTTTGTACAAGTCAATAGTTTTTTGAAAAAAATTCATAAAAATTTATTGACATACAAATTGTATTGGTATATAATCGCACCATACAATTATGAGTTGTGTAAAAAAAGTAGAAAGGAGGAAAGATATTTGAATGAAAAATAATATAAAAAAAATACGAAAGAAACAAAACATCAGTCAAAAACAATTAGCGGAATACTTAGATGTATCTCAACAGGCAGTATCATACATAGAAAATGGAGTAACTAATATATCATCAGAAAAAATGAAAAGAATATGTGAATTTCTAAAAAGTGATTTATTAGAAGTTTTTCCAGAAATGAATGTTATGAACAAGTGATTTTTTTATATTAAGATTGGAGATGATAAAATGGCTGAACAAATTTTAACAACTAAAGAAGCCTGTGATTATCTTGGGGTAAGCTATTGGACATTAATCCATAAATTAGTTAAAGAAATTCCTCATATAAGGATAGGAAAAAGAGGCAATATTAAATTTAAAAAAAGCACATTAGATAAATATTTAGAAGAACAAGAAGAAAAAAGTAAAAGTGTATTACAACAGGATTTAACTCCACATAAAAAAGAAGCCAGTATAACTGAATTAAGAGAAAGATACAATAAAAAGAATAATGGAAAATCTATAGAAGAAATAATGCAAAAAGTAAGGTCTATTCGATAGTGGAGGTAAGTATGGATTGTTATACACAAATAGAATTATTAAAATATTCAAAATTCTTTATAGAAAGAGGAAAAATAGAAATAGCGAAAAATTTTATTATCCAAATTATAAGGAAAACAAAAAACAAAAGATTATTAATTTCTTTAAATGAAATGTTAAATTGTTTAAACAATAAAAACCAAATATATCACCAATTAGTATTAGACCATATAAACGAAATAGTAAAAAATGAAAAAGAATTATCCAAGTTTTTCAGCACACAGGATAATCCTCATATCAAATATGATATTCAAAAACATATTGTTTAAATTATAACACAGAATTTGAAAATGTAAATAGAAATAAAACAATTAAACCAGTTTAAAATAGAATTTAACTGTTTAATTACAAAGATTGGAGATATTAGAAAATGGCTAATAGGAGAATGTTTAGCAAAAAAATATGTAGATCAGCTAAATTCTTGAAAATGCCTTCAGAATCTCACAAACTTTATTTGCATTTAATATTAGATGCAGATGATGATGGTGTTGTAGAAGCATATAGTGTTATGCAAGCAGTTGGAGTAGAGGAACAATACTTTGATATATTAGTAGAAAAAGGATATGTTAAAGTTTTAAATGATGATTTAGTCTCTTACATAATAGACTGGAGAGAGCATAATGTTATTAGAGCAGATAGAAAAGTAGATAGCATTTATAAGGATTTGCTATTAAAAGCAATACCAGGAATAAAATTGGTTGAACCAAAAAAGAGAGCAACTAGTAAAAAGAAAGAATCTTCAGAACAAGAAGGACAGTCAAATGACAGCCAAATGGAAGTCAATGGACAGACAAATGACAGTCCAAAGGCAGACAATCGACAGACAGATGACAGACAAATGACTGACATTGGACAGCATAAGATAAGTCAAGACAATATAAGTCAAGATAAGTTAGAAAAAGAAAATTTAAAAAAAGAAAATATAGAAGAAGATAATACAAGTGAAATTAGTATAGAACAAATAGAAAAAACTGAAAAAGATTATAAAAAAATAAAAATAATATTTGAAAACTCTTTAGAAGATATAACGGAAGAAAATATTAATGAATGTATTAACTATCTTAAATGTTTTCCAATAGAACTAGTTGAGTATGCACTTATTAGAACTGGTATGATAAAAAATCCAACATGGCAGTACACTAAAAAAATCCTGAATAGCTGGTTAGCAAAAGGAATCAATACACTTCAACAAGTCAAGCAAGATGAAAAGGAATTTAAGAAGAATAACAACAATAGTGAAGCAGATTCAAGTGATCCTAATGGCTTTAAAAGGAAGGGAGAAGAACTATTGAATGAAGAATGAAGATAGCGATATTACAAAAGAATATTTCATAGATAGTCAAGATACTGAAAAACTAAAAAACTATCAGTACCCAACCATTCCAGATGCACAATATTGTCCATTTTGCAAAAAAAAATTAGGATGGAAAGGTCTTATAAATCCTTTTGACCAAACTAGAATTTTTAATTGGTTTTCAGTTATAGATTGTGACTGTAAGGAGTATTTAGAAGATAAAGAATTTAAGAGGCTTCGTGAAGCAGAAGAAGAAAAAAAGAAAGAAGAAGCAGAAAGAAAAATAGCATACCAAAGAAAAATAGAAAAATTATTTCAACAAAGTAATATTAGCAAAAGAGGAATGAAGAGGACTTTTGAAAACTACAAAACTAATGATGAAAATAAAAAAGTTTTTGCTATGGCCAAAAGATATGCAGACTGTTGGCAAAAGTATAAGGAGGATGGAACAGGACTAATTTTTATTGGAAGATATGGAACAGGAAAAACACACTTAGCATTTGCAATAGCCAATTCATTATTAATACAAGGAATACCAGTTATTTATGAGACATTTATTAATTTAATGGAGAAGTTAAAAGAATCCTATAATAACAATAATTTAGATTACTATGAAATTATTAGACTGTATTGTAAATGTGACCTTTTAATTATTGATGATCTTGGAAAAGAAAGACTAAGTGAATGGGTATTAGAGAAATTGTTCCAAATAATTAACAGTCGATATGAAAATATGCTACCTATAATTATTACAACAAACTATACAGAGCAAGAACTTGTAAAAAGATTAAGTCTTGGAAATGATGGGAAAACAGCAGAATCATTAGTAAGCAGACTGAATGAAATTTGTATAGAAATAGACACAAATTTTCAAGATTATAGAAAAAATAAATGAAGTAAGGAGATATATTTATGGCTGAATATTCAATTGTAGAATGTGCAAAAGCATTAAATTACAATAGTGTACAAGCTATTTATAATCAGAGTAAAGAACTAGAAAATTTAGGATATTTAAAAACTAACGATTCAGGGAAAAAAGTAATAACTGAAGAAGGACTTCAATATTTGAAAATAAAAAGAGCAGCAAATTATAGAAATGCAGAATTAAATGAAAATAATATTGAAGAAAAATTGATGATTTCTGAATCAGAAATAGAAAATAGATTTCTAAAGGAGCAAAATAAGTATCTTAAAGAGCAGGTAGACTATTTTAAAAACAAATATGAAGAAATGGAAAAAGACAATAAACTATGGAAAGAAATGTACAGGCAGCGAGATGAAATAATCTTAGAAAAAGAAAGAAGTATGTTGCTTCCAGTAGTACCAAAAAGGAAGAAGTTTTGGAAAGGATAATTTTATGGAATATGATGAGATTGATGAATTTATATGTAGAAAATTATATTATGTAATCAATAGTGTAAAAACATACTATAAATTTAGAATATTTGATTTAGGAGCAAAAAGAGAAGTAGGAATACTAACAGAAAATGAATATGAAAAACAGTTAAGAAAAGATGATTATTTAGAAGATGTAAAAAAATACTTTAATTCATTATGTACTGATGAATTAAAAAAAATTGAATTAACATCTAATATTAGTTCTTTTGAAACAATATTTAGTTTTGATACAAGGCTATTTTTAGAAATGGATAAAAAGAAAAGTTTTAAAGAGTTAGTTCCATATTTTACAGAGAATCTTATATCAAAACAAAGATATAATGAAATAAAACAAAATTTAAAAGATATGATAGAACAGAATAATCAAACTGAAGAAACAGAGGAGAATGAATTGGAAAATTAATAAAATAGATGAAAAGGAGAAGAAAAATGCAAGAAATTAATACCTATAATGTTAATAGTAATTTGAATAAACTTGATAATATGTCAGAACATGACTTTAAAACAAAGAGTATGGAAATATGTAAAACAATAATTATGGACCAAAAAATGATAGAAGATATGTACTTAACTAAAAGACATAAATTTGAAGAATTAAATAACAAAATGCTTGAAGAAATGGAGAAAAAATATAATTCAAAAACGATAGACAAATTTGCTTTTCAAACATTAGATAGTTATTTTGAATTAATAAGACAAGAAGCAAGGAGAGAATACAGTAGAAGACTACTAAAAATAATATTGGGATAAATTCATTTAAGGAGGCTTTAATATGGAGCTTGATAAAGAATTTATTCAAGAAATTAAGAAAATAGTAGAAGAAACACTAGAAAGAAAACAAACTTTAATATCAAAGAAAACACTAGAAGAAATTAAAAATAAATGGAATGAAGAAAGGTTACAAAAGACAGAGGCTATTTTAAATAGTTATAAAAGTTTAAATGACTTTATAAAAACAATAAACTTTACTAACAAAGAATTTAAAACGATGGAAAGACAACAAATTAAAGACATAATGAAAAACAATTTTACAGAAAATGAAACTTTCCTTGAAAGAGTATATAAAAGTAAAGTAAATACAGAAATATTAGTTGGATTTTTAACAGATATTTTTAATGATTACATAGATGAAAAAACAGATTCAAGGGTAATTGCAGACATAAGAAAAGCACAATTACTTAAAGAAATGTACATGGAGGGAGTAAAACCTTCAGAAGTAAAAGTTGGTTACTCTAGTCCAAAAACCTTTTATAAAGATCGAGATGAGCTTTTTGAAGAACTTGCACCAAGATTACTAGGAATGTATGGGATTAAATTCGACTAAAGGCTAACTAAGTGAACTGCTGTGAACTGGGAATAAAAGAGCTATGAAACCATAGCTTATAAAAAATCCCTCATTAAAATGAGGGCAGGAAAGCGAGTATTAACATATCGCCTACACACATTGAAGGACAAGCCTTCAAGATTTAATAAAAGAACAAAAATTTTAAGCAAATATGATGTAAAAATTCACTAAATGAATGGAGAAAAAATGCCTTTGAGAGTGCGAAAGTACACCAGGTGAACGATAAAACTGCAAAAGATTCACTAAATGAACTGGAAAATATAATTTAAGTTCATTAAGTGAATAGAGAGATACAAAGAAGTTCAACAATACACTTAATGAACTTGGAAGGATTAAATAATGAAAAAATTTTTAAATGTAAAGAAAACAGAAGAAAGAGATTGTTTGTTTATAAAAAAATCAAATTGCTCAATATTAAAAACAAAAGAGTGCAAAAATTGCAAATTCTATGTTAAGGATACCCCTGAAAATTATCAGAAGTATATTCAGAACGTAAAAGTAGATATAAAAAACTATGCTTTAAAACATAATCAATAACATTATAAAGGAGATAAAAATGATTTTAAGAATACTAATCATAATATCAGTAATAATATCTGTGTTATTTTACTTATTAATCAGAGGAGCTAGTTTAAGCAAGACGGATGAAGAAAGAGTAGAAGAGGATATGCAGCAATTATTATTTTTGAAAAGTTTAAAGGAGAAAGAGAAATATGAAAAAATTAATAATAGCAGAG
Source organism: uncultured Clostridium sp. (assembly GCA_948471035.1). GTDB lineage: Bacteria > Bacillota > Clostridia > TANB77 > CAG-508 > RGIG8482. The sequence continues at coordinate 11,547 of CAOKRC010000021.1, forward strand.
AAACCGAGTGTAGCGAAAGAATTATCCAAAACCTTAAAAGGATGTACGAAGACTAAAGAATACTATGAAAATGAAGAATATATTATAACATCATTATATGGTCATCTATTAGAATTATATCAAATGGAAGATTATAATAAAGAATTGAAAATTTGGAATATTGAAGATTTACCATATTTCCCAAATGGATTTAGATGGAAAATAAAAAAACAAAAGGGCATCAAAGAAAGATATAAATTAATAGAAAAGCTAATACTCAAAAAAGAGGTTGATATAATTATTAATTGTGGCGACAATGATAGAGAAGGAGAAGTTTTAGTAAATAACTTGATCTATGATATTTTTAGAAAAAATAAAATTCAGAAAACAGTAAAAAGAATTCTATTACCAGATTTAGCAGAAAGCACAGTAAGAACAGAACTTAATAATTTAAGAAATATAAAAGATACAGAAAACTGGTACAAAGAAGGATTAGCGAGAACTTATATAGATTGGATTTATGGAATTAACTTTTCAAGGTTTGTTAGTATAAAAGCTAAAGATAAATTTCCTGTAGGAAGAGTTATTGTTCCAACAGTTAAGTTTATATATGATAGAGAGCAAGAGATAACTAACTTTAAAGAAGAAAAATATATACAACTTGAAGGCATAATAACTAAAGATAATAAAGAAATAAAAATAGAACTTGGGGATAAAGTAAAATTAGAAAAAGGAGAAGAAGTTGATATTAAACTTAAAGTTGTAGAAAAAACAACAAATCCTCCAAACAGAGTTACAGAAGCGGAACTTAATAACTTCTATGAAAATCCATTTAAAAAGGAAAAGAAAGAAAATGAAGATGAAACTACAGATGAAGATTACATAGCAATTATGGAAGGATGCGAAATAGGAACTGCTGCAACTCGTGCTGGAATAATTGAAAAAGTAAAACAAGATGGATATATTGTAGAAAACAAAAATAACTTAGCGATTACAGACAAGGGAATTAAACTAATTGAAATATTAGAAGAATTAGGAATAAATCTATACAAAGAAAAAACAGTAGAAATAAGTAAAGATTTGAAAGCAATTTATAACAACAAAAGTAGTGTAGATAAGGTATTAGAAAAAGTAAAAGAAGAGGTTAAACAAGGGATAAACAAAAAAGCAGAAATAACACAATTTAAAAAAGCAGCAATAGGGAAATGTCCTATATGTGGCAAAGACATTATAGAAAATAACAAAAGCTATTATTGTGAGGATTGGCAAAATTGTGGTTTTAGTATATGGAAACAGATTTGTGGTAAAAAAATAAACGATACAATAATTAGAGAATTGTTAGAAAAAGGAAAAACAAAAGAAATAAAAGGTTTTAAATCTAAACAAGGTAAGACATTTTCAGCTAGTTTAGTAATTGAAGAAAATAAAGTAAAACTAAATTATGGAAATAGTAAAGGGGCTAAAAGATGAAATTATTAGATAGAATAAAGATTAAAATAATAAATATTTTAGATCCAAATTTAGCTGAAGATTATGAACAATTACAAAACAAACATCAAATATTAGAACAAGAATATTCAAAATTAGGAGAAAATCATTATAAATTAGAAGACAATTATGAATATGCTTTATACTCTAGTGATGAAAAAACGCAAACTATAAAAAAAATTAGAAGAAACAAATGAAGGATTGAAAACTAATATAGCAAATAAAATCTTACAAACATTAGAGCCAAAATTGAAAGAAATGACTTTAGGTAAATTAGAATTTTTGTATAAAGAATTAAATTATGAAGATGTGCAACTAAAGGAAATATATTATTCAAAAAGCCAAGACTGTGAAGAAATATATCTTTCAAAAGGAGAACTTATAGATAAAGTTTCAGAGGAAATTCTTGGAGATGAAGAATTGTGGGATTTATTTCCAGAGGAAGATGCACGAGGAACTTTTGAGTTTATAAACGGATATGAATCAGCTAGATGGAGAGAAAAATATCATTTTGGAAAAATTGTTGGTGCAGAATATATTAGTTGCTATGAGTTTTGTAAATATAAACTTGACTATTCTAACAAAGAATATGTAGAGTATAAGAAAAAGTTATACAGAGAAGTAATTCCTAGAGAATTGAAAAAATACATGACATATATACTAAAAGATAATCCAAATATATTAAGCAACACAGAAGAATACTTAGAAAAACTAGAAGAAAAATTTATGCAAGAAAAAATAGAGCAAAAAGAAGAAAAAACAAATAAAATAGAGTATAATAAAGTAGAAGAAACAGAAGATGAGGAAGAAGAGATGTAAAAACTAATAAAAAGAGGTTAAGATGCAAGATAAATTAAAAAGATTATATAATGATTGTATTGAAGAACTTAAAAGTATAAAAATAGATATTACAAATCCATTAGTTGGAGATATTGATATAAAATTTTCAAAAGGAAATCCAAAAAGATATGGGTGTTGTAAACAAGAAGAACCAGATAAAAATTGCTATCATATTGTGCGAAAAGGAAAAAATATATCTATCAGATACGAAAGATTTAAAAAACACCATATTGAGATTAGCAAGTGGGTAATGAGTCTAAATGATGAAATTATAAAAAATACAATCATACATGAAATTATACATTGCTTTCCAGGATGTAATAATCATGGAGCAACATTTAAAAGTTATGCAAATTATATAAATAAAAAGCTAGGATATGATATATCAAGAGTAGGGAACAAAGAAGCGGATTATATAAAGAGCAATGTAGAATATAATAGGAATACAGCAATTTATAAGTATAAAATTATATGTCAAAAATGTGGACAAGTATTTTATAGACAAAGGATGAAGAAGGACTTAATAAGAAAATACTGTTGTAGCAAATGTGGTGGGCGATTAAGACTTAATAAATAAGAAAAATCCATAAAACTCTTATTATTACTGTGAAAAAATGTTTGCAAATACTTGACTTTGTAAATATTTTATTGTAAAATGAATATAATAATGATAGTTGCAATTTATCTTGCATAGCAGGTGCGACTGCCACAATAACCTAAAATTCAAGAAAAGGTATAGCCTTTTAGGTTGGTTAGGCAACGGAAAAACCTAAAATTCAGGCAAGAGTATAGCTCTTGGGGTTGGTTAGGCAACGGAAAAATCGCACATTAAAGAGGAGGGATTATGGTACTGCGGTACGAAAATACTCCTCTTTATAAGTTTTAAGGAGGAAAATAATGAAAGGAATATCAAGACCTATAGATATATTTAATACAGTTTCTAAATGCTTAAAAGAATATGATAAGAATTTAAAAAATACAAAAGTAATGTTTGTTATAGAAAATAAAGATAGAACACTTTCAAAAGAAGAAGTTTATTTTCCTAGATCAAGTTATAAACATTTAACTGGTGTATCAATAATAGAAAAATCAACTGGAAAAAGTTTAAATGCTTATGAATTTTATGATATTTTGAAGGATGAAAGATTAAATTTAAAAGAATATATAATAAAAGAAAAAGATTCAACTACAGACTTGAAGCTCCAAGTATTACCTCAACTTATGAGAATAGATAGGATGGCCAATATGTTTGGAGAGTTTTCTAACTTTAATATTTTTTTACAGACAGAGAAAATTGCAGGAAATATAAATGCTTGTATGGGATTTATAAAAGATAATGAATCAAATACATATATTCCTAATACATCTTTAAAAAAAGATATTAGAAATATAACAAATAATAGAAATAAGATTGTAGCAATTTTCAAAAAAGACATTACTGAAAAATTGTATAAAAACATTACATATTTAAAACAAAGTTATCAAATTACTGATATATTGAAAAACAAAGAAATAAGTAAGACTATAGACACAAAAAACATATATTCAGCAGATAGAAATACAGATAAAAAAATATATGATTTTATTTATAAAACAAAAAAAGATGATAGTGAATGAATATTTGATTAAATTAAAATTTTGTTATATTTTTTGTCAATAAAGGCAACTAACCGATAAATGTGCTAGTTGCCTTTGTTTATTATAAAAAGAAAAGACAAATCAATGTTTTTCTCGGCATAAATTTATTCCAATTCCACATTGATTTCTAACAAAAATACCCTTAAAAATACAAAAAAACTTTTAATAACTTTTATTTTTAGAAAAAATGTGGTATGATTGCATTGAAATTAAAGATTTACAAAGTGTAAGGTGATAGAAATGACAGTAAAGTTTGTAGAAGACTATTTAGATAATAAATTAAAAGAAAATGAAGAATATATCGTTTGTACTTTTTATGAACTTAGAGTAAAATACAATTTATCTGAAGAAGATGTAGACCAGTTTTTGGAATGGGGAAGAAATAAATTACAAAATATGGGGTACAAAGTCTATTTTACAGGTACGAGGTTTGTTTACCAAAATGTAAATAGAATAGTAGAAGACAATCAATATATGATAGCAATAAAAGAATAATAACAAAAATTAAAAGGAGAGAAAAAGATGAATCCATATGAAGTATTTGACACAGAAGAAATCAAGAAAATTGAAAATGTAGTAGGTTCTATTGATAATAGAGAATATACAAAGGAAGAATGCAATAAATTCGTACATAGTATATCAGAAGATATTATGAGTAAAAGCTATAAAAATGGGGATATGGATAAAGCAAGACAAGAATTTAGTGAAATATTAAGAAAATTTGGAGCTTAGTATAGAAAATAAGATATATGATAATATAAAATAAGGAGAAATGAATGCGATACAAAATTTTTGATGTAGTTTTATTAAATAATGGAAATAAAGCAACTATATTAGAAGAAGTTAATAAAAGCCATTATAAAGCAGAAATAGTAAATAATGATGGAAAAACAGAAGGAATTATGCAAATAACAGATAACGATGTAAAAGATTGTATATTCAAAAAATAACATTTACAGAAGATAAAAATAATTAAATGTGGCAGAAATAGAGGAATGTTATGAAGGAGAAAATATATAAAGAACCGATAAAAGAAGAAACCGAGACAACAATTAATGTACTATATCATGAAAATAAATTAGTAGTTTATACTAATAAAGTATCGCTGCAAAGACAACTTAATAAATTAATTGGAGAACCAACTAAAGAATTAAAAATAAAAAGATCCATTGTAGGTAGTATATGGGAAATACCACTAGAAGAAAAGAGTAAAATACAAAGAATTATAATAATATGAAAAGGAAAATGTATGAAATTAGATAATTATATTGAATTTATAAAAGAAAAACATAAAGGTCAAACAAGAATACAAGGAACACCATATTATATGCATCCACTAGAAGTAAGTAATATTTTATATGAAAAAGGTTTTTCAATAGAATATCAAATAGCAGGTTTGTTTCATGATTTATTAGAAGATACTAATACAACTTATGAAGAAATAGTTGCAATTTCAAATAAAGAAATTGCAGATGTAGTAAAATTGGTAACAAAAGAAAATGGATATGTAATGTCAGAATACATTGATAGAATCATGAAAAATGATATGGCAAGAATGGTGAAATTAGCAGATAGATTACACAATTTATCAGAAACACATTTAGCTTCAGAAAGATTCAAAGAAAGATATATTAAAGAAACAGAAGAATGGTTTATAGATTTAGCTGCTGGAACAGTTTTTGAAGAAGATATAAAAAACACATTAAATAACTTGAAACAAGAATTTTATGAGGAAATATAAGAAAAAAATTAAAGGAGAAATTTGATTATGTCAGAATGGAAATGTATAAAATGTGGAAATACAGAATTTGAAAAAGATCAATTCCAAGCAACAGGAGGAAATTTTGCAAAGATGTTTGATGTTCAAAATAAAAAGTTTATTACAGTAAGTTGTACGAAATGTGGCTATACTGAAATGTATAAAACAGGTACTGAGGCAGGAATGAATATATTAGACTTTTTAATGAATTAGAAGACTAACTAGAACAATAACTAGTAAGTTGTAGGGGAGATTATAGTTGCAAATTATTAGTGCTATTTTATAAGAGGAGGTAAAAATTTATGAAATTTGAAGAAGCAAAAAAAATTATATTAGAAGACAAAAAACTAAATGATAATTTTAGACCCATAGATGAAGGAAATATTTTAATTTATTACTTTGGAGAAAAGATTTTTGAGATAAAAAAAGAAGAAGAAAAAATAGTAATTCCAAAAGGTATATTCAATATTACAGGTAATAGAGCTATATTAAATAAATGCAAAAATTATATTCAAGATATTTTTACATATGAAAAAGAGGACTTAATCCAAAATTTAAATCCATATGTCATGGTTAGTTTGAAAGGTTTTACAGTTAATCATGGTAGGAAAGGTGAATTAACTCAGTTTGAGCAAGAAAGAATAGAAAAGTTAGAAAAGGAACTTAAATGTGAAAAAATAAAAAAAGCAAAACCTACATACAAACTTAATATAGAAGGATTAAAAGAAACATGTAAAATAGAACATAAAATTGTAAATACTTTATCAAGTATTGGAACAATGAGTAAGCCTACAATTTATAAAAGTGATTATTTATTAAATTATGAAAAATTAGATACTGTTACATTAAGAAAAGTAATAGATTGGATAGAAAAAGAAGTTATACTACATGCAATCCATATAGGTGGACAAAAAGAAAAAATATTTCAAGAAAAACTGCTATCTAATTTTTATTATACTTCAATTAATAAAGCAGTAAAAAAATATTGGGACAATATTAATCTAATAGCATTAGAAGAAGAGTTAAATATAAATAGAAAAGATGACAAATATAAAGGTAGAGTAGATAATCTTTATATGGACAAAAATACTAATTCCGTTATATTTGCAGAAGTTAAATATAATAGTGGAGTGATAAGTACAACTCCAAAACAGCCTGGATTATATAAGCATTCAATAGATTTACAATACTTTTTAAATGACAATAAACAAAAAGAAGATATAGAAGGTGAATTGAAAAATCGCTTAAAAATTTCAAAAAAATTAGGAAAAAATAGAATCAATAATATAAATATAGATAAATTAAATATTAACAGTAATAAATTTGTTATAATTTGTGGGTATACTAAAGAGAAAAAAGTGAATGTTTTAAATAAAATAAAGAATGAATTAGATAAATTTGAACATAATAATTTTCTAAATGACATAGATATAGTATTAATAACCACACTAGTTGATGACATACTACTAGATCCGTTAAAAAATATAGATAATGGTTTAAAAGAAATTTGTACATTTGAAATTAAAACAGATGATAACAGTATTAATGAGTTAAAGAATAAGATTGATGAATTAAAAAAGTAAATGATAATTAGAATGATAAAAATGTAGAGAATTTCTTTACGTTTTTATTTTTTGTGCAGTAAAATCCTACAGTCACAACACATTTCCTGGTTTTCGTTTTCTGATAACATTTTAAAAATTAATATGTTATAATAGTATTGTAATAAAAAACGAAATAATGAATAGGAGGAAAGAATATGAAAACAAAATTAAAAGAAATAACAATTAATAAAGCACACGAGCTATATGGAAATCCGTTACCAAAAGAAATACAAGAAAGAATGGAGCTAGAATTAAACTGGATTATGGAACATGATGCAGATATAGTATATCTTTTGGCAAAAGAATTAGTAAAAAAAGCCAATGAAAAAGGATATTTAGTAGGGTATAGAGGAAATATCGGTAGCTCATATATTGCATATATATTAGGAATAACAAAAATTAATCCATTACCAAAACAATATGAAGGATTTAATATTATGTTTGAGAATGTAACAGATATAAAATTATGTGTAGCTTCTGAACATTATGATGAGATTTGCAAGGAATGTTCAAATATTTTGAAAAATGAAGATGAAATAATTATAAAAGAACAAAAGCAAGGTATAATTAAAAAAAATTTGATACAAACAAAAGAAGGAAAGCAAATAGGAAATATTGAAATACAGACAAGAAGTTTACTTAGTATATTAGAAGAATTAGAAAAAGTAACCAGCTTTTCACAAAATCAAATTAAGATAGAAGATGACATTACAAGTATAGGAGAGTTTCTAATAAAACACGAATTATTTACAGGTGTAGACATAATAAAGTTTGTCGATGTATTACAAACAGCACAATTATACACATTTGAAGATTTAGTAGTATTTTTAGAAGTGCTTTATTACCAAAAAGATTGTGTATTTTCAATAGCACATTTTATAGACCAGGCATTGCTTATTTATAAAATAGGTTGGTATGGAGTAAAATATCCCAAAGAATATGAAAAAGTAGAGAAACAAATTATTAAAAATGAGGTTTAAAATGGACGATTTTGAAGAAGAAGTACAATACTTTATAGAATTAGTAAATAAAAATATTCAACTTTTGAAAACTAATAAGCCAATAAATATGTCAAAAGAAGAAATGATATTTTTTAATGTTAATATAAGAATAGATAGGCAAGAAATAGTAGTTTATAACCAAGAAAAAGATTTAGTTTATGATATATTTGTAAAAGACATACAAAATTTTAAGTTTAAAAATATTAATAAAAGTTATGTATTAAATACTATATCAATATTAGCAAAATATCTAAATAAAGAAATGAGCTTTAAAGAATTTATGAAAATATTTAAACAAGAATATTCAATAGTATAATTAGATAAAAATAGAAAGGTAAAATTATATGGATATTAAAGACTATGAAAAAATAGAAATACATTTTGAAGATGTTGTAATAACATTCCCAAATAGTGTTATAGAGAAATTTCAAGTTCAAAAGGTAGAACAATTTATTGAGAAAAAATATAACCCAGAAGATGAATATAATATATATATTGTTATTAATAGAATATTAGCAGAAAAAATATGGAAAGAAGAGAAGGTAAAAAAATTTGAAGGAATTGCAACAGAGTGGGTAGGATTTAGATTGCTAAATAAAGATGGTACAGCAAAATATAATACTTTAGCAGAATTTATTAATAATGACTATATATATAAAATCGTAACGTATAATGGAGAAGAAAAGAAAGAGTACAACCCTGTATGGACTTATACTCAATTTGTTAATGGATACCAAAGAATAGGAATTACTGATGATAAAATTATGATTCATATAAAAGAAATGTAAATAAATTTGGAGGAGCTAATATGTTAAAGATTAAAACTTATGGTGGAAATAAAATTGGAGGCTGCATAACAGAGATAAGTAGTAGTAATGCAAAAATAATATTTGATTATGGAACTAACCTAGATGATACAAAACAAATAGATATTGAGGGGCTAACAAAGGGAAAGCCACAATATAGTGCAGTATTTATATCACATTATCATTTAGACCATATAGGAGAAATAAACAAGATACTAGATGGAATACCAATATACATAGAAGAAACAACAAAAAAACTATATGATATTATATGTGATTTTAGCAGTAAACCAAGAATAAATGCAAAGCCTTTTAAATTTGGAGAAGATATACCAATAAAAGACTTAAAAATAAAATCTTACAGAGTAGACCATTCAGCATACAATTCAGCAATGTTTGTTGTAACAGATGGCGAAGAAAAAGCACTTTATACAGGAGATTTTAGAGATAATGGGTATACAGGAGATAAATTAATTTCTACAATTAAAGAAATAGGACAAGTAGATTACTTAATTACAGAAGGAACCAATATTGGTAATAATACACACATTCTTAAAAAAGAAGAAAGCTTGGTAAATGAATTTACAGATATATGCAAGCAATATGACCAAGTATTTGTATTAATGTCAGCATCTAATATAGATAGGATAACAACAATGCTAAAAGCTAGTGCAAAAACGAAACATATATTAATACAAGATATATACATGGCACACTTAACAAGTTTAATACAAAAAGAAGATAAAAAAAATATACCAAATCCAGTAACATTTGATAATGTAATGGTATATATACCAAGATACTTTAGAAATAAAGATGAAGAATTTAAAGAAAAATATTTATATGATTTTAGTGATAAAAATAAAAGTTCTATTCTATATAAACCATTTGTAATGAATGTTAGGACAAGTATGTCAAGAGATTTAGAAATGTTTGAATTTAAAGGAAACATACTCACAAATAGCTGTTTAATCTATTCAATGTGGGGAGGATATAAGGAAAAAGAAAATATAAAAGCATTTATACAAAAAGCACAGGAACTAGGAATTACATTAATTGAAAAAGACATACATACATCAGGACATGCAAGTGAAGAATTAATTGAGAAAGTAAAGGAAATAGTAGAACCAAAAGAAGTTTTTACAATACATACAGAAAGTAAAGAAAGGAAAGAAGAATAAAATGAAATTATATTTGTTACAAGTTGATATGTATGACTATGATTCTGAACTTCTTGATGCAAACTCATATTGCAATGTATATAGTAGTTTTGAAAAAGCAAAAGAACAAGGCATAAACAATTTAGAAAAAAGAATAAAACAAGTAGAAGAAGATGAAAACATGACACTAGATGAAATGATAGAAAAAGAAAAACTAGATTATTCATTTACAATAACACAAATAAATGATTTAGAATATGCAGAAAATTTTGATATAGATTATGATAGCTTGCATAGAAAAGAGTATAATAAATTAGAGCCTACACATAAGGAATATGAATTAGATTATAAAGGCAATATTATTAGAATTAATTATGAATATAGATATAAAAATGCACTTACAGATGTTGAGAAAATGATTACACTATATCCAGAAGATTTAGAAGAAGGAGCAAGTGAAAAATTTAAAATTGGGGATATAGTAAAGTTAAAACATGAATTAGAATGTGGAAAAGGCTACATAGACGACAATTTGGATAGAATATATGTCGTAAGATGGCTACCAAGAAAATTTAAAGGAGAGAAATATTTTGAGAATACATATGCTCTAATATCATTTTATGAGATGAAGAATAATGAATGGGGAAATAAAGACTTATTTACATATGAATATTGGGAAAAAGACATAGAAAAATATACAGGAGTTATAGAAAAAGACTCTGAATATGATTTATTAAGTAGAATTGTAAAAGGAGATTTAGAAATACCAAGATGGGGTTATTGGAATGACATCAAAATTGGAAAGAAACCATTAAATATAAAAACTTTCGAGAAGGCAACTTTAGATGATTGTGATAATTGGGGATGGTATTCGGCAACGCTTACACCAAAAGAGACAGGATTAAAAGCTAGCATATATCCAGAAAAGAATAGGTTTTCAAGTGGGGTTCGTGTGCATAATGATTTACCTAGAATTAGAATTGCAAATACTGAAATTAAGTATGAAGATACGTTTAGTGTTACTTTAGAAGAAAATCCAAGAGTTATTATAGGAGAAAATAAATTGCCAAAAGAAGATTACAAAGAGATATGTGATTTTATAAGAAAAAATTTAGAAGTTTTAATAAAGCACTTTGAGCCTGATAACGAATTTGATGATGATGAATTATGGGAGGCTTTAAAAGAAAATGGTGCAATAAAAAAGAAAATATGAAAGGAGAAAAAAAGGCAAAGAAACAAAGTGAGGGAAAGAAGGAAAAATGAAAAATTTGATATTAGTAAGTGGAGATATAATAGAAAATTCAAATAAATATAATGTTGAGGCTATTGTGAATACAGCAAATAAATATATGGACTATGGCGGTGGTGTATGTGGTGCAATATATGATAAAGTTGGAATAGATAAATTAGAAACATATTGTCATAGTAAGTGGAATAAGGATATGGAAGTAAATGAGATTAGAATAACAACAGGATTTTCACTACGCAAAGATATTATACATATATATTGTCCTAGATACTATGAAGAACAACAACCATTAGAAAAACTAAAAGAAAGTTACCAGAATTTATTTGACACAATATTAAGAGAGAAATACACAAGTGTAATAGTCCCATCTTTAGCAACAGGTTTTCATGGTTATGAACATCAAGATGTAGCACAAATGGTAATAGAATTATTAACTGAATTTTGCAGTAATAATGATGTTAAAATTATATTTAATTTATTTGATGAAGATACTCTACAGATTTATGAAAAATAATAAGGAGGAATAAAAATGGAAAGAATTGAATTACATTTACATACAAATATGAGCAAAATGGATGGAGTTACAAAATGCAAAGGTTATATAGAAAAAGCAAAAGAATATAAAATGACAGCATTAGCAATAACTGATCATCGGAGCAGTACAAGCATTTCCAGAAACACAAAAATATTTAGAAAAAATTGGAGATAATGAATTTAAGATATTGTATGGAATGGAAGGATATTATGCACCTAGTAATGATATAATGGGAAAAATATACCATATAAGTATTTTAGTAAAAAATAAAACTGGACTTAAAAACTTATATAAAATAGTTTCTATTTCAAATTTAGATTATTTCTATAAAAAACCTATAATTTTAAAAAAAGTGTTAGAAGAAAACAGTGAAGGATTACTTATAGGAAGTGCTTGCAATAAGGGAGAACTATATCAAGCTATGATTGAAAATAAAGTGGATGAAGAACTTGAACAAATTGCAAAAGAATATGATTATTTAGAAATACAACCAATAGGCAATAATTATGATTTAATTAGAAATGGCAAGGTAAAAGATGAAAAAGCATTACAAGATATAAATATTAAAATAGAGGAATTAGGAACAAAGTTAAATAAATTAGTTGTTGCAACATCAGATGTTCACTTTATGAATAAAGAAGATGCAGTATATAGAAGAATATTACAAGCAGAAATAGGTTATGAAGATGTAGATGAACAACCACCATTATATTTTAGAACCACAGAAGAAATGCTAAAAGAATTTGAATATTTAGGGAAAGACAAGGCATATGAGGTAGTAGTAACTAATACCAATAAAATAGCAAATATATGTGAAAAGGTTAAACCAATATCAAATGAGAAATGTTATCCATATATTGAAAATAGTGAACTGGAGATTAAAGAACTAGCTTATAAAGGTGCATATAATATATATGGAAATCCCTTACCAATAGAAGTAGAAGAAAGATTAAATATAGAATTAAACTCAATAACAGAAAATAATTTTTCTACACTATATATGATAGCTCAAAAATTAGTACAAAAATCAAATTCAGATGGATATATTGTAGGAAATAGAGGTTCAGTTGCTTCATCACTTGTAGCATATTGTATTGGAATAACAGAAGTAGATCCTATTAAATATAATATACCATTTGAAACATTTGCAGGTTTTAATGGAGAAAAAGAACCAGACATTGATTTGAATTTTGCAAGAGAATATCAAGCTAAAGCACAAGAAACCGTAAAGGAAATATTAGAAGGAAGTGTAGTAGTTAAGGCTGGAACAATTGGAACAATAGCAGAAAAAACAGCTTATGAATATGTAAAACAATATTACGAAGATAAAGATATAAAACCTAGTAAAGAAGAAATACAAAGACTTACAGAAGGGCTTGTAGGAATTAAAAGAACAACAGGGCAACATCCAGGAAGAGTTATAGTAGTTACAAAAAATAGAGAAATATATGAATTTTGCCCAATACAATATTTATCAGATGACCAAAATTCTGATATTATAACAACACATTTTGATTATCATTCAATAGATAAAAATTTACTAAATTTAGATATATTAGCACATGATACTCCAACTATATTACATAAATTAAAGATATTAACAGGAATTGAACCAATAACGATAGATTTAGAAGATAAAGATACAATGGAAATGATATGTACAGCAAACACACTAGCAATTCCTGAATTTGGCACAAAATTTGTTAGAAATATAATTTTAGAAACTAAACCTACTACATTTAATGACTTAATAAAAATATCTGGATTAGCACATGGTACAAATGTATGGAAAAATAATGCAGAAGATTTAATAAAAAGTGGAATAGCAACATTAAAAGAAATAATTGCTTTTAGAGATGATATAATGAATGATTTAATACAAGTTGGAATTGAATCTAAAATAGCATTTGAAATTATGGAAAAAGTACGTAGAGGAAAAGGACTAAGTAAGGAACAAGAAGATTTAATGAGAAAAAATAATATACCTGATTGGTATATAGAATCTTGTAAAAAAATCATGTATATGTTTCCAAAAGCACATGCTACATCCTACGTAATAAATGATTTCAGAATGGCTTGGTACAAAGTACATTATTCAGAAGCATTTTATAAAGTATATTTTGAAACGATAGATGATATAGATAAAACAATATTAAATAGTAAAGAAAAGGTATTAGATAAGTTACAAAAATTAGAAGAAATATTAAATAAAGAAACAGATAATTATAAGATAAAAGAAAAAATAGAAGATTATAAAATTGCCTTAGAAATGCTTGATAGGAATATAAGTATTTGATGAAGAAAAAAAGAAAATGGAACAATAAAAAGATGAAAAGAAAAGAGATATAATTGTATACTTAATAGTATAATGAGAAAAATGATAAATAAAAATAAGTATAATAAAGGGGAAAAAAGATATGAGTAAAGATGGACAAATAGGAAAAACGGAAAATATGGAAATGTTAGGAAAGTTAAGATTAAAACAACTTCCAAAATGCTTACTATTAATATTATTAACAGGTATACTTTCTATAGCATTTATTTATACATTGCCAACAATTACGATTATAATTTTTATTATAGGAATGCCTATATCTATAATATATGGTATGAAAATTCCTAAATATGCTAAAATAATAATAAAATCTGGATTTCAGGAATTGTTAATACATAACGATATTCATAATCAAGATCGAATGACAGGGCAAATGTTTACTTTTAGTGATAGACATGTGCTAAAACGAAAATATTTAGAGAATAACGAAAATGTTTTACTTAATGAAAAAATAACTAAATTAGAAAAATTAAAAATTGATTTAGAACAAGAAAAATTTTCTGAAAATGAAAAAAATAGAATAATGGAAACAATAAATTATCTAATTTCAGTTGCTAGTAATTTAGTGAAAAATAGTAAATATTTTGGTCACGGATATTTATTAGGATATGATGTAGATGACAAAAAAGCTCGTGTTATAATAAATGATGGGAATATATACTTCTTTGATGATGATACATACGAAATGTTTGAAGATGAAACTATTATGAATAATGAAATTAGTCATATTGAAGTATATACAACAGAAGAAAATGCACCAACATATAACCCTAAATATCAAAATAAGCCAACTGCACCTAGTAGTGTTTCAGCAAATTTACATTGGGATAATGAATGGATGCAAAAAAATGTAGAACATGAATATCAAAGAAAGTTAGTAGAATATCAAGCAAATTTAATTAATACACAAATGCATAATCAAAATGAAGAGAGAAAATATCAAGAATCCTTAGGCAAAACTAGAGAAGTCAAATATATTGACATTTGTTTTAAGGATTCCAATATTGAAAAATTAAGCTGGAAATATTCAGAAGGGTATTCTTATATAAAGGGGCAACTACCAACAGTAGATATAGTTGACTTAGATACAGGAAAAACGCAAAAAGGAGAAACTACAAAAGAAGAAAAAATTATAGAAAAAATAAAAATTGGAGATGAAGAATTGTGCTATATTGAATTAGCAAAACACTTATATATTAGCCATAATATAAAAGATAATGTATTAGAATTAAATGTATCTAATGGAAATCATATTGTTATTACCAAATATACAAATGCAGATTTTAAACAAATGGCAAAAAAATTAAAGAGTGAGAGTAGAACAGGAGAAAATGGTGAAAAGGCTTTTAAAAAGGCAGAATTAAATGATGGTGCAACAAGATTTTGGGGAATGGTAGATGATTCAAAAGCTTCAGATACCGATGTTCTGTATTTTCTAATGGAATATCAAAATATTGTATATGAAATCAAAAGAACCTATAAAAAAGAAGATGATCAATATATTGATTATGATGAAGAAATAGATGGAAAATTAGAAATAGATGAAAAATATTTTGATGCGTTAGAAGCTAGTATGTCTATTATAAAAAATATTAAGTCATGATATTATATTTGACGAGATAAGATTTATATAGTATTATAAATGTAAAAAAGGAGGAATGAATAATGTACACTTATGAAGCAACAATAGTTTTAAATGGAAAACAATTCAATGTTACCGTTAAAGCAAACAATGATCATGATGCTAAAGTATTGGTAAATGCTCAGTATTCTGGATGTCAGATAAGAAATATGCGTTGTTTAGGTAAATAAGACATTACATATTACAGAAAAGTTCCAAAGAAGATTGCATTTACTTGCTATCTTCTTTTTCAATAAGAATAGAAAAGGAGAAATGATGAAAAAAGATTTTAAAGTTAAAGTAGGCTTTTCAACAAAAGTAGCAATGAGAAAATTTACAGATTGCTTGAATAAAGCAGAAATTTTTAATGAAAAAATATCATACCTAGTTATACATCAAGGTGAAAAGTATTATAGTAGTAAGTTAGAATTAAAATTAACATTTAGAGATAATGTTAAAAATATATGTACATCAAAAAATAAAAAAGAAATAGACAAACAATTGATGGAGTATATTCTAAACAAATTAAATGAAATACCAAATTTTCAGTTTTCTATAGATAAATTTTTTGTTATACTAATGATAGAGAAAACAGATAAAGAAATTTATAAACAATATGCAATATTTACTTTATTTAAAGTCTTTAATCAAATGCATGACGAAAGGGAACCAATTACTAATAATTGTACTTTAATAGTAAGACCTGTTAATAAATATAGAATATCATCTGAAATATATGGAGATTAAGAAAAATTTTTAATAACAACCTGAGCGATAAATTACAATAGTGCGCCCAGCTAAGGGTAAACAGTCTAGCAAGTGGAAATCTTGCTTAGTCAAGGTCTAACCAACCAACTAATAGCGAGTCTTGTGCTTATGATAGTAATATTATGAGTAAAGCGTAGACAGCAAGAAGACAGGGTTAAAAGGCAGTTCAGCCCCGAAATGTTGTACGAATTAGAAGGCAGATGTATTTATTGTTGCAGAATGCAATATTTGAATATTCGTTAAGGTGAGAATATTCAAACTTCTACGGGGTCTATAGTGCCAATCATGTTTTACACAGAGTGTTTGTCAACTGGGGAGAGCCTAATATTTCTTGTAAAATACAAGTATGGTAAACAACAATAAAACGAAGAATACCAAAAGAATGTTAGGCAGTCGGATAAGTTCGTAGTAGTGATGAAGTTTCTGTAATGGAAATGGAGCGAAGGGACTTACATAATAACGGTCTTACTGAGGAAACATTATCTGTACTCAGGGACAGGAGGAATAATGGAAACAAAATTAGAAAGAATAGCAGACAAATCAAGAAATGAAAAACGACCAATATTTACATCATTGTATCACTTAATCAACGAAGAACTGCTAAAAGAGTGTCATAAAGAATTAGACGGGAGTAAAGCAGTTGGAATTGATAATGTAAGCAAGAAAGAATATGCAGAAAATCTAGACGAAAATATTAGAGACCTAGTAGTAAGATTAAAGAATAAAGCATATAAACCAGCACCATCTCTTAGAGTATATATACCAAAAGGGAATGGTAAAATGCGACCACTAGGAATATCGATATACGAAGACAAAATAGTACAATTAGCATTAAAGAAAATATTAGAAGCAATATATGAGCCAAATCTTGATAAAAATCGTTATGCTTTTACTATAAAACCAAAGTCAAAAGAATTAAGCGAATACACAGCTTTAGAATTAGAATTTCTAGTAGAACAAAATATTTTAAAACAAAAAGGTATAAAAGATCCAGTTTTTACACTAGAACAAAAATATCTTGATAAGTATTTAGAGAAAAAATGGGAACAATTAGAAGATATTCCATTTAAAGAAAAAAATGGCCAACAAATATTAGATGACAATTATTGGGATTTTGAAAAAGGTTATGTTAGCAATGAAGATATATGGCACTATTTTGATGAAAATCATTCTAAAGGAGTACACTATTTATTATATGAAATGGAAGAAAATAACAGTAACACAGTTGAGGAAGAAGAAACTCTATAATAAAAAAACTAGGGAATAAAAAGGGAATTGAAAGCTCAAATACAAGAATTTATAATAATATTATGAAGTTATAGGTTTGTATATTGCAAATACACGAACTTATAACTTTTTTAATTTTGTATAAAGAGGAATTTTAAATGATATTTGTATTAGGAAATAAAGATTTATTAGTAAAATCAAAATATTATAAACCAGAAATAAACTGGGATTATCCATTGGAAGAGTTAGACCATGTAATAAATGAAAACACTAACAATGATATGATATATGTTGTCGCAAACAATAAAAGAATCTATGAAACATCTTGTAAAAGGGAAAATTTACAAAAATTGTATAAAGATTTAAAACAAGAAATAAAGTTAAGAGATTTTGAAATGGCTGCTTTAAGTGTTTCTATTAAATATTATGTTAAAGCTGGAATTGATGTTGCAAAAGCAAAATTAAATAAATGGCAAGAAGAAATGTCAGGTTATAATCCTAATGTTGATGAAGTTTTAAAAAATTTTAAAACAATAATAGAACCTATTGAAACATATAAAAGTAAAAAAAGAAAATTTGATGTAAGGATTACAGAAGAAGCGAGTACAGTTGTTACAGTAAATGCAGCATCTAAAGAAGAAGCAGTAGATAAAGTTATACAACTATATAATGATAGAAAAGTAGTATTTGAACACGATAACTATAAAGATATAGGTGTAAAGGCAATTGAAAAAATTGAAATAAATATACCAGAAGCTAATTTATCAGGCAATTTAGATTTTTCATTTGATGGAATAAGAGATTTAGAAACATTAAAAAAATCTAATATAAGAGATTTAGAAACTGATGGGGAACTTATAACAATGCAAATGGAACAAATTGAAGAAAATCCATTAAATATTGCACTAATTGCAGAAGAAGGTAAGCTATGCCTTATATCGTATTTGTATGATAATAAAAATTTTAAATCAGATAACTTAACATTTGAACCTATTGATATTGAAAAAATAAAAACTGAAGAAGAATTAAGAAATTATATGAAGAATTATTTTATAAATGTTTATATAGAAAATATGGAATGTATTAATAATTTTAGCAGTCAGGAAGAGGAGGAAGAAATATAGATGGAAGATGATAGAGATTATATAATGTTTGTTTTAGGATATGATTTATTAAATAAGGATTTTTCCAATAGTTCAAACCCAGAATGTGACATTGTTTACCATAAATGCAAACAAATAGCAGAAGACTTTTTAAAATCTGATTACAATTTAACAACAGAAAGTCTATATGAAGCCTTAGTTGTATATATAGATGAAAAGAATCATCTTAAATTTTTTGAAAATGAAGAAGAAAACGAAATAGAAACATAGGAGGTTGTATATTTGAATACATTAGAGAATTTAAAATTAAATGAAGTAGATATAGAAGATAGTGAAGTTGAAATACCAGGATGTTGTTTTTCTATTGACTATGATAATTTAAATAAAGATGATTCTTATAATATGCTTTTAAAAATTATTGCTGAAAAGGTTGAAGTAGTTAATTATAATGCAAAAACTAATGTAGCAACTTTAGACTTATCTGGCTTTGTGTATGAAAATTTTGATGTACTCGATAATATAATTGATATTCCTTGTTATGATCCACAAGATGAATATCTTAATATTATAGTTGCGATGATTAATGGATATGAAGGAAAGCCATATTACGATGCTTTTTTAGAAGCATATCAAGAAAATAAATTTGTAGATTCAAATACAGGTAATAAAGAAAAAAATAATAACGAAGTTGAAATTTAACTAACAAAAAAATCTAATAGATATTTATATTATAGAGGAGGAAAGTCTATGAAATTACATTCATATTATAATCATATTGATGAAATATGGGAAGATTTTGAAAAATGCAAGAATGAAGAGGATATACAATTAGTAATAGATAATATTCCTCATAAATTTGGAGATTTCTATTATGAAATTTCAGAAGATAAAAAAACTTTCAGAATTACTAATAATTATGAAGAATGGGGGAATTTCCAAACTACTACCATAGATTTTGATTTTTTAGATTTTGAAGAAACTAATATGAAAAAAATACAAAACATAGAAGTAAAGACTTTTTTTAATGGTTGGCAAAAAGTATCCTATGAACAAGCAAAAAAATGTGTTGAAAATTTTATATCAGGTATTTCAGGTATGCGTGAACAAGAAAAAATAAATTATATTAATACAGAAAAACTGAATGGAATTACAGTAAATGAAATAATAAAATATGAAGAACAACAAGATATAATATTTAAAAGGAATCTAACTTTATGGCAAGATGGAATTGATTTTGCAAAAGATAGAATTAAAACATTTTATAATAAACAGAAAGAGTCTAAAAATATAAAGTACATAACTATAAGAGAAGTTGGAGAAAACTATTCAAAAAGATTAGCAAATTTGATGTTTGAACTGGGCTATGGCGAATGGGTATTTAGAGATTATAAAGAATTAGATAAGATGCAACAACAAATGATTGAAGTTTTAAAAGAAGATGATGGCATTGATGAGAATTTTTTTAAGAAAAAAGGAATAACAAAAGAAATTCTGTTTGAACAAATAAATGGTAACATTTTAGAAAATGAAATTAATGACTGTATTAATAATAAAGCAAACTATGACGAATTTATTAGGAACAAACTAGATGAACTTTTAATAAATGGTTGGTTAAAACAAGATGAATTTAATTTCTTAAATAGTAATTTAATCAAACTATCTGAAAAATGTTTTATAGAATTAGAACCTAATATGAGCTTAGAAGAAGAATTAAATATGGTAGATAGAAATATAAAATTAATGTTAGATGGAATAACAGAAAATATGGAAGACGAACCAGAAAGAAGTTAAAAATGAAACTAGAAAATATATTAAAGAGATTACAAGTATATACTAATATTCCAAGATTACAATTTCAGTTTGAAACAGATGAATATGTATATATTGCAGATACAATGGATCAAGTTAATTATATTTTAAAAAATTTAGAACTTATAGAATTAGCAAAACAAAATTTGAAAACATATAAGGATGATAAAGAAACAATAAAAAACATAAAAGAAATGATGAAATATTATGAAGAAACTATAAATGCTTCTATGGAAAAACTAGAAGAAAATTATCAAGAACATTGTATAAAATTAAGTAGATTAGCAGAAACAGAGGAGGAAGAAAATGGATTATTATAAATACATAGAATTAGATGAAAATGATTTTAAAAGAGAAATAGCATCAATATTCAAATTAGATTTAGAAAGAGACCTTTTTGACATACAAGAAGATGTTTTTAATATATTACAGAATCGTGAAATATTAGAATTAGAAGAAAACAAAGATATAACATTAAATAAATTAAAAATAGAAGAAACTATATGCTTTTATATCTCTAAAAAAGAAAATGATGACCAATACTACTTTCGTATATTTGATAGTTATGACAAAGCTAAAAAAGAATATGACTTATATGTTAAGACAAAAACAATGGAAGATTGGCATAATTCAAATACTACATATTTTGATGAGTTTTTCAAAGCAGGAGACCTTGTAAGTGAAGAAATAGTAAATAATTTTTTAAATTCAGTACCACCAATAACACATCATGAAAAATTTATACAGGCAGGAGAACCTTATGCAGAAAGATTCGATGTCGAAGATAATAGATATAAAGAAACCTATACAACATTTGAAAAAGAGGTAGCACATTGGGTTTATAAAGGGAACTGTTTTAAAAATAAAAATGTAGATCAAACATATATAAATAAACCACCATATATGTGTGATAATGAAAAGGATGAGGAAGAAGAAATATTATAAAAAGGTGAAATAAATGGAAAATGGCAAAGAAATTTTTAAGATAGTAGATAATTTAGAAGATTATATAGGCGATAAACTTTTATTAAAGGATAATGAAATAATTTCAAGTTTTAGAAAAAGTGGATATTTAATAACTATTGAAGTCAATGGGGAAGTAGAAATAGAAAATAAGAAAGGTAAAGAAATATCTTTATATGATGACAAATTGAAAAAAGCTATTCAAGAGGGAACATTTCAAAAAAAGTATAATGTTATTCATAATAATTGGCTTGAAATATGTTATTATCAGGAAAATGAAAAAGGCGAAGATGAGTACATGTATTGTGATAGTGAAGTATATTATGGAATTGATGAAATAGGAGAAGATAAAGAAGAAATAAAACAAGTTTTAAAAGAGTGGTTAGAAGATAATATAAACGAAAATCAAGAAGATAAAGAAATGGAATAAATTTATGATAACGAAGTGAGTAGAATGAAAAAAGAATATATTATTAAATTTAAAAATTCACAAGCATATATAAAGAGCTTTGAAAACAAAAATGATATGTACACTTTTGATATAAAAAATGCTAAAAGATATGATAAAGAAGATGCAGAAAATATTATGCAAGGTAAAAATGAATTAGAAGTTGTAAAGTATCAAAAAGAGTTGTACAAATCTAAAAATGAAGGATTTAAGCTATTTGCAAAAGCACTTATAACACAGGATGATGAAGATATTTTAAATGAGGATATTGAAATATTTGAAAGAGAATTAAAAACTAATGGAATTTCCGTTGCGTGTAATAATTTAAAGAATAAATATCCTCAAAATATCTTAGTAAATGAAATGGATAGAATAGCACAAAAAGTCCAATTAAAACCTGATTGTGATAAAAAAACAGAAATATGTAAGACTTATAAAGAATTAAGTAAAGAGTATGACTATGATGATGAAAGACAATTAGAAATCTTAAAGCTAACATTTTATGAAAAATATATTACAAGAGATATAATATTATTGTCAATACCAAAATGTACAATTTGGGTAAAATATTTTTGTACAAAA
>CAOKRC010000022.1 GCA_948471035.1 uncultured Clostridium sp.
CCATAATATACAAAAACGCCTACAACCCTTTATTTTAGGCGGTAGGCACGAGTTTTGTGATAACAAGCGATATCAATGTTATTCCTTTTGTACTTTTAAACTTATTCATCTTTTGAATTCCTCCCTTAAATAATTTATATTTTTATCGTATCATATCATAACACAATCTTATTTTCAATGATTTTCAAGATAAAATTTTTGCTAGTGTGTATTTTCCATACACACTATATCACAAACAATATTATAAAATCAAGTAAATAATTATTTTTTTGGAGAATAGAATGAAAAAATTTAATGAACAATGTAATGTAGTAGGTAATTTAATAAAAGAATATAGAGAAAAGAACAATTATACTAAAACTCGGTTTATCTCAAAAACTAGACTTACTGGGTGTTGAACTTGATAGATTTGAAATTTATAAGATAGAAAATGGTAAAATGATTGTAAAAGACTTTGAACTAATTGCTTTATCCATAGTTTTAGGTATACCTTTTGATGAAATACAGAAACTAATTAATATTGAATAATTTTAAATATCTATAATTTTAAGAGATAGAGCTTACATCGGCTCTATCTCTTAAAATTATGACCCATTTATAAACTATTTTTCAAATTCAATCCTAATAATTGTAGTTCAATACCTATCTTATTTATTTCAACATTTTCAAATCCATATTTTTTTAAATCTATTCTTGTTTTATTAGATAGTTCTCCTAAAGTATTTACATTTTCTTGTTTTAGTTTGTTCAAGTTATCTTCACTAATAAATTCAAATCTTTCTATTGATTGTTTTTTGTATTTTTCTTCCATTTTACTACTTCCTTTTTTTACTATTCTTTTATTGCTATCATTAGTTCATTATCTTGTACCATTCTATTGGCATTTTGATACTCGAATCTTTCTTCTGTGAAATATACTTTATAACCTTTATTTTGAAAATAGTCTTTACTTATTTTTAATACTTCGTTAGCCTCTTGCTCTGTTAAATTGTATTTTACTCTTAGTTCATAAAAAGTATATTTTACAAATTGTTCATTTTGTTCTTCTTTCGTGCTTATCAATTCTATAATAAATTGTTTTAAGTCCTTATTCATAAAATCACTTCCTATTTTTTAACCATTATAGCATAGTTTCAAAAAAATAAAAGGTATGTAGCACTATTTTCTACATACCTTTTTTGATTTAGTAAATATAAATATATGAATTCATTTGTATTTCTTACATTATATAAATTTGTCGAATTTTGTCAATGCTTTTTATTTAATTTCTCTTTTTCTTACTGTATATTACTTTGTTTATTTCATTTTCTGTAATAATCTTTTTATTTAGTGTTATTCCATAAGCATTTACTATTTCAGCTAGATATTTGCTACCTAATACTTCTAAGATTGTTGCTCTATTGCCATTTTTTAATTCTACTACATTAAATTTCTTTATTTTCATAAGTATTATTTCCTTTCGTATTTTTTAATACATTGGTGTTCCATAACCTAAAATCACACTACTATTTGCATCATAATCTTTTTGTTTACAAGTATCTCCACTTGAATTGCCCTCAATAGTATAAACTCTTCCATTTTCATATTTTTCAACTATTCCAACGTGGTCTGCTTTTCCGTCATTGCTATCTGCCCAGTCGAAAAAAATAATATCTCCTGGTTTAGGTGTATAACCTGTTTCTTGCCATAGTCCACAAGTTTTAAACCAGGTTACTCCCTCACTTTGGCAACTTGAAAATTTAGGAATAGTACCTGCAGTTATATAGCCACATTCGTTTGCACACCAACTTACAAAACAAGCACACCATTCAACTCTTGATTCAAAACCATACCAACTCCAAAATGGTTGTCCACCAATGTTGCCTACTTGTGATAATGCTACTTGTACTATGTCATTACTACCTATTGCAGAGCCATAAAGAACGTATGACCACATTGAATTGTATTTATCTTTTCGTAATTCTGCTAATTGTTGTAGTTGTTGTTCATTAAAGTTATATCTTTGTATCATTTCTTCAACTGACCTACTTTGAATATCTATATATAAAACTTTCCTTTTTACTTTTACTATTTTTGTGTTTCCATTTTCATCAGTTGTTTCAATTTCTTTTTCTTGTTCTTTTACACTTGAATTTATAATATTCATTTCCCAGAATATTGTTTTCAGTTGGTTAATTTTACTATCATTTAAAGTTATTACATCTGTTGTTTCTTCTCCGTTACTTACAATAACTGAATAAACGGAAAGTACGTCTTTCCATTCTGCACGATTTGATTTTATTTCATAGTCATCGTGTTCATTAGTTTTTTGAATATCTGTAATTTTGTTTGTAAAGTCTATATTTATCTCTCTAATTACTGCACTCATTGTTTTATCTCCTACACCATTTTCACTTGAAAAAAATATTCCAAAAACAGAACTGCAGATAAAGGCAATTAAACATATCACAATAACTATGAGTGCAGCGACCCATCCTCCTGCAACTAAAAATGCAATAAGTGCTTTTGTTCCTGCTATTATTGCTTTTAATGTTGTAATTGTAGCTTTTATTCCTACTTTTATTCCTTTTATAGTTGCTTTTGTTGTGGCTTTGGCTACTTGATATGTTTTCTTTGCACCTTTTACTGCAGTTTTGGCTGTTTGTTTTGTTGTTTTATATGCTACTTTTCCAATTTGTTTAGTTGTTTTTATTGTTCTATTTGCATTTTTTATTGTTCCTTTTGTAGCCTTTATTTTATTTTTTGCAGTTTTTATTGTTTTGTTTTCTATTTTTTGTTTTATCTTTTGACTAGCCTTTTGTATGTTCTGCTTTGTTGTTTTTACTGACTTTTTACCATACCTATTAAAGTTATTTATTCCTCTATTAAAAGATATATTTGTTTTTTCTGTTATCTTATTTATTCCATATTCACTTGGACTATTATCTTCATTTTCTTTTGTATCGTAGTTTGCTTTTTCTTTTATATTAAAGAAATTTTCTTTTAATTTTTCCTTATATATTGCTTTTCTATCTACTATTTTTATTGGTGTTTTATTTTCTTGCTTTTTCTTTATTTTTATATCTTGCAAAATTCCACCTCCTATATAACTTTCCTTGCTACAACTACTAATCTTCCGTTTTTATTTGAATATTCACAAGTAGATAGTGTAATTAGTCTATCTCCATATTTTGCTGTTTCTTTTATACTATAAAAAGAGAGTTCTTTACACTTTTTAATAAATGTATTGAACTCTTTTTCATCTTTTATATTATAAAATTCATAATATCTAAAATCTGTGTATGCAATTGTCTTAAATACTGCAATTATTTCATATTCTGCTTTTTCTTTTATAGTATAAAAAATTATATTTTTATGGCTATTATAGTATTCTTTTGATTTATAGTTTTCTAATTCTCCAAATACTCTTTTTCCTTTTATATGATGACCATATATAATTAAGTTATTGCTAGTTTCTATATTACAATTTTCTGCCATATATGGTGTTCCTAAACTTGAATACTCTTTATAAAAGTTTCTCTTTAAATAATAATTTGGTTTATCTTTTGTTTGCATTACTGGGTAATTCATACTTGTATTATCTATTTGAATCCAACCTACTATATCATTATTGATTTCATATAGTTCTTTAATGTTTATTGTGTTTTCTTCTTTTTCTTCTACTTTATTTACAATGTTTGTTATTTCTTCAAATACTTTCTCTTGTTCATAGTCTTCTTTTTTATCTTTATAAATAAAAACAATGCTAATAAATGAAATACTTACTAGCATTATCACAAAAGAAATAAATAAGATTTTTTTCATCTATTTGCTCCTCCAATTTCTTATTCAAATTTTTCTTTTGGTTTTGTTGTCATTAATTTGTATAATTTCGTACCCTTTGGAAATACATTCTTAAATGGTATTATTGAGTTTCTTGCTTTTATTAATCCTTCTCCTGTATTAGCATTTGTTATAAAACTCAATTCTTTTTCTGGTATATGCAAAAAATCTGCAAGTCTATCTCTATCTGTTGTCGATTGATTTAGCATTACTATAAGTTCACTATTAGATAGCATTCTACTTGCTTCTTCTTTGTCTAATAATTCACTTACATTTTGAGTAATTCCAGTTGCAAAACCACCATATTTTCTTATTCTTCTCCATAATTTTTCTATAAAATATGAAGTATATTCGTGTTTAAATAATAAATATATTTCATCTATAAATATATAAGTTGTTTTACCTGCTTTTCTATTTTTTGAAATTCTATTTAATATGCTATCTAGTATTACAAGCATTCCAATAGGCATAAGTTGCTCTCCTAACTCTATTATGTCATAACATATCATTCTATTATTTACTTCTACATTGGTCTGTTTTGCAAATGTATTTAAACTGCCTTTTGTAAATAATTCTATTGATAGTGCAATTTCTCTTGCCTCTGGGTCTTTTTGCTTAAGTAATACTTGTCTAAAATCTTCTAATGTTGGTGGTATTCCTTTATAGTTATTATCTATATAGTTTTTATAAACTATACTTATACATCTATCTATAAGTGATTTGTGCTTTCCTATTGCTCCATCTGTTCCCATTATCTGCTCACATAAAGAAAGGACAAACTCTGATTTATCTTTTATTGGATCTTTGCTTTCTCCATAATCTTTATTTATATCTAAGGCATTTATATGGTTACTACTATTTGCAGATATTTTAATTACTTCTCCTCCTAAATCTTCTATAAGTGATTTATATTCCGCTTCTGGGTCTATAATTATAATATCTGCGTTTTTATCTCTTAATGCTATTTGTGCTATTTCTTGTTTAGCTGCGAAACTTTTTCCACTTCCACTCACACCTAAAATAAAAGAGTTACCATTTAGTAACTCGTGTCTATCTATTAATATCATATTTTTTGAAATAGCATTTTTTCCATAATAAATTCCGTGTGCATCTTGCATTTCTTGTACTTTCATTGGCATAAATGCTGATAAACTTTCTGTTGTTAATGTTCTTGTTATTTTTACTTTCTTTATTCCATAAGGCATTACTGTATTTAAAGCATCTAATTGTTGGTATCTAAATATTCCTAATTGGCATAAATGTCTTCCTGCTATGCCTTTTAAATATTCTGTATCATTTTCTAGTTCTTCCTTTGTATCTGCAGTATGAACTATTGTTATAGTTGATAAAAACATTTTTTGGTCACGTTCTATTAGGTCATTTAAAAATTCTTTACTTTCTTCTCTTTGTCTTTGTAAATCATAAGGTAATTCTGCTGAGAAATTATTGTTTTCATTTTGGCTTTTTTGCCATTTTGCAATATTAGTTTCAACTCCCATTATTTTTTTCTCTGCTAATTTTATTGCCTCTTCTCTTGGTATTGGTTTCATATCAATACTTAACATCATATTTTTGTTTAAGTCTGTTAGTTCTGATATTATATCGTCTTTAATAAAAGTTGCAAATTCTTTTAAAAACAATACTCTACCATATCTATTTTGCATCTTAAAATAATCTGCTTTAAACTCAAATGTATCTGGACATATATAATCTTTAAAACTATGCCCTTTTTTCATACTTGCTTTTATGTCGAAGTGATATAAGTCTTCTTCTCCGCTTCTAAAAAAGTCATAGAATATTCTTAATCTTTCATTAATATCTAATTCTGTAAGTTTTGAATCTAGTTTTGCAAAACTATTGCCTAATTCTATTTCTTTACTAGAAAAATATCGTTCTGCATCATTAATATTTTTCTTGTTTACTGTGATAGTCAGTAATTTTTCTTGTATAACTCCTTGTGCCTCTAATGAGTTCTTTGAAAATACCATATTAATATCTTCTCTATATGGTGTAAGGTTATCATTTCCTATTGGCATTTTTATTTTATTTTCAAAATCGATTTTATTAAGTCTTCTATTTATAATTGTTACTTTTGGAAGTGAGCCACAGTCTAATGTATTTGTCATACTTCCATAATCTAAAAGCATTCTTTCTTGTTCTTCTTTACCAGATACCATATAATTTGTATCTGTAAATTTATAAGTTTTTGAATATTTATTCATCCCAACTTGAAATATTCCATTTTCGTATATCTTCTTGATTGGTATTGCTTGTTGTACACTTCTTGGTATTCTGTTCTTTTCCTTTTCTTGGTTTAGTTTTAGTAAACTCAAAAGTTCTTTTATTAGTCCCACTTTTCAATTCCTCCTTTTCTAGTTTTTTATATTCTGGCTCTAAAAGTTCTTCATATATATTTTCTGGCTTAAAAAATAATACTCGTGGCATTAATATTTCTGATTTCATCCACGCCCATATAAACTCTTCTGCATTCATTCCATTGTATTTTACAAAACCTAATACTCCAAATGGAATAGCTCCTAATATGCAAATCCACGATAATGTTTCTAATCCTAAATGATTTCTTAATAAGAAATATATTAATACTGCTACTCCACAAGCAATTAGCGAAAATATAAATTGCCTCATAGATAACCCAAAAAATATTGTTTCTTTATAATCTCTTATTTCTTTGTTTATTTTAATTTCCATTATCTATTTTTTCCTTTCATATTCTCTATTTTTTCTCTTAATGTCTTTACTTCTCTTTTGTTTTCTTCTTCCACTTTATTTATAATTTTTATCATATACTCGTGTATATTTGAGCCACATTTCTTATTTCCGTTTGTAATTTTATAAGTATAACTTCCTGTTCCAAAATTATAATCTACTAATTTATTATTTATAAAACCTTTTATAGATAGTGGAATATCTATTCCATACTCTTTTGCTAAATATAAAATGCTGTTTTGAATTGTTTTTCCATTTTCATATTTATTGTCCTTATAAAATTCTAAATTTTCCATTCTTAACGTTCCTTTTAAGTGAATTATACTTTTTATTTTTGCTATTTTACTTTCAAATGTATAATTTACAATTTCTACTTCCTCATTATTGGCTTTTTCTATTGCTTTTCTTCTTTCTGTCTTTTCTTGTTCTTGTTTTTTTAAATAGTTTTCTCTGCTTTCTTTTGCTTTACCAAACATTTCTTTATCACAATGTCTTTCAATAAACTTTAGCTGACACAGATTAAAATATTCTTTTTTATTCATACTTTTTTTGAAATATTTTATTATAGCTTTTTCATTAGTATTTTCAAGAATTTTTTTCCAAATAATATCTTTTTTATTATCTGTTACATTATTTAAAAATTTGTTAAAAGATATAGGTGCTATTCCTAACTTCCAATAACAATTCTCTTTTTCATCTTTTATTAACATTTCTTGTCGTTCCCAATTTGCCTCTGTTTTTAATACCGCAATTTCTGTTCCAAAATAATTAAATTTAGATACTACTTTATTTTCACATTTCAATTTATTATCTTCAATTAACCATACTTGCTCTATTTCGTTTTTTACTGGCATAATTTCTCCTTTCCAGAATTATTATCTATCTCTTTCGTTTTTTCTTTCTTCTTTATAATACTGCATTATATCTTCCACTTCATTTAATTGATTTTCTTTTTCTATTAAATCTTTATTTATATTGTTTTTCTTACAATATTGTAAATATTTCTGTAAACCTTTTTTATTTTCTATTTCTTCTATACCCACATCATTTACTGTATTCCATATACCATAATGAGTACCCATATTCATATATGATATTTCTTTTCCATTCTGTAATTTTTCTAAGATATCATCATCTATGTTATATGCCCAATCCATTATTGTACTTATTTCTTGTGTTTTCATATCAATTTCTATCATTTCGTCATAATTACTAGCAAGTGCAATAGATTGTTTTGGATTTTTCTTGTCTGCCAATATATACATAATTTCATATTTTGAATATTCTTCATTATTTTTCAATATTTCATTCATTTCTTTTTCTATTTTTGAATATAATAACTCTTCTATTGAATTTACATTTTCATTTTCTTTTATAAATTCTTCATAGTCTTTATAATCATCAGGGTACTTATTTCCTAATTGTATTTCCTCATCTGTAACCATACTACCAGCCCTATTAACTAAAACATCTTTTTCAATACAAGCTATTTCTCCTCCGAAATCACTATGCCTTAAATCATAGCAATATAAACCTTTTTCTTCTAATTCTTTTCTATCTTTTGTGTCTAAATAACTCATTTCTAAATACTTCATAATTTTATAAATTCTCCTTTCTATAATCCCATCATTTCTCGTACTACTCTATCACTCATTTTTACTGTTCCAACTAAAACTAGCATATTGAATACTAATTCTCCTACATAACTCCATACTTGGTTAACTGCCTGTGCATTTGTGTCTATAACTGGTGGAGAACTTGCAAATTGTGTAAATATTATACAAGCAAGTATTATTATTGCTCCCTCTAAGCATACTGCACAAAAACTTTTTATAAAACTTTTTCCTACTTGTTGACTAGGCTCTCCTGCAAAAGTTGCAAGTGGTATTGGTGCTAAAGCTGTATATAGGTATATTTTAAAGAATCTTCCATAAACAGAGAGTATCATTACAAATGATAAAACCATTATTAGCAAACCACCGTATAAGTGTTACTGCCCAAAGTGGTATGCTTTCAAAAAAACCACAACTTTCTATCGCTGTTATCATTTCTGTTGGCAATACTGATTGCGTTAATCCTCCTGTACCTACACTCTCCATTATTGTTTGTATTATTCCTTGTGTTATTTTAAATAGTGATAACATTAATTCTAGTCCATACGTTACTGCAGTTTTTGCTAGTATAAATCTTATAAATAACTTTACTACTTGCTCTGGCTTTTTTACTTCTGCAAATGAAGAGCAAGTTTTTACAATTCCAAATAAAAAGAACAATACAATTAAGGCTAAGCCTATTGCTTGTATTGCTCCGTTTATACCAACTATGACATTCCATATTGACCCACCTTTAAATGTTTCTGGTGTTTGTGTTACAAGTGTCCATATTTCATTTAATTTCTCATTCCAGGTGTCTAACGCATATTGTAAATTTCCTACTACCCAATTGTCTGACAATTTTTCTCGCCTCCTCTAAATAAATTAGGACAAGTATAAAACTTGTCCATTTTCTAACCACCTGTGATTAAATCTAGTATCTCTTTTGCAAAAGTAATTATTACTCCTCCGTGCAAGTGTCATAAAACCGATTTGCTCTTTGGGATGGGTCGTGACTCTTTAATGCTAAACCTATTTGTACAATACCCCAACCTAATAGTATCATTCCTACTGCTCTTATAATTCCAAATATAAATGTTGATAAATTATTTATAACTGCTAATGGGTCATTTGCTCCAAAAACGTGTGAGGCTTGTGCTACAAATAAACTTATTATCATTCCTAATATTAAAATTAGTCTTTTTATACATTTGACTACAATGTTTCTATTTATTATTTTCTTTTTTTCTTTCATTTTCATATTCCTCCATTATATAATAATTTTCTACCTCTTCATCTGCTAAGAGTTCTGTTGTTATTTTTCCTATTTGTTCTATTTCTCGTATATCTTTAACTACATTTCCCTCTATTTCATCTGGCTCTAATTTCAATATACTTACATTTGCTCTATTGGTTTGTCCGTGTTCATATGGCTTTGCTTGTCCATCTGTTGTATCTTTTACATTAGGATGTTTCAAAATATTATATTTTCTATCAACTATTGGCTTTTCTCCTCTAATTAATAATATTGCTTTGTCATTATCTAACATTCTAATTTCATCTTGTGTTAATAGTTCTCTCCCTGCCATTTGGTAATTGGTTGAATAACTGCCACTATGACCTACACTTTTTCCAAACGTATTGGTATCTATCGTTTCCTTTCCTAAGAGTTCTGACATATATTTAAAACTAGATTGTTCATTGCCTCCGTAAATATAAAAATTCATCACAATTTCCTACTATTGATTCCCAACTTTTTTCAAATAAGGCTTTTAATTGCGATAAGTTTTGTATTATTATTGATACCGATATATTTCTTGAACGCATAGTTGAAAGTATCTTTTCAAAATCATTTGGCAGAGCAACATTTGCGAATTCATCCATAACAAAATGCACTGGTATTGGTAATGAGCCACCATATTTATAATCTGCTTTATAATAAAGAACTTGAAAAATTTGTGTATATAAAATACTAACAAGGAAGTTAAAATCTGTATTGTTATCTGGAATAATAGCAAATAATGCTGTCTTTTCTTCTCCTAACTTATCAAGTTCTAGTTCATCTGTTTTGGTTATTCCCTCTATTGTATCAAGATTAAATTTTTCTAACTTTGAAGCAAGTGTAACAATTATTGATTTCAATGTTCTTCCTGCTCCACTATGATAGTCTTTATAATATTTAACTGCTATATGATTTGGATTTTTATGTTCTAATCTTTTAAATAATATATCTAACGCACTTTCATAGTCCTCTTCATCTTCTTTTGGTTTACCTGCTCTCATCATTTCTGAAGCCATAGGAAAGTTTTGTTCTTCTTCTGGTGCTTCATATTTTAGATAGTAAAATAATGATGATAAAAGCATAGATGCAGAAATGTCCCAAAATGGATCTTGTGCTTGTGAGCCTTTTGGTGTTGTACTTTTAAATAAGTTACTTACTAATTTTTGAATGTCATTATCATCTCTTATATATACAAATGGATTATAGCAATGACTTTTTTCTGTGTTTACTAAATCTAATACTCTTACTTTATAACCTTGCTTTTCTAATAATTGTCCGTGTATCTCGTAAAATCTCTCCTTTTGGGTCAAGTATTACATAAGAACAATTACATTGCATTACATTGGGTTTGGCATAAAATCTTGTTTTTCCTGCTCCACTACCACCAATAACTAAAACATTTAAGTTTCTTCTATGTTTTCTTGCATTAAAACCTAGCATAACATTTTGAGTTAATATTTTGTTTTGGCTCTTTGGTAATTGCATATATTTTTTATTTATTTGTTTCGCATTGCCCCATATTGCAGAGCCATATTCTTTACCTCTTCTATAATTTCTTCTAGTAGATAAATACACACCTATGCCTAGTAGGTAAATGAATAAAAAAATAAGAATAGTTTTTATACTATTCTCGCAAAATTCTATTTCAAATGGTGTATTCATCTTTTGAGGTAGGTTGTTTATGATTTCTAATACCCCACCATTTATATATGGTGCTATTAGTAATGATAACCATACAATTGCAATTCCTCCTAAACAAAATAAAACAATGTCTGCTTTTTTATCATTATCGTTCACATTTTTCCCTTTCTTTTTTGAATCGACATTTTTTCTTTGTTGGGGCTTTTATTACTTTTTCTAATATTTCTGTTATAAATTCTGTATTTTGTTGTTGTTTTAATAAGTCATTTCTTTTCTCATTTATAAGACTTATTACTGCACCAAATTCGTACTGGTCTAATTTTACAACTCTTTCATTAACCATTTATCTTACCTCGCTTGTTCTTTATTTTTTCTTGACTTTTCTTCTTTTTCAAAATGCTCTATAATCTTTGAATTTATTCCTATAAAGTTTGTTCTAATTTCATCTAGTTCTCTTCTAATTTCTTTTCCTTTATCTTTATTTATAACGTCTTTTGGAAGATTAGAAAAATCAAATTTTGAAACATCTAAACCATACCTTTTACAAATCATATATGAAATACAATAAGTTTTAAACTCTTTTATTTCACTTCTTTTCATATCTGGCATTTTAATTCTTGCTATTTCTTGAATAACAGTTTTTATTAAATATTCTGGTTTTAGTCCCCTACACATATATAGTTTATTTTTACTTTCTATATATTCTGCACCTTTATTTCCGCTTGGTAACATATCAACTACTTCTCTTTTTATCTCTTCTGTATCACATATATCAAATAATGCGAGTAACATTTCTCTATTTGTATAAGTCTTTTGCTCTGGTATAGGTGCATTTGTTTGTGATATATCATATTCTTCTTTTGGGTTATAGTATACTTTTTCATCCACTTTATTAGGTTCTAGTATTGTCATTGATTTTGCATTTTCTACTGTATCATACCCTTTATCAATCCACTCTTGCTTTTCTTTAATTTGAATAGCATTAGGCTCTGCTTCAAGTATTAGCAAACAATTTCCAACAGAGTATTTTTCAAATCTACTTAATATATTTAAGTATTGCATAAATATATCTCCATCTTTTAAAATTTTAAAAGACATATCATCCATTTTTTTATATGCCTCATTTCTTTTTCTGTTTTGCTCTTTCCAGTTATTTTTACTATTTTGTTTATTATAGTTATTATCTTTACTATTTGTTCCTAATAAGTCATCAATTTCATTCATAGCTATTTGCTCCTCCCTTTTATTTTATTTTTCTTTCTCTTTTTATTATTTTGTGTATCTAAATGTTTAGGTGCTTTCATATGTTTTCCTTTATTCTTTTCTTGTTTCTCTTTTATGTGTTTAGATTTTTGCTTTTCTTTTCCCTCTACATTTTTTATATCTTGTGTGTTTTCTATCTCACTTTTATTTTCTCGTTTTTTATCTAGTTCCTTTTCAATCTGTTCAAGTTCTTTTTTTACTGATTTTTTACCATTGTGATATAATTTATTATTTTCTTCTAATTTGTTCTTGGTACTTGAGGAATTCTCTAACTGATTCTTTTCTTCCGATTTGATATTACTGGGAGAGTCTTCGTTGCTATTTACTATTTCACCTAATTCTTTTTGCTCTTCTAATAATTCATCTACCATTTGCTCGTTCTTACTCTTTTCTTGTGTTTCCTTATTTTTTTCTTTCCCTTTTAATTCTTGTTCAATAGTTGCAGTATCTACTTTTGCAAAATTAAATCTTTCTGCTATACGATTTACTTTTGAAGCATCTTCTTGTCTAACCATAATGTCTACCATTCCATCAATTTTTTCATTTTTCTTATCTGCTAAAACACAATATAAAATTCCATATTTTTTTGCTTCTTCTGAAAACTTTTTAAGGTTTTCTGCTTTTATCGTAAATATTTTTAATTCCTTTCCTGTTTTTAGCATATTTGTAAGTCTTGTTTTTCCTGTTGTTTGCTTATTGTCTTTTGACATTGCAATAAGAAAAGCAATAAGATTTTTTGAGCCTTCTCCTGCAATTCGTAGAGTAAAGCCTATACCATCTAAATAAATTTTTATAAGTTCTTCAGCTGAATCTGATGAGTTCATCTTTTTCTTTCTCCTTTCCTTTTTCACTTTCTTTTTTATTTTCTTCCATATTATTTATATTTCTTTTCATCTTCTGTGTTCGTTCTTCAATGTCCTGGCAATACCCCACCTCCTTTTTTAATTCAAAAATACTATTAGATAAAGCTAAAATATCATTGCATAACTTTTGCCTTTCTTCTTCATTTGCAGTTTTTTGCCTTTTTCTTCTTAAAATTGTTCTTGTATGCATTTTTTTATTTATCTTATCTATAGTTTCTTTTTTATATAGAAAAAGTTCCTCTGTAGTTTTTATTTCATTTCTACAAAGGAACTTTATTTCATTAGATATAACATCCATTTTCTTAATGTCTTTTCTCATTTCTGCTGACATTTTCATTTTTCTTCTATTGTTAGGAAATTTTTTTAATAGATAGCAATAATACAAGTATAATTTGTATAAACTGCCTCTATTTTTATTAAGGTTATATTTCTTTTTTGTAAAATATCTTTTTGATTTTGTTTTTATCTCTGGGAATGGAACTTTTGGTACTTGCGAATTTAATATTCTATCTTCAATATTTTTTATACTATATTCCTCTCCAAAGTTTCTTTCTATTCGTATATTCCTTTTATAAGGTGGTCTACATACACTAATTTTGTTTGCTCTTATTGTAATTGTATAACCCATTTGTTCTAAAATATTTTCAAAATTCTTATATGAATATGCTTGTGAAATTGTATAATCAATATCATCTTTTGCATTGGTATAGTAGTCTGATTTTTGAATATAAGAGGTATAATATTTTGTATAATCTATTTTGTGTTTACCACAAGGCTTTTCTTCTATTACACTTAAATTATATTCTCTGCATAAATCATCTGATATTTTTCTCATTAAAGCATAATTTTCTCTGGTATTTCTATATTTTCTTCCATCTACAAAAGAAACTGAATTTAGCACATAATGATTATGATAATGCTTAGTATTTAAGTGAGTTGATACTATTACCTCGTATTTATCTCCCCATAGTTCCTCTGCAAGTTTTACTCCAATTTCGTGTGCTTGTTTTGCAGTTACTTCGCCCTCTGCAAAAGACTGAAAGCCGTGATATGCTAGAACACCTTTTGTTTTTCCAAATCTTTTTTTCGTAAATATCATATCTTGTAGTGCATTATCTTCACTGCAATTTACTCCTGTTACATATAATTGTTTTTCTGTTTTAAAATCTGCTTTTGTATATTCGATTGCATTGTGCAAATCTTTATACCAATTTTTATTTTCTGTCTTCTCTGCATTAGTTGTATATCTTATAACTTTATCAAGTCTATTTTCTACTTTCCATAGGCTTGTAGTTGCCATTATAACCACAACCTTTCTCTTATCATTGTTCTATACTTTTCCCACTTATTTATTTCTTCATTTAAAATTCTTTCATCAACAAATTTTTTATGATAAGCGACTCTTTCAAGTTCTTTTAATAATTTTATAAAATCATTTAAAGGTTTTGTTATTAAAGGGTACACACTATGATCTGGTCTTTCTTTTATTTCACAACCTAAGGCAGATTCTCTCATAAAATCTGAAACATTTTTTCCTGCTTTATTTGCTTTTGCTTTTATCTTTTCTAGTTCTGTTGGATTAACTCGTATTCTCAATGTAAAATCTCTTGTTTCTTCTTTCATTTTCTGTTCCTTTCTTCTTTATTCTTAATGGGGATTGGGGTGTCCCCCATAATTTAACAAATGTAGCTACATTTGTCTTGCTTGTTAGGACATTAAAACTCTTTTATCTATGCTCTTTCTTTTTCAATTTTCTTCTTATTTTCTATTGGTTTTATACCTAATAAATAGCATAAATATTCGTTATAATCTTTTCCCTTTTTGGCAGGTCTATCTATAATTTCATACTTTTTTGGTAAAACAATTTGTAGTGCTTTAGTTGCATTTCTACCTGCCTCATCATTATCTAAGCAAAGATAAATTTTTGTTATTTCTGGGTGTTTTTCTAAATAATTTTGTATTGCTATTGGTACTTTACTTTCTGAAATGGTACTTGCTGGTTGGTAAACTCCTGCAAGTGAAATCATTGTTTTATCTTCCCATTCTAACCCATATAATTTAAAAAGGGTTGCATAAGATAATAAATCTATTGCACCCTCAAATATAAAAATTGTATCTGTTTTTTTGTTACTTTCTAGTCTAAATGAATACTTTTTATTGCTACCTGTTGCATCATTTTTAAACTTACTTTCGTTTGTTGCTCTACAACCTGCATATCGTGCATTTCCCATTTCATCATAACCTACAAATACAACATTATGATAATGTTTTTCTTCATAAATTAAATGTTTTTCAATACATTTTTGTATTATTTCTTCATCAATTCCTCTATGTTTTAGATAACTTTTTACTATATTTTCATTTGTATTTTTCTCTGGTAGAATTAGTTTTTTTGCCTCTATTTTCTCTTGCTTTTTTACAAAAACTGGTGTCTTTATTTTCATTTTATCTAGTACAACTTTTGCTGATTTCGGGAATGGAACTTTTCTTACTTTTTCCATAAAATCAACTGCATTTCTACCCCCAATTCCTTTTGACTCCCAATGCCAAAATCCATTAGAAATTTTCAAACTATCGTGTGTTCTTGTGCAATATTGTGTTTTTGTTTCTCTAATTAATTCGTTTGGCTCATAGTTTTGTAAGTAAGTTAATAAATCTACCTTTTTTGCTTCCTCTACAAGTTCTGGTGGTACATAATCATCTCTCATAACTTATCTACTTTCTCTAGTTTTCTCTTTGTTCTTTTCTTTAAAGTCGTCTAAAATTAGGTCTATTCTACTATCAACTGCATATTCTAAAACCTCATTAAAATTACCATCACTTTTTAGCCATTCGTCATAGCATTCATTTAAAATTCCTTTTGTTTTTAGTAATGCTTTTAATTCAGAAGTAGTATAATCTTTATCAATTATTTTATAAATCATTTCTTGTTTTGATACTAATTCATAGGCATTATTTATAATAATTTCTGGGTCACATTGTTTTAAACTGTCTACAAATTTTCTAAATTCTTTATTAATTTTTTCTTCAAATTTGCGTTTTAATTTTTGCTTTTCTTGCACGTCTTTTACTGTTTCTTTTTCTGTTTCTAATAGCATTGCTGCTTCTGCTTTTTTTGGACTATTACTAAAGAAATATTTATCTTTATAGCTTGAAAAATATACTTTATAATCAAATTGTTTCATCATTTGATAAAGTTCCATTTCAATACCACTTGCAAAATACATATTCTCTCTATTTTCACTATCTGGGTTATAATTTATGCTCGGAATAGTGTATTCTTTAAGAAATGTATTTTCATTATTATTTGTCATTTCTTCCTTTAAATCTTGATAAATTTTACTAAAGATTTGCTTTGTTTCTGTTTCCATTTATACTCCTTTCCATCAAAAAAAGAGATACCAATAATTTCTTGATATCTCCTCTAATCTTTCTATTTAATTTTTACTTTTGCTAATACTAATACTGTATTAGCCATCGGTTAATGCTTTACACCAGTTATTTCCTTGTTCAAATTCTGTAACATAGTAACTCTGTTCATCTAAGAACTCTCCTGCTTTCCGTACAACCTTAACCTTGATTTTTCCTGAGCCGTCGTTCTCATCAATTACTTCTGTAACCCATCCCTGCCGTTGTTGTGAATTAGGAATAAATGAAACTTCATTGACATACATTCCTTCACAAATCCACCTTCCGAAGTAGTCTTTTACAGATTCTCTGTCTTCAAAATCGCCATCTACAAATACTGGTATTAACATAGCCTTTCCTCCTTAATATTCATCTCGGAGTTTTTCCCCCGAGATTTTTGAATCACCTCAAAGGGTATTAATAGTTGTCATAATTATTTTAATGTAAAATTTGCATAATGTCAACTATTTTAAGACATTTTTAAAGTCAAATTTTGCATATTTTTATCTTATCTCATAATTTGTTATTGCCATTCCCATTTTGAATAATATTTGTTTGTAGAAAATAAAATGTATTCTTTTTCACTACCATTACTATATACCAACATTCCACCCATTTGTTCTTCAGATATAAAGTAGAAACCTCTATTTTCCATATATTCATCTAAATATTGTCCACTGCTTTTATCTGATGTATCTGCTGTTTTACTAAATCCCACCCTGTTAGGATTATTTTGTACTATTGTATATTCTTTATCTGTAAATAAAATTTCTAACATTCCAAAACAAGAAGAAAATGGATTCCAAACATTGAATTTAGCTATTGAAAATATTGTAGCACTAACTAAAATTAGAATACACATTATAATCGTTATAATAATTCCTTTTCTTTTCATAAATCCTCCCTCGTATAAATTATCTTTCACTATCTAAATCTTCTGGTTTAATATGTTCCGCACTCTTACTATTCACTATTTCAAGATATATTTTTTCAATTTTGTTAAGTTCGTCAAATTGCTCTTGGGGTGCATTTCTATTTATCATTGCTTTTTTTATATTATTAGTTCTTGTTTCATAATCAAGACAAACTTGTTCATTACTTTCTTTTCTAAGTCTTTCTAATAAACTTAAACCATCATTTCCAACAGGAATCATATCAAATCCATTATTTCTTGGTACAATATAATTTACTTTCACTCCACAAGCTAAACATTTTGAAATAAAATCTGGTAATAAATTATAACATCTATTATGTGCTTCAATATTTGATAATCTAGCATTTTTACTTTTTAATATAGTTTTTTCGTATCTTTCTCTTGTCGCAAGTAAACTTGCTAAATTTCCTGTAACTACTAAATCTATAGTTGCATCGTATTCATCTGGAATAGCCTTAATTGTTTCTAACAAACTATAATCAACTGGTGCTTTTTCTCTTAAAGCTGAATAGCTATTAGCCATTGCATAAGAAAAAAGTTCATCTCCCCATAAATGTGCATCAAAATTTGTAAGTTTTGTATAATATGTTGGATATTTATCTAGTATTTCATCAGAATATTTACTAAAACGGCGATAGTCATCAGAGTTTATAATTGTATAACTAGATAAATCAGTATTTTGTATAAATGTGGTTTTTCCACATCCTGGTTGACCTATAACAAACATAATGGATGGGTCTTTTTCAGCAACTTTATTTAAAAA
Source organism: uncultured Clostridium sp. (assembly GCA_948471035.1). GTDB lineage: Bacteria > Bacillota > Clostridia > TANB77 > CAG-508 > RGIG8482. Next base: position 18,296 of record CAOKRC010000022.1, read on the forward strand.
TACTCTTTTCTTAAGTTCGTTTAAAATCTTTCTATGTTCATCTTCAGATAATTTATAACTTTCAATTAGTTTCTCTAAAAATTCATTTTCCATTTATTTTTTCTCACTTTCGAATTAAATTTTGTATGTCTTTAACTTATCACATAATTTTTTATTAACAAATATTTCTCCAATACTTAAACCTAATAAAATAAATTCTATTACTATTAGCTCATATTTCATTAAAATTAGTGTGAAAATTGCACTTAAAATTAATGTTCCTAGTCTTCTATAAACTTCTATATCTATTACAATTTTTTGTTGTTCTTCTTTATCAGAAATACTTAATGCTACATCTTCAATATATATTTGGAAAGAATCTCTTGTTGCTAGTATTAAGAAAAATCCTAATGACATTATTATCACTTTATATATAAATTCTACATTAATATAATGACCTATAATTAATAATGAAAATGCCATACTTAAGCAAATTGTTAATACTATACTCATCTTGTCTTTTATTTTTGAATATACTTTTCCAAATACTATATTTCCTACTAATCTTGCAATTCTTGAAATAAATACTATTGTTGTTATATAGTATGTTACCATCTCAATTGACAAGAATTTTTGAAAATCATATTGCATAAATAATTTACTATTATTTTGTCCCATTTTTATGATTGAATAAAATACTGCATTAGATAATATTACTAAAAATATAACTGAAGTTATTTTTACTTTCTTTTTATTCTCTTTAATTTCTCTGGTTTCATTTGTTTTTGCTTCGTAGTACATAAATGCAAGTCCAATTAATAATATATATATTATAATTGACAAATACATTGGCAAATATTGATTTATATTGAATAATTTTCCTGCTACTAATGCTGTGAGTAAAGTTATAATTGAGTACATTATTTTTGATTTATTCCTTATTTTATAATAATCATCTTTTCTATTTACTGCATTTAGATTACTTTTTAAGATAATTTCATCCATATTTAAAAACATAAATGCTATTTCGTTTATACTTTTATATAACAACATTAAAGCAAATGATTTTCCAAATGTTAATACTAATGCTGCAATTAATAATAATATCGCACCTAATCTTAAAGAATTTACATTACCTATCTTTTTTACAGTTGCTAGTATAGCCTTTTGTGATATTATACATATAATTAAAGCTACCATAGTCATTGCCGTTATTTGGCTTGCATTTAACCCTTTTACCAATGTTAGAAATAAAGTATCTATTGGTACGAAAAATATCATATCTCCTGTAAAAGATGCAAATATTGGGTATATTTTTATACTTCGTTTTATTTTCTTTATATCTTGCTCCATTTTTAGCTATAATCTCCTAACAAACTACTTTTGTTTTTTAATATGATTATATCACAAACTTCTATCAATTCAATAGCTTTATCTTATTTCATCTCTATCATAATCTTGACATTTTTTATCTTTATCTTCAGCTAGTTCTTCTTGTTCTACATCATCAATTATTTCATTTTCTTTATCATTAATTTCTAGTTCTTTATTTAATTCATTTAATCTTTTTATTTTTTCCTCTAATTCTTGTTCCTTATCAAATGGTATTTTTACATCATTTTTAGCATTTTCAAATTGTTGTTGTAAATTTTCTAGTGTAACTTTTGTTTTTTCTAGTGTCTTTTCTATATCAGATAACACATTATCTATTCTTGTTATATTTCCAAAAACATCTTTTCCTAATTTAACAACATATGAAGAATTACTTTTCATATTTAAAATGAAATCTCCACATACTATTTCAAGGTACATTTTCATACCTTTATATGTTCCTATTTCTTCTGATTCTTTATCAGTTTTGTTTTTACATATCTCTAATATCATTTTTCCTGCTTCTTCTTTTTCATTATACTGTTTTCCTTTTAAAATCATAGGCGAAAATTTATCTTCCTCATTAGTTATAGTATTTGTTCTTACAATTTCAATGTCTTTTTGAATATTCTTTATTAAGTCTTCATTCTTTTTTATTTCAATAGGGTAATATTTAACTATTGAATCTTCTAACATATAAATTTGGCTTAGATAACTTTGCTTTAATAGTTTTAATTTTGAAACCTCTGCATCTAAATTAGTTTTTTCTATTATTAATGGATTTCCTGCTGCTAGGGCTTTAATTTCTGCATAAGAAAGTGCTTTTTCATCAATGTCTTCTGCAGAACGAACTATTGCTTTTGAGGTCATTATTTGAGATATAAACCTTTGCTTATTTTCTACTAATTGATATAAATATGCATCGAATGTTCCTTCTGTAACATAGGTAAATACATCTATCTCATCATTTTCATTACCTTGCCTTATTCCGTCTTCCATTTCTTTGGGTAAGGTCAGCAGGTCTCCACGGACAGTCTAAGTGGTGTATAGCTTTAATTTTTGTTTGTACATTCGTTCCTGCTCCCATTTTATTTGTTGACCCCATTAAAACTCTTACTTGTCCACTTCTAACCTTTGCAAATAACTCTTTTTTTCTTGTTTCTGTATTTGCTTCGTGTATAAAAGCTATTTCGTCTTTTGGTATGCCTTTTGCTATTAGCTTTCTTTTTAAGTCTGTATAAACATCTGTAAATGCTCTATCTTTTAATTGCCATTTACCGTCTTTTTCTTCCATTTCATAAGGATTATCATCTGTTCCTAATACCTTTGGAGTTGATAAATCACAAAAAACTAACTGTGTTGCTTTGTTGTCTTTATTCTTTTCCCATATATCATATATATTATTTGCACAAATATTTACTTTACTATTTTCGAAGTCTGGTAGTATTTCATTTAATAACCTTTGATCTAATGCTAGTTTTCTACCCTCATTTGTAATTTTAAGCATATTATCTGTTTTTGAATCAACTTGTTTTTTTCTAATTGCATCTGCTCTTTTTCCTAATCCCTCTACCATTTCTTTTTGTATATCGCTAGGCTTAACGGCAACATTATGAAAGTTAGCTTTTGGTACTGGTAAATTCAACGTTTCTGCAGTTTGTATATCTGCAATTTCTTTAAACATACTCATAAGCTCTGGAAGATTATAAAATTTTGCAAATCGAGTTTTTGCTCTATAACCTGTCCCTTCTGGTGCAAGTTCTATTGCTGTTACTGTTTCTCCAAAAGTAGAAGCCCAAGCGTCAAATTGCAATAAATCTTTATGCTCTAATGAATTATATTGTAAATATCTTTGCATTGTATACATTTCTACCATTGAATTAGATATAGGTGTACCAGTAGCAAATACAATACCTTTTCCTCCAGTTAGTTCATCTAAATACTGACATTTCATAAATAAGTCTGAACTTTTTTGTGCTTCACTCTGTGCAATTCCTCCTACATTTCTCATTTTCGTATACAAAAACAAATTCTTGAAATAGTGTGCTTCGTCTACAAAAATTCTATCACATCCAAGTTGTTCGAATGTTACAACATTATCTTTTTTACTTTGGTCATTTAGTTTTTTTAGCTTTTCTTCAATTTTTTCTTTGCTTTTTTCTAATTGTTTTATAGAATAATATTCTCCGTCATTGTTTCTTAAATCATTTATTCCTAAAGACAAGTCATTTATCTGTCTTTTTAATATTTTTTCTTGTCTTTCTTTTGACATTGGAATTTTCTCAAACTGGCTATGTCCTATAATTATTGCATCATATTCCCCAGTAGCTATTTTTGAGCAAAACTTCTTGCGATTATTAGTTGCGAAATCCTTTTTTGTTGCAACCAGAATATTTGCTGATGGGTATAATTGTAAAAATTCACTTGCGAACTGTTCTATAATATGATTTGGAACAACAAATAAAGACTTAGAACATAATCCAAGTCTTTTTGACTCCATAGCACCTGCTACCATTTCAAAAGTTTTTCCTGCACCAACCTCGTGTGCTAATAAAGTATTTCCACCATAAAGTATGTGAGCAATAGCATTTACTTGGTGTTTTCTTAAAGATATTTCTGGATTTATTCCTCCAAATGTTATATATTGCCCATCATATTCTCTTGGTCTAATATTATTAAATTTTTCATTATATTCTGTTACTAATCTTTCTCGTCTTGCCTGGTCTTTCCAAATCCAGTCTTCAAATTTACTCTTAATTAAATCTTGTTTTGCCTGTGCTATTGCAGTTTCTTTTGTATTTAATACTCTCTGTTCTTTTCCGTTAATATCAATAACTGTATCAAATATTCTTACATCTTTTAAATTTAGTGTGTTTTCTATTATTTTATATGCATTTGCTCTAGTTGTTCCATAAGTATTTATTGCTTTTATATTTCCAGTATCTTCACTTTTACCACTTATATTCCACTCTGAGGTATAATCTGAATAATGTACTTTTATATAATCTCTTTTATATTTACTTGTTTCTAACAATTCAAACATAAACTCTTCAATATCTGATGGTGGTATCCAAGTTGCTCCTAATCTAACACTTATTTCACTAGCTGATAAATCTTTTATTTTTACTTGTTCTAATGCTTTTACATTCACATCATATTCTGGGTTATTTTCTGCAAATCTTTTAGCTATTTTTAGTTTTTCTCTGACATTACCAGAAAGATATTCATCTACAGTTAGATATTCTTCACTTATAGGGTCTTTATATATACTACCCTCTAAATCTTTTATAATTTCTTCCTGCATCTTTCCAGTTATTTCTTGCATATATTCTATATCAACCCTAGCTTTTTCTGATATTGATAAAATTAAAGCATCAATACTATTATCTGCTTTTGTAATTACTTTATTAGGCTTTATAGTTCTTTTTGAAAACATATCTGCTTTTCTTACAAATTGTTTATTTTCATTTAATATCTCCAATGAGCATAACAAATAGTAACTACTATCTTCTGAAAACGCTCTTTCATTTGTTCTACTATTTATTAATCCATAATTCTTTACAAAATAATCATATAATCCATTTAGCCTTGCTTGTAATTGTTTTATTTCTTCATCAGAGCCATCATCTAGTTGTACTTCAATCAGATTTCTTACACAATCTCTTATTGTTATCATACTTTTAATTCTATTTATCGTTGTTAATGGTAACTCTTGTAAGTACATTTGACTATTTTCTCTATAATAAACTTGTTCATCAACTATTGTATATGAAAAGTTCCTTACACTTGGGTCTGCTGGAATACTTGTTTCTTCTTCGTCTATAATATCTATTTGATAATCTTCGATTTCTGCATTTAAGTTTTGTATTGCATTTTCTAACAAATCATCTAATTTTGTATTTTCATATGGCTTACAAGCAAAATCCATACCATATTGTGTAGATTCTTCTTTCATTTCTCCTAAAATCATCTCTGGATGGTCAACAAAATACTTATTCATTTTAATGCCATCTTCTGTTGTATCTAATTGTACCCATTCATCTTCAATATCTGTAATTCTATCTCTTTTCTTTAAAAATATAATATCTGTTGTGACCTCTGTTCCTGCATTCTTTTTAAAAGTGTCATCTGGTAATCGTATAGCTCCTATAAGTTCTGCTCTTTGTGAAATGTATCTTCTTACACTTTCATCTTTTTTATCTAATGTTCCTTTGCTCGTAATAAATGCTATTACTCCATTTGGTCTAATTTTGTCTAATGTCTTTGCAAAAAAATAATCGTGAATTACGAACTTATTTTTATCATATCTTTTATCATAAGGTTTGAAATCTCCAAAAGGTACATTTCCAACAGCAACATCAAAAAATGAGTCTGGAAGTTCTACGTCTTCAAACCCTTTTACTGCTATCGTATTTTTTTGATATAGCTGACTTGCTATTCTACCTGAAATACTATCTAACTCTACTCCATACATTTTACATTGATTTAATGTATCTGGTAGCATTCCTAAAAAATTACCAACACCGACAACTTGGCTCTAATATATTACCTTTTTCTAGTCCCATATTCTCTAATGCTTTATATATAGATTTTATAACTATTGGTGGTGTATAAAAAGCAGTTAGTGTTGACCTTTTTGCTTCTGTATATTCTTTTTCAGTTAGTAATGAATTTAATTCTTTATACTCTGCATTCCAACTGTCATTTCTACTATCAAATGCTTCTGGTAGTCCACCCCAACCAATATATTTTGATAATATTTCCTGTTCTTCTTTTGTTGCATATCTATTCTGTTCTTCGCATAATTTAAGTACCTTAATAGCTGCAATATTATTTTGATATTTTTCTCTTTTTGTTCCAACTCCCAAATCATTATCTTTAATTTTGTAATTATTTCTTTCTTCCATTGGTATTTCTGGATGTAAATCAAAATACTCTATCTTATTTCTGCGTTTTCTCTTTATATTTGCTTTTAACGGTACATTATCTTGATTTTCTTCTTGTTCTTTAATCTCTATTGTTGCTTCACTGTTTTCTATTTTCTGTTCTTCTTTTTGTTCTTTATTCTCTTGTTTTTCTTGTATTTCATTTATACTATTTTCTTCTTGAATTTTATCTTGTATTCTTTTTCCTGTCCTTAATTTATCATTAGCAGGATTCTCTTTTACTTTTCTGTCGAATTCTTCTCTAGTCATTTCTTTCGTAAATAAAGGAAATGATGTATCTACTAAAACAACTCTTTCATCATTTATTGCCCTTATTTCATATTCTTCAGTTCCTATATATACAATGTCATTATTGTGAAATTCATAATATGGTAGTCTTTTTTCTAGTTCTACTATTAAACCTCTTGCTTCAACTGCCATTTCATCATCGTAGTCTATATCTTCATAACTATTTTTTAAGAACTCTATATATGCTCTTAAATTTGAATCATCATTTATATCTGCTATTACTAATTCTATATTATCTTCATCTGTATTTTCTATTGGAAAGTTTTGATTATAAGAGACTATATCATAATCTTTTAGAAACTCATTTAATCTTTTAGCCACCTCATAATCTTCATCTTGAATTGTTTTTTCTAATTCATTTTTTATAGGTTTTATTCCATTTACATCTAACCATTCATAATACTCATCTTGTTCTTGTATATTAAAATATCTATCTGCACTGATTAGTTCTCTTATTCTTTTTTCTACTTGTTTCCAACTTAATAATAGTTCTGGTCTATTCTCTGCATAACCTATATATAGTCTAATTCCTTTCGCACTATGTTCTTCTGATATATCATCAGATCCATAGCTTCTTCCACCATCTCCATACTCGTGTTTCAAAAATTCTGCATTTTCTCCACTTGATAGTCCTCTACTTAAAAATTCATAAATTCTAAATTTTCCATTTTCAATATGACTACCCTCTCTTAAAACATTATCTATTTCCTCTTGGCTAAAAGAAAAAACAGAAGTATTTTCTACTCCTGCTATATTTAATTTTTGTTCATTTTCAGTTGGTAATTCTTTTACGTATTGTTCTATGTGTATATTAGTTCTCTCGTTATCTGTTCTTCTGCTATCATCTTGTAATTGTTCATTAGTCCTATCCATTTCATTTGGTCTTGTGCTTTCAATTCTTCTGTTGTCCCCTCTTGTTTTGCTAATTTCTCCACTATCTGTCTTTCCATTTCCATTGCTTGTTCTTGCACTTTCGTTAATTCTTTGTTCAAGCCTTTTTCCATCAATAATATTGAATATTCTGCTTTCTTGTGTTTCATTAGGTAATGTAGTCTCATTCTTGCGTATTTGCCATTTGGTATTTCCTCTTTCTCCATCACTAAGTTCGGTACTTGATAATCTCCTACTTGTTTGTATTCTATTTTCGTCATTTTCATTTCCTCCTCTTTCAATTTCTTTACTATTAGAATACTCTCCTTTTTCATTTTTAACAAATGTGTGATTTATATTTTTTTCTTCATTTTGTAGATTTACTATTGTCTTTGCAATTTCTCTTAAACCCATTTCTGCTATATCACTTATTGCAGTACCTAATGCTGTAATTATTTTATCATTATTAAAATCTTTAATAAATGTAAATTGTTCCATACCTATTTTTTCTCTAGCATTTATACCACATCTAGTCATCATCATATATGAAACGCTTGCCCATACTGTTATGAGTGTAATATCGTGTATTTCATCATCTGATAAATTTTCTAATACAGTTCCCTTTTTATATTGGTGTATTGTAGATAAATAATCTTGAATGTTGTCTGATACCATAGTATAAGCATTTGCAATAATGTTTTCTTCTAGGCTATTTGATTCGCATTCTCCTCCAAATGTTGTTTCTAATGTTTCAATAATTTTTTCTTCATATTCTGGTTTAACACTCCATAATTTATATTCTGTACCTTTGTAGTTGTGTGTATCTGATACATCAAAAACAAGTTTAAATGGGTATTCACTATTTTCATCTTTTGAAATTACAAATATAAATTGTGCATTTTTATTAACCCATCTATTTGTCCTATCATTCCATACTTCTAATTCTGCACAAGCTCTTGCCTCTGGTCTTTGTGCATAAATCAAAATTTTGTCTACAAAATCATATTTGAAATGCCACGAAACACTGTCTAAAAACGTAGTCCAATTTTCTTCAGTTTTTGTAATACTATTTATAGTTTCTTTATACAGTTTTCTTGTTTCTACAATTTTCCCCATTTTGCACCTCCTTGCTATTTAGTATCGAGTAAAATTTTAAACCAACTCTTATCTTGTATCATATCTTGTATTTCCCATATTATTTCAATATCGTTCATACTTACTTTATCTTGTTCCTTTAGTTTTTTAACTTCTAATACTTTTAAATTCAATATTTCTTTTTCAGTTGTTATATTTATTTTTTCTAATTTTTTTATTACTTTTTTCATTTGATTTACGCTATATGTCGCCATTCTTACACCTACTTTCTAAGTTTAAAGGTGGCCTATTAAAGCCACCTTTATTACTCTTTATTTACTTTTTCTTTTTTTAACTATTTTATATACAGTTACACTTAATAGTAAAGTGATAGATGTCGCAAGTAATATAGTCCATAGCATTGTATTTCTTTCATCTCCTGTTTGTGGTGTATCAATTTCGATTAGCTTATTATAAAAACTTACTTCTGCAATTTCTCCATTTTTTACATTAATTGTTTGTGGCTCTGTTTCTTCGTAACTTTCGTCCCTTATTTCTTCAATTGTATATTCTCCAACTAAAATATCATCTATTAAAATAATACCAGTTTTATCAGTAGTAACTATCATTTCAATTTTTTCGCCTGTAATACTCATTCCTGTAATTTTAAAAGAAAAGCCATCTACTTTTCCATTACTAGAAGTTTTTACTATTTTAATTTTTCCTTTTTCTTTATAGTTTTCAAATTCAATGGAAGTAATTTCATCTTCTGTTAATTCTACTATTTCTTCTTTATCACTTAATTGATAGCCTTTTTGAGTTTCCTTTTCAATTAAAATATAATGTTTATTTATTGGTAATTCTTTTGTTGTTGCCTCTCCGTTTTCATCAGTAATAATGGTTTCAATTAAGTTATTGTCTTCATCATATACTTCAAAAATAATATCTTCCAATGGAATTTTTGTATCTCCATCAATTTTAATTACTTTTATTGTTCCTTTTTTCACTTGGTTTTCAATAATAGTAGTTTCTACAATGTTTTTCTCATAATTACCAATATATTGTGTTAAATCAATAATAGTAATGTCTGTGTTTAGTTTGTAGTATTTATCTGTTTTTACTTCTTTTAATGAGTAATTATCATTTACTGGTAAACGTTTTGTAACTGCCTCTCCATTTTCATTAGTTATAATTATATCAACTAATTCTCCTTTGCTATTATATACTTCAAATTCTACATCTTTTAACTTAATTTCGTGATTTTCTTTATCTACTTTAATTACCTTAATTTGTGCTTTCTTTAATTCATTTGTAATGATTTTATTAGTTATTTTGTTATCTTCTAATTCGACAATTATTAACTCTTCATTTAGTTCATAAATTTCTTGTGTTTTGGTTTCTTTTAAAGTATATTTTTGATTTATTCTTAAAGGAATAGATGTTGCCTCTCCGTTAGCATCTGTAACAAGTGTCTCTACAACTTTTCCAGTTTCATCTAACACTTCAAAAGTAACTCCCTCTAATTTAATTTTATTATTGTCTTTGTCTACTTTTACTACTTTAACTTGTCCCTTTTTTATTTGGTTTTCAATTATAATAGATTCTATAATGTTTTCTTCATAATTATCAATATATTTGGTTAGGTCAATAATAGTAATGTCTGTGTTTAGTTTGTAGTATTTATCTGTTTTAACTTCCTTTAATGAATAGGTATCATTTACAGGTAACTCTTTTGTTATTGCCTCTCCATTTTCATTAGTTATAATTGTATCAACTAATTCTCCTTTGCTATTATATACTTCAAATTCTACGTCTTTTAACTTAATTTCGTGATTTTCTTTATCTACTTTTATAACTTTAATTTGTGCTTTCTTTAATTCATTTGTAAGTGTTAAAGTCTTTATTTCATCTTCTTGTAATTTAACTTTTATTTCATCTATATTTAATTTGTATTCTCTCAATGTTTCCTTTTCTCTTACTGTATATGTTGACGTTATTGGAAGCCTTTTTGTTGTTGCCTCTCCATTTTTGTTAGTAATTAAAGTTTCTACTATTTCTCCTTTTTCATTTAAAACTTCAAAAACAACTCCCTCTAATTTAATTTCATTATTATCTTTATCTACTTTCACAATTTTTATCTGTCCTTTTTTAACTTCATTTTCTACTGTTTTCACTATTGTTTCGTTTGCTTTTAATGTTAATTGTATAACTTCATCATTTAGTTTGTATTCTTTTAATGTTTCAATTTCCTTTAACGATAAGTTTTCAAAATCTCTAACAGGGTATTCTGCGGTAATTGCTTCGCCGTTTTCATTAGTTACAATAGTTTCTAACACATTTCCTTTATCATCGATTACTTGGAATTTGACACCCTCAAGTAAAATCTCATTGTTGTCTTTATCTACTTTAACAATTTTTATTCTACCTTGTTTTAATTTGTTTAATATTGTTGTTTCTACTGTTGTATTCCATATTACTTCTACTTCTGTATTCTCAGCTAAGTCATACCATTTATTGGTTGTTTTCTCAATCCAAGAGTATGTTCCAACTCTTAAATTTTCTACAAGTATTTCTCCGTTTACATCAGTGTAGAATGTTCCTATTACTTTATTAAATTCGTGTGAATATAAATCAAATTCTACATTTCCTAATGCTATTCTTTGGTTTTTGTCATCAACTTTATAAACTTTAAGATTTCCTTCGTGTCGTTTTTCTGGGTATGCTGCGTTTTTAGTTACTTCATCTTCTGACGAAGTATATTTAACTGTTGTTTCTTTTTTATTTATATAGTAATTTACTGGTGCTTTTACCTCTTTTACCGTATAAGTTTCATATATAGGTAATGCTTTTGATTTTGCTCTTCCTTGTTCATTTGTCGTAATTGTATCAACCTTTTGACCTTTAGAATTATATATTTCAAAAACTGCACCTGCTAATTTTTGGTCAGTATAGTCCTTGTCATACTTTTCTATTGCTATATAACCCATTTTAGGTTGGTTTTTAATTGTTATATAAGTTGTTTCATCTTTCTTAATTGTAGTAGTTTTCTTTGTTGTATCTAATCTATACCACTCATTTGCTTCTACTTCATATAATAGGTATTCTCCTGTTCTTATATTAGTAAATTTTAATTTTCCCTCTTTATTAGTAGTACCTGTTGCCATTACTTTATTAAGTTCTATACTCCATAATTCAAACTTAACACCCTCTATTTTCATTGTTTCATCAAGTTTGTTTACTTTTAATATTTCAAGTTCTCCCTCATCGTGTTTATTATCATAAGTTACTGTTTTCGTTTTTCCAACATCAGAAGATGTAAAAGTTACTGTTGTTTCTTTAGTATTTATTCTGTAATTCAGCGGAGCTTTTACTTCTTTTACTGTATAAGTTTCTTTAAGTGGTAGTTCTTTACTTGTTGCAGTTCCATCATTTCCTGTTGTAAGTGTATCAACTTTTGTTCCTTTGCTGTTGTAAATTTCAAATACTGCACCTGCAAGTTTAATATTGGTGTAATCTTTATCAACTTTTTCAATTTTAATATGTCCTGTTTTCAGTTCATTTTTAACTGTAATATAGCTTGTTTCATTTTTCTTTATTATTACTGAATGTTGTGTACTATCTAATTTATACCACTCATTCGCTTCTACTTCATACACCTTATATTCACCTGTACGAATATTGCTAAATTTTATTTTTCCGTTAGTATCAGTTACTCCTGTTGCAACTACCTTATTTAATTCAACACTAAATAATTCAAATTTTGCACCTTGAATTTTTATGCTTTCATTGTTCTTTTCTACTTTTACTAATTCAAGTTCTCCCTCAATATGTTTATTACCAATTTCTTTTGTTGTTGTTTTTCCTAGCTCTACTTCTAATATCTTTACTGTTGTATCAATTTCATAATTAGAGTTTGATATGGTTTCCGTTACTTGATATGTTCCAAGTGGAATGTTATTCAATCTTGCGATTCCATTTATATCAGTTGTAATATTTGTATCTATTCCGTTTCCTTTTATATTAAAAGTTGTATTTGCTATTGCTTGTCCTGTGATACTGTCTTTTTTATGAATTTCTATATTTCCTGTATTAACCCAATTTATTGATATATTCGTTGTACTACCTGGATCAACTTCAAACTCTCCTGCCCTTGCAATTCTTTGATAACTTGAATTTGATGAAGTATAGATAAGTGATTGAAATACTACACTATTTGCTATATTAGAAGATGTCCAAGTTCCTGTTACATTTAATGGTGCTTCAAAATGTATTACATCTCCTGCACTGACTGTTACTTCTCCACCTGTTTTTGACCAATTTCTATTATCACATACAATAGTTACATTATCTTGTAAAGTAAATTTTAATTGTACTCTATCAGAGCCTGTAATTGTGGTTTGATTAGTAACTTGTTTATCTCCACTTATACTTGCAGTTAGATTTCTATTGCTAAAATTTGTACTAAAAATAGGGTCTGGTTGAGAAGCTAAAAAGCTTTCAAATTCTGCTAAAAAACTTCTATTATCTCCATTAAAATGTTTGTTTAATTTCATTGTTGTTATAACAATTCCTTTTGCTTCATTTCCATTAAATCCAGACCATTGACCAGGTCCTCCCCATCCATAATATAATATTTTTCTTACTTCTGCATTGTTATACACTTGTCCGCTTCCATATTCTACTCCAGTTCCAGGTGTAGTCTTTGAATGGTCTACACAAAATGCTACTCTTCCATCTATTTCAAAATGACCTACTTTAGTTCCATTCCAAGTTATTCCATAAGCTGACAAATTGCTAATAGTTACTGCATATACATTGCTTGATATTGTACTAATAGCAATAATCGTTAATAGTATAAAAAATGTTAATCTGATTATTTTCTTTAACATAGTTATAATTTCCTCCTTTTTTGCATAAAAAATAAGCAAGATTTTACTCTTGCTCTTTAAAATAATTTTACTAATTTTCTATAATCCTAATGCTTTCATTTGTTCCTCTGTTAAATACCCTTTACTTGCTGTTCCTGCATCATCAATATTGTAAGTTGTACTTTTATCTGTTTCTACCTCTATTGTTTTTTTATTTGAACTACTTTTATTACTATTTTTGTTTGTTTCAGTTGTTGTAGCTTTCGTTGTTTTTTCGTTTTTTGTTTTTTGTGTCGTTTTTTCATTAGTCTTTTCTACTTTCGTTGATGTAGTTGTTGTTTCTTGTTTTTTATCACTTTGAGAAGTAGTATCTTCCTTAATTTCTTTATTTTCATCTTCCTGTATAGGCTCTTTTATATTACTTTCAATGTCATTTGTGATAGTGTTTTCAACTGTTACATTTTCAACTATTTCGTTTGCTTGTTTTTCTCCTTGTTCATTTGTGTTATTATCTACTTTGCTATTTCCTATAAAACAAATTACTCCTAAACTTATTATGGCTAAACTTACTATAAGCACTGTGGTTATAATCAATATTTTTTTCATATCTATCATTCTCCTTTGCTTATATCTTACTCTATTGCTTTTTATTTAGCAAGTGTATATTTTTTATTTTATAGGCTTAAAATTGCACATAATAACCATCTCCTTTCGCTATTAATTATTTTTTATATTTTATTTTAATAATATATCTTTTCAGTTAGTATATAGCTAGTATTAGGGGGTGGATTGTAAGGAGGGGGAATAAAAAAAGTGTAGCTACAAATTTATTTATCTGTTGCTACTACTTACCTTACATATTCATTTTGTTTCTGTTTTCTTTCCCTTTCCGATGTTTCTTTTACACAATGCACAATATATTCCTCTTTTTCTTCCATTGATTTATATTGTTTTGGTATATACTGCTCTATTTTATCTTCTGGAATTTTAAACTTTGGTATTTGGTTTGGTTTTTCTTGTTCTAATATATCGTCAATTTCTTCCATAGTTAAATTACCACTTTCACTTAATTTTTTCATTTTAATAGCTTGTGGGTGTGATGGAAATGCATCTGTATATTCTATTGCATCAAATACCTGTTGTTGTTCTTCTTTTGTTAAATATGAAAGTTCAACTGCTGGTCTTAGTTTCATTTTTTCTTCGTCAACTAATTTTAATAGTTCTGGTATTAGTTCAGTAAGTCGAATAAATCTTTGTATATTACTAGAACTTTCTCCTGTTTCTTCAGCTAGTATTTCTCTTGTTGTTTTATTTTTCAACTTCTGTTCCTCTGGGGCAGAAGTTAAATCATTTCTTTGTCCTTGTTTTTTCATAGCATCTAGCTTCATTTTATATGCAAATGCTTTTTCACTTGGTAGTATTTTTTCTCTTTGGTTGTTACTATCTACCATTACTATTGTTGCTTCTTCGTCTGTCATTTCTCTTACTATAGCTTTTATTTCTGTTCTCCCTGCAATTTCACACGCTCTTTTTCTTCTGTGTCCAGAAATCATTTCGTAGCCACCATTTTCTTTTGGTCTTACTAAAACTGGGTGTATTACTCCAAATTGTTTTACTGTTTCTGCCATTGAAAACATTTCATCATCATCTTTTACTTTGTATGGGTGGTTTGGAAAGTTTGTGATTTCTTTTACTGGAATCATTCTTACATATTCTCTATTTTTATTATCTCTTTCGTCTTGTGTTGTAAAAAACTCATCTAGTGTCATCTTTGGTAACTTCATTTTTTCTTCTTTCATTATCTGTTAATACCTCCTTTGCAAAATTTGTATAGGCTTGAGTTACTTTACTATTTTTGTCATAAGCAAATATACTTTTCCCTTTTGAAGTGGATTCTGCCGTTTTTATAGCACTAGGTATTTGAGTGTCATATAATTTGACTATATCTCCATAATTTTCTTTTAGCTCTTGCTTTATTTTATTTGGTAGTTTCGTTCTACTATCTACAAGAGTTAAAAGTATTCCACCAACTTGCAGTTTTGAATTTATTTGTTTCTTTACCTTTGAAATTATCTTTAATAAATTTCCTGTCCCTCTAGCTGAGAAATATTGGCTTTGTACTGGTATAATTACGTCGTCTGCCATTGCTAATGCATTTGTTATTAGCATACTTAACGAGGGCATACAATCAATTATAATATAATCATATATACTTTTTAATTCCTCTAAACTTTTTCGCATTGCATATTCCCTGCTCATTGCATTCGATAAATTACTTTCTGTCATTGCCAAATTGAGATTAGATGGTATTAAATCTATTCCCTCTTCGTGGTGTAAAATTGCTTGTTCTGGCTTTATTTCTTCATCATCAATATATCTTTCAATTAAAGTAGAAAGAGTTACTGGTATATTTTCTTCGTCATAAAACCCCATATATGTTGTTAAATTTGCTTGTGGCAATACTTATTTACAATATTTTTTAATTTTTTTCAAAAATTTAATAAC
>CAOKRC010000023.1 GCA_948471035.1 uncultured Clostridium sp.
AAACATTATACTACATTTTTTCACTTTGTACATAAATTTTTAAGCGATTGCCATAATAAATTTGCTTTTTTATGTAAAATATGATAAAATATAGTTAGAGATTTTTGTTACCCAAAAAGATTATTTATAAATCTTGGAGGGTAATACCTCCAAGTAGTACAAGGAGGTAAATATGACAGATTTACGGAGAACTGCACAGCTGATTGATGATTTACATATGTTAGGTGTATTGGAGAAAAGTGATTCTATATGTTGGTCTAATACTGATGATTTGGGTATTGTTATATCAATACAATTGAATCCTAAAGAATTGACTGGCTACATTGAAGGTCGCTTACATACTATACGGAAAGAGATTCAGGAAGAATTTTCAGAAAAAAATCTTTATTTTCTTCCTGACATAGAAAATGCAATAATCTGTAATCTATGTAAAAAGGAGTAGGCACAAAGCTACTCCTTTTTATATAGCTTTGGATATATATGTAATTCAAAATTTGTAGGATCTGAATCACTTTTTATAGCTTTTTCTGTTTTTAAATAGGTAACTTTTGTAATTATACTTTTTAATAAAATATTTTTATCTTCAGCAGTTTCTAGCCTATCATATAAATCAATTACATTTTCTAATCTAGGTATTATCGTTTCTTTTTCGTTTTGCATTTCAGCATTTTTTTGTAATAAAGAATTGTATTCTTCTAATTTACTTTCTAAACTTTTAATGTTTTCTTTTATAGTTTTTGAACGATTAATAAATTCATATTTATCATAAATACCACTTTCTAAAAAGTCATAAATTTTATCTAGTTTGGCATTTTCTTTTTCTAATTCTTTTTTAGTAGAAACAATAGCTTTTTCAATTAACTTATTATTTTCAGTATTTGAATTATCTTTAATTTCATAATCTACCTTATAATTTTCAAGCCATATTTTTAAAGCTTCAATTATTTTGTTTTCTAATATATAAAGTTTAGAACTTATATTATCACATTTAGAATTAGAACATATAAGTGTTGCAGGTTTATCACTTTTGGTATAAGGTCTTCGTTGCATCGGCTTACCACATTTTTCACAAAAGACCAAACCAACTAATGGATTTTGAATTTGATGGCTATGTTTTACTTTAGGAACATTTTGTTTTCTTTTTTCTTGTACTAATTCCCAAGTTTTATTATCAATAATAGGGTCATGTAAACCATCATAAATTAAATAATCTTGATTACGAGGTCTACTAATGATAAGATGTCCATTTTTTGTTTTCTTTTTTTGTTTCCTTCTATTCCAAACAATTTTACCAATATATGTAGGATTAGAAAGAATATCTTTAACAGAAGAAATAGTCCATTCATTTGAAATTCTAGGCTTTAAATTCATATCATTTAACTGTTTTACAACAGAGACTATTGTATTACTTTCAAAAGTATATAATCTAAAAATTTCTTTTACAATAGGTGCTTCCTCTTGATTAATGGATAAAGTATAACCTTTAGAATTTTTCAGCTTTACTCTATCATATCCAAAAGGAGCAATATTACCAACAAACTTCCCTTCAGAAACAGAAATTTCTCGACCTCTTTGTAGACGTCTATTAATTGTCTTATATTCTCGCCTAGACATAAATAATCCAAACTCAAAATATTCTTCATCAAATTCATTATCTGGGTCATAAGTTTTTACAGGTGTGATAATTTTAGTATGAGAATATTTAAAAGCTTTTGAAACTCTACCTTGATCAGCAGTATCACCACGAGCTAACCTCTCTACTTCGACAACTAAAACGCCAGTCCATTTTTCATTTTCAACATCTTTAAGAAGTTTTTGCATTTCTTTTCTTTCACTAATCGTTTCACCACTTACAACTTCTCGATAGATTTTAGAAATATGTAGGTTTCGTTTTTGGGCTAAAGTAGTTAAGATTTTCTCATGTCTTGCTAAAGTTTCGCCCTCTCCGTATTTTTCGGATTCTATATCTTCTCTTGATTTTCTTAAATATATTGCATATGTGCCATCTTGCACATTTCCTCCTTTCCTTGTAATTTGTCTTTAACTTGCCTACATTATACCTGTAACTGCGACAAATTACAATAAAGAAGGATTTATTTTTCTTATTAAATTAACGATAACATTATCTATATATTCTTTTTGGGTAGCTGTATTTTCTACAATGTAATTATCATAAAATTTCACTTTAGTATTTTCAATAGTATATTCTTCTAATAACATATAAATCGCCTCTTTAAAATTTATGAGAAAAGCATAAAAAAATGCCCAAGACAAACTTGTCTTGAGCAAATTTTTATTTTTCCTATAATAGCATTATAGGATGGGCAATGTATAAAATCAATTCCCTTTTATTTCCCTTTTTTCTAAAATTATGCTATAATTTATATTAGAGATAGGAGATGATGTTAATGAAAAAACAAGAAATAAAAAATATATTAATGTCAATGAGAATTCAAGAAAATGAGTCAATAATTAATAATTTATTAGGAAAAATAGATCTAATGGATGAGAAATCATTTCAAACAGCTTTAGATAAAGTTGGTAATAATGAAGAGGGTGTTAGAAAATTTTTTGAAAGCAAATTATCTGAAAAACATCATAATCAAAGCGAAGAAAAATATCCAATCAATGATATGTTTACATATGGAATATCTGGAAATTGCATTCATCTTCATTTGCCTGGAGACTTACATCAGATGATATCTGAAAGAGGTATTTCTGATACAATAGATAATGTAAATTTGCAATTATTAGATGCAATAGATAAAATAAAACAATTAAGAAATGATGGCTTTTATAGATTTAAAGAAAAAGATAGTATTTATATGATATCTCCAATATTAATTGGAAGAGAAATGAAATTCTTAGATAGTATGGATTTTCAGACACAGTCATATAGAAAAAAAGATTTGAGTGATAATAAATTTATAGAAGAGCATCCAGAAGCTAGATTAGCTACACACATTTTTGGCAAAAATAAAAATGTAGGAACTGCAACAATTAGTTTTGAAACTCTCTCTTCTAAAGAATGGCAGGATAAGAAAAAACAAAAAATTCAAGAATTTGCTAAAAAAGGAATAACTTTGAATGAAAATTCTCAAGTTAAGGACTAAAATATCCCCATAAAATATATTTTAATGTGCTTTATAAAATTAAGTCAAGGTTGAAATGAATGTGTTATTGCACAACCTTGACTAAATTTTAAAAGCACAGTATTTTTCAGTTAATAGGATTTAAGGATAAGTATATTTAATTAAGGAAACATAAATACATTTTGAACGAGTGAACTAAGGTGAATACTAAAGGCAGGAAAGCGGTATTAACATATCGCCTACACACATTGAAGGACAAGCCTTCAAGAGTTAATAAAGAAACAAAAATTTTAAGTAAATATAATGCAGAAATTCACTCAGTGAACTAGCTCAACCCCTCTATTCTTCATTGAAATTGAAAATAGTGAACTAAAAAATTAAAAAAGTTCACTCATTTTAAGCAAAAGTTCACCAAGTGTACTAAATTTTTATAAAGTATTTTAGAAAAATACACCAAATGAACTAGGAAATTTAATATTAGTTCACTTGGTGTATTAAAATTTTATAGATAATTTGAAATTGTGTGCTATTATTTTTGGTAAAATTATTATAATGCAATTGACAAAAGAACGAATGTTTGATAATATGTAACAAATAAGAAATGAGGTTGATATTATATGGATAATAAATTAATTGGAAATGAAAATAATATTTTGTTTTATAACGATGAAGAAGGAAATACCAAAATTGAAGTTATACTTGAAGATGAAAATGTATGGTTAAATCAAACTTCGTTAAGTAAATTATTCGAAACAACTAGAAATAATATTACAATGCATATAAAAAACATATATGATGACCAAGAATTAGAAGAAAGTTCAACTAGTAAGGAATCCTTACTAGTTCAAAAAGAGGGAAATAGAAATGTTAAAAGAACTGTAATATATTATAATTTAGATATGATAATTTCCATTGGATTTAGAGTAAATTCTAAAAAAGCAATTAAATTTAGAACATGGGCAAATAAAATAATAAAAGAATATATGATAAAAGGATTTACATTAGATGATGATAGATTTTTAAAAGGTGGCAAAGTAAATGCACAATATTTTGATGAGTTATTAGAAAGAATAAAAACAATTCGTACAAGTGAAAGAATGGCTTATCAAAAAATAACGGATTTATTTATAGCAACGGCTGTTGATTATAACCCTAAATCAGAAGAAGCATATACTTTCTTTAAAATTGTGCAAAATAAGTTACACTATGCTATTTCTGGACATACAGCAGCAGAATTAATTTATGAAAGAGCAAATGCAAATAAAGAACATATGGGACTTACGAATTGGAAAAATAGTCCAGATGGTTTAATATATAAATATGATGTAACAATAGCTAAAAATTATTTAAATGAAGAAGAATTGAAAAAATTAAATGATTTAACCAATTTCTTTATAGTATTTGCTGAAGATGAAGCAAAAGAAAGACACATCATGACAATGCAAAATTGGATTGATGCAACAGATGATTTATTAAAATTTAGAAGAAAAAAGATATTAGAAAATGCAGGTTCTATATCACATAAAGAAGCAATAGAAAAGGCTGAAAATGAATATGAAAAGTTCAAAGTAAAACAAGATTTTCAATATATTTCTAGTATGGACGAAATGTATCAAAGATATTTGAATGAAAATAGTAATAAATAAAATTATCAAGTTCACTTAGTGTACTAGTCCTGTTCACCAAGTGAACTTTTTCCATTTTGGAATTCAAAATTTTACAGTCAATAGCACTAATTTTTTTGATTGACATCATCATGGAACCAAAGAACTTGCTCACTTAGAAATGGTTGGAACAATAGTACACCAGTTAACTGATGGAGTTTGTCCAGAAGAATTGGAAAAAGCAGGATTAGGGGCATATTATACAGACCATGGAGTAGATGTATATCCTCAGTCAGCAGCAGGAGTGCCTTTTTCAGCAACATGTCTTGCATGTAAAGGAGACCCAATAGCAAACTTACAAGAGGATTTAGCAGCAGAACTTGCCCCTTTGAAGATACAACATCAATAAAATACAGTAAAATGAACCAATATTTAAAATTAGACCGTACAAAGTATGAGTCTTTTTTTTATGGTTTTGAAGAATATTTTTATATTTATATAAGGGTGTAATAATTTCAAAGCACCATTTTTATTAAAGGGGAAAATATAATGAAACAAGAAAATAATTTTAAAATTAATCGTGAAAGTAATTCACATTATATAAGTGCAGATAAAATTGTATATCGCACAGACTTAGGTAATTCAAGTAAAATTGTATCTATGTCAAATAATAGTACATCTGGCAGTTGCATTAAAAAGTTAAGTAAATATGAGTATATAGATACTCGCACAGGTGAAAGAAAATATTATGATTTAGACAAACCAACAGATATAAAAGATGTGAAAAGAAAAGTTAGAAAGTACGAGGAATTAGTAATATACAATTTCACAGGTGGTAAAAATGAATTATTTATCACACTTACTTGTAGAGATAAAATCACAGATTTAAAAGTTATAAAAGACAGATACAAAGAATTCTTGAAAAATATACAAACTGACTATAAAGGTTTAGAGTGCATTGCATTATTTGAAACAACATCTAATTCGTATTGGCATATACATTTATTCCTAAAATATGTTGATACATCAAAAGTATTGACTATTCCACATCAAGACTTATTAAATAAATATTGGACTTATGGTTATGTGCATATTATTAGAAATTTCAATACATTCAAGAATTTAGGGCATTCAAAAGATAGTAGACAAGAGAAACTTGAAAGATTAACTAATTTTCCAAAAGGTTTTAGAATGTATTTAAAGACAAGAGGAATTAAAACACCACCCAAGGAAAAAATACCATATAAAGATTGTCCAGAATATCAATCAAGTGATTATAGTGTAACAAAGACAGATACTTATATCATAAGAAATGAAAATACAGATGCGATTGTAAATGCAATCACAACAATAATGTATAGAAATAATAAACCAAAAACAGAAATGTAAAATATTAATGTAGCAGGTACTAAAAAAGTACAATGCACAAATTCTAATTTTTCCAGATTAGATTTTCTTTTAAATTATTATTATTATATTATCATTGGAAAGGGTGGTTATATGCACTTATTAGAAATTAGACAGTCATTAGAAAATACATCAGTAAAAACAAGCATTTATGAAAATAGTAAAATCATAAGACAACTAGAAACATTAGTAGAAATTACAAACGATTTAAGCCAAGCAGATTTAGAGTATGTAATCACCTTACTTTTTAAAAGCCGTACATTACTAAACAAAGCATATACAATATTCAAATTAAATAATGAGGAGGTGCAGAAAAATGGTAAGCAGAAAACAAATTAGTAAAACATCAGCAAGTAGAAAAGTTTTGACAGAGGGGTTACAAAATACCGATAGACTAGACATAACAGACTTATTACAAGTAGAGAAAGAAAGAATTGACGACATTTTAGCACGTATACAAGAAGTACCAATTGACACAGCAACAGCAAATTATATTTATAATTTAGTTAATATAAGCGATATGACATTAAATAACATTTGCACAGATTTTTTAGATATGGAGGTGTATTAAATGAGAGTATTAGAAATAATAGAATTACAAGAAATACCATTAGAAGAAATAGTATCATTTTCAAAGTTAGATACATCGCCAGTAGTTACTATATTAAATGACCTAAACTATGGTTTATTCAATCAGTTTGTTGTGTGGGCAGACGAGTTAAAATTAGTATATTTTTTGATAAAAGGAACAAAGAAAGTAGCAGTTATTGGTAATGGAAAAGTGGCATTAAAGATAGCAAAATTATTACAAGTAAAGGCAGAAATGATTTTTTATAGTTTATTAAAGCCGAAAAAAATACTAGGAAAAGTTTATACACCAAAGAGAAACACTAATTATATAGTACAAGCATTTGACGAAAAAGGAAAACCAACCGACCCATTTATTGATACAGAAATAGAAAAAGTTGATTGTAATACTTTAGACAAATATACTTTTAGACCATACAAGTATTACATAAGTGTTAGAGGTAGTAAAAACAATAAAGTTGAGAATTGTCAATTGTTACGAGATAAGAAAAGAAATTTCACATTAACGGGCAAAGTTTAATGTATTTTGAAAATATCTAATACAAATAACAAAATAGCAATAAGAGGTTACAACGACGATTAAATTTAAGACACTTTTAGCATACAATCCATAAAAGTATATGCCTAAAAATATTAGCATATTTAGAAAAAACACTTGACATATTTTAAAACTTATAACAATTTTAATATGGATGGAATTAGTCTTGCGTTTTATGTTAAATTGTAGTATAATATAATTAGGTTCGTAAATAATATTATTACATCGCCATTTGGCAAGGAGGATTTCATTATGATTAAACGGATTGGCTATTCTTTCATCTATTTCATTACTTATGCAGTAATATGTACCATTTTTGGAAAAATAATGGGAAGTGCTGATTATCTTAATACGGCAATAGTTGGTGCTATCGGTGCTTTTGTTGGTACATTTGTAGGATATGGATGTGGAAAGAATGACAGAGATTAAATCTGGCAAAACCACCTGATATTTTAGGTGGTTTTGTATTGTATTATTGTGCATTTACTAATCTATATAAACTTGTTTTTGAGATTCCAGTCGCAGAAATTATATCATTTATAGAATAATCATTTGAATTATACATTTGCAAAATTGTATCTTTCTTTTCTTGGTACTTGTTAGGGCGACCAAGTTTAGCACCACGTTTTTTAGCACTTTCTAAACCTTGTTTTGTCCTATCGGCAATCAAGTCTCTTTCAAATTGACTTAAACCGAGCGAAAATTGTAAAAAGTAGTTTTCCTTGTGGTGTAGTTGTATCAAGCCAAGTTTCTTTTAATGATTTAATACTAGCACCCTTTCTTTCTATTGTTTCAACTATTTCAAATAAATCTTTAGTTGACCTTGATAATCTTGTTAATTCAGCAACTATAACAACATCGCCACTTTCTAAACAATCTAGCATTTTATTTAATTCTATTCTTTCCCTTTTAGTGCCAGTTATCTTTTCTTGGAATATCTTTTCAGCACCATTTTCTTTTAAAATATCAAGTTGCCTATTTAATGATTGTAATTCCGTGGAAACACGGGCATAAGCGATTAACATAATTATCCCCCTATCTATTAATGACGATAAACCATCAGCCCCAAGATTGTCAAGCCTTTTTGGTAATAATTTTTGAAACTTTTTCAAAAAATTTGTAAAGCATATTAAAAGTGTTGAAACATCTATAATAGCAAGGTTTAGGGTAGCATTTGTTAAAAATCAAGATTTTAGCCGTACCATTAACGACCGTTTTTAAAACTTATTTATAGCATATATATAAATAAGAAAAATATTTTGAAAAAGGTATTGCATTTATAAAGAAATCGTGTTACTATAATTATGTCAAAATTAAAAGTTTAAATATGTACAGTATATGCCATTGGTTGCATAGAGTACAGAATAAGAATACAATTTAGTAACAAATATAAATTTGTAAGGTAACCATTGGGTTTTCAGTTTAAAAGATTGAAGACCTTTTTGTGTTGCCTTTTTATTTTGCATAATACTATTGCATATTTGAAATCAAGTTATAAGTAAGCCTAAAAAACTTATGACAATGCCTTTAAATTAAGGAATTGCAGTACATTGACAATTATATACAAAACCCATTAAACATATTTACTATTAGTTGGTAATGGCAATCAACAGAGGTAGAAAATAGTAAATACATTTATCTAGCCATAGTTTGAGTGGAAATTTATTTTTAGTAATATTATTATTTTTAATAAGTAAGACATCGCACGCATTGGGGGTAACTTGGTAGATAGCCAAGAGGTGGAATTCCTATGATATTGTGCCAGCAATAGTTTAATGGTTATTTTACTACTTGAGAATACTTCTAGGTTATCAATAATAGAAGGACAATGTATATGTCTTTCTAGTGTTGAATATATTGATAATGAAGAGGTGTATTCAAAATGGACACAATAGTATGTAAAAATATATTTCTTTCCAGTAGTGAAGCAGAAAGAGAAGAAGCATTTAATGAGGTATGGCAAAGAATAGTAAATTTAATAGTAAATAGATAAATTTAAGGAAAGCAATTTACAAGAACCAATATTGTGTTATATACTAAGAACATAATATTGGTTTATTTTATTGTTTTCTTATGGGAGGAAATATATAAAATGAACGGAACAAAGCCCAAAGTGGCAATATATTGTAGACTATCGCAAGAAGATAGAAGAAAGAAACATAAGGAAGACGATAGCGAAAGTATTAAACATCAAAAGATAATGTTAAAAGAATATGCAGAAGACCAAGATTGGGAAATACAAGGTATATATAGTGATGATGATTATACTGGAACAGATAGAAATAGACCAGCATTTAATAAAGTTTTACAATTAGCAAAAGCAAAAGAAATAGATATTATTTTATGCAAGAGCCAAAGCAGGTTTGCGAGAGACCTAGAAATAGTTGAAAAATATATAAATGGTTTATTTCTTGAATGGGGTATTAGGTTTGTTAGTATAACAGATAATATTGATACAGCAGTTGAGGGAACAATTATGCAAAGACAAATTAACGGAATGATGGACCAAGGACACCTTGAAAAACAGTCTAATAGTATAAAAGCAGCATTAAGGGTTAAAAGAAATGCAGGAGAACATACAGCAGGACTAGCATTATATGGGTATAAGAAAGACCCTAAAAATAAAGACCATTTAATAATAGACGAAGATGCAGCAATAGTTGTAAGAAAAATATTTTCACTATATAATCAAGGTTATGGAAAAACAGCAATAGCAAGGCAATTAAATGATGAGGGAATTCCTAACCCCACCCAATATAAAGTACAAAAAGGAATTGCATACAGAACACCACCAAATAAATTAGGAACACTATGGAAGTATTTTTCAGTTGACGATGTATTGCATAATGAAATGTACATTGGAAATATGGTGCAAGGAAAATATGAAAGTGTTTCTTATAAAAGTAAAAAAAATAAACCTAAACCAAAAGAAGAATGGGTTATAATAAAAGGAACACATGAACCAATTATTGATATTGATTTATGGAATAGTGTACAAAGTAAGATAAAAGAAAACTATAAGCCTTTTAGTGGTGGTAAAATTGGATTATTTGCCAAGAAATGCAAATGCAAATATTGTGGTTATACTTTAAAAACCAGCAAATCACACAATGACAGATACTTACGATGCCCAACAAGGCAAGTAGATAAAAGCAGTTGCCAAGGTAGTTTTATATCAGAAAATGTAGTTAAAAAGGTAGTATTAAAAGAAATCAATTCATTAACAGAGCAATACTTAAATATAGACCAATTAGAAGAAAATATTATCTTAAAACAATTTAGAAATGAAAAGGAAGAATTAAAAAAAGAAATTGCAAAGCACCAAGCAATTATAGATAATCAATCAAGAGCAATAAAAGTTTCGTATATGGATAAAATAAATGGAATAATAAGCGAAGAACAATTTATAGAATTTAATTCAGACTTTTCAAAGAACATTGAAGAACAGAAAAAGATTATTTCAAATAAAAAGTTAAAGTTAGCAGAACTTGAAAATGAACAAGAAACACTAAAATCTAAAAGAGAACTATTACAAAAGTATGTAAATGTTACAGAACTAACAAGAGAAATGATTGACAATCTAATAGATTATATAGAGGTTGGAGCAAAAGACCCTATAACAAAAAAGAAAACTATTGAGATACATTGGAAAATATAGTTTTTTTAATTTGTTGTACTTTCATAGTGGCAAGGGAACAAAAAGCAAGAGCAACTTACGAAAAATTAATCGACCTATGTAAAGATGATCCAGATGTAATTGAACCATTACGATTCTTAAGACAAAGAGAAGTAGTGCACTTCCAAAGATTTGGTGAAGCATTACGTGGAGTACAAGATAAGCTAGCTTCAAAAAGATTTTATATGAATGATTGCAATAATACAAACAATAATAATTGCAACTGCTTAAAAGAATTTAATAGTGTAAACAACTATAATGTTTGTGACAGTGTATGTAATTGTAATAACAATAGATAATTATTGTTTGTAATACAATTAATAATATGTGTTGTTATTTGTTTAATAGAAAATAAATAAATCCCTGTAGTAAAATTAATTACTACAGGGATTTGTTGCTAGAGGAATAAAGTGATTATTGATTTTAATAGTTAGTCCTCTATTTGTTTTTTTTATAAAACTATGAAAAACGAAAAAAAATTATTGACAAACGATAAATAGAAATGTATAATCTAACATAATGAAAATGGAGTGGTTAATGTGCATAAAGTTTTCGACGATGAAAATATAGTAGTTGCAACAATTATAATAGTAATTGGTATAATCGTTATATCAAACAATTTTACAAAAGTCTTACAACATAAATACTATTTAAATATAGATTCAAATAACAGAGAATATATAGAAAAAATAGTAACCGAAAACTATAAATTAATAGGAACATTAAATGAAATTGTATGTATGCAAGGGTTAGGTGATTGGAAATTATTTTTATATTACGAAAATGGAAAAGAAGATAGCACAACATTTGGTGATAGTGATGAAAAAGTACAGCCTTTGCATAATTACATAATGGAAAATGGATATAACGAGAGTGAAGTCAGTTTAAATAAAATTAAAATTTATTTTTTTGCTACTTTAACTACTGGTATATATAGAGTTAGTTTTATAATTATAAAAAAATATAAGTTAAAGAATTGTTAAGGAGATTAATGATGATAAGTTTAAGAGAAAATGAAACAATTTGTAATAAAGTTAAAAGAAATATATTAATTTATACAATAATTGCTTTTATAATTTTTATGATGATACACTTCTTTTTAAAATTATTTAGTATTAGATTTAGACAATGGGTGTATTATACTATAGCTGCATTAGTAATTATTGGAATAGTGATAGGATTTATACAAATGGCAAATAAAAATAGTAAAAAAGTAAAAATAGTATTATCCATTACAGGAGTATGTGTTACAATTTTTATAACTTTATTTTGGGAATTTATTTTACTAGCATTAGTTTTTTCATATACTCCAGAACATATTGTTACAAAAGATGGTAAAAAATATGTGGCATATGTTAATTCATTTTTACGAGTTAATGTAAGCTATTATGACTATATAAATTCATTTTTAGTTGGTGATAAGGAAAAGATATATGAAGATTATGGAAAAGGAGGATATGACCCCTTTGATGGAAAACATAATGATCGCGAACCAGTACAATATTACTATTACGATAAAAATGGTAAAGTACTTAAAACAAATGCTAAAGATTACTCCGAAAGTAATAATGTATTAGAAAAAAACAATAAAAATGAAAAAAGTGTTATAGAAAATAATACAGAGAAGAGTGGTAATAGCGAAAATATAGAAGTTTTATATAAAAAAGAATTTAATGATAAAATTGCAATTAGAGTAGTAGTTAAAGACTATATATTAGCTGGTAGGTCAATAATAGGATTTGAAAAAACAGTTGATGGAGGCAATACTTGGATTGAACAAATAGAAAATATAGATGATTTTGTTCAAATTCATAATGGAGCGAAATTTGTTTTTATAGATGAAAACATTGGATTCATCAATGATTTTGGACTTGCAGGAACAAGTGGAGATAATAGAAGTTTACAAGTAACAACTAACGGAGGAAAAAAATTTACAGAAGCTATTATTAAATTAGATAATATTGAAAAGGAGTTATATATAGAAGATGTTCCATATAAGGAAAATAGTGTTTTAAAACTAAAAGCATATGTTATAGAAAATTCAAGTAAAAAATATTATAATTTTTATAGTGTAGATAATGGAGTAACTTGGAAACAAGCATATTAGATAAATTTTCTTAAATTTTACTTAATATGTTTATTTTGATATAATATTATGCTAAAATAATGTACTGTAGTAATTTATATTTTAATAGGGGATGTAGAAATGAATTGGAAAAGAGTGATAATAAGTATTGGAGTATTATTAGTTGTAGTAGTGGTAATATTTATACTATTATATATCTGCAATAGAAGTATATTATATAATATTTATGATGGGATAAAATATGTAAAACTAGGTATAGAAGTTAAATTATCTAGTGAATATAAAGTTTTAGATAAAGCAAAAACATACTATAAAAATGAAAAAAACTTAAGAATTCCTATATTATTATATCATGAAATAACTGAAGAAAAGCCAGAAAGAAGTTTATCATATATGCGTACAACAAAAGAAAATTTTGAAAAGCAAATACAAGGATTACTTGAATATGGATATACAGTTATTTCTTATAATGATTTAATTGCGTATGATAAAGGAGAAAAGGCATTACCTGAAAAAGTAGTGTTGATGGATTTTGATGATGGATATATTGGTAATTACTTATATGCATTTGAAATAGTAAAAAAATATAATATTCCAATAAATATATATGTTGTAGATGACCTTGTTGGAACACCAGGATATTTTAATTGGGAACAAGCAAAAGAAATGAGTGATAGTGGATTAGTAAGCATAAATTCACATGGTAAAACTCACATATTTTATGATAAAGAAACTAAGGAAACTTTAGTAGAACATATAGAATATGCACATAACAATATAGAAGAGAAAGTAGGCAAAAAAGTTACAAAAGTATTTACATATCCATATGGTGCATATACTAAAGAACACTTGGAAGCATTAAAGCAAGTGGGATTTGTACAAAATTTAACAAATGATGAAATTAATGAGTCAAATACATTAGATTTATACGGATTAAGTAGAATATATGTTAAAAATCATTATTCTAAATATAAAGTTTTAAAAATGATTAAGTAAATGATAATTTACTTAATCATTTTTAAAATTAATTATGTGATACTCTAAACAGTAGAAAAAAAGACTATTTTATTTAAGGGGGGCTGTCGGCAAAGCCGATTGGGAGCTTTTTTATAATTGATTATCCTAAAAATTTGCAAGTAATCATTTAATTACATAAAAACACAAAAAACATATAATAATTATTTACATATTTTTACACGTTTGATATAATGACCTAGAAAATATAGAGTATAAAATGTTTAATTTTATACAGAAAGAGGGGAAACAGATGAAGGAAAAAAACTTCAAAGAAATTGCTAGAAAACTAATTGTATGTTTAACTGTACTATTAATGATTAGTGCATATTTACCAGCAATTAATACAATAGTAAAAGCTACAGTACCAGATGAAAACCAAATAACTAAAACAACTAATCAAACAGGGGCAAACAATCAAGTACCTCTAGCTGAGGCAGAAACTAAAAAAACAGAAACAGATTTAGAACAATCCAAAACAGAGACTAAAGAAGAGGAAACTCCTTTAGCACAACCACAAGCAGAAACAACTAAACCAGAAACAACAGAAACAAATTCAGTACAGCCAAAAACAGAAACTACCATAGCACAACCTCAAGCAGAAACAAATACAACAATAGAAATAAAAGATGCTAAATTAAAAGAGTACTTATTAAACAATTATGATAAAAATGGAGATAAAGCCATTACAGAAAGTGAAATGCTAGAAATAACATCACTTTCAATATATGATTCTAATATAAAAGATTTAACTGGATTAGAATATGCTAAAAATATAGAAGAATTATATTTAACTAGTAACCAATATGAAAATATGAATTCAGTGTATGGTCTATTAAATTTAAAAAAATTGACTCTTGAAGGTAATAATATAAAAAATTTAGTAAACTTTAAGAATGCTAATAAATTAGAAGAATTAAGACTATATAATTATAATAGTAGTAATAATGATGTAATAAACTATAGTTATATAGCTAGTATAACTTCTTTAAAGACATTAGAAATAACAGATACTAGTTTAACAACTGCATTTAATATAAATACATTATCTAAATTAACTAACCTAGAAAAATTAAACTTAAATTTAAATAATCAAATAAAGGATATTACTAATATAGGAAGTTTTGCAAATTTAACTGAACTTGATTTATCAGCTAACTATATAGAAGATATTAGTCCACTAAAAAATCTTACAAAACTTGAAACACTTAGAATAAAAACCACAGATAGTGACAAAAATATGGAAACATTAAAAGCAATAAATGTTAAGCAAAGTTTATATTATTATCAAGATATAGATAATATATATATTGAAAAAGGAAAGAAAACAGAGGCAGAACTTCCAACTGTAATTCAAAAAATGACAGATAAAAATAGTCCAATATATACAGAAGAGATTAATGTAGATTCTTCTCTAATATCACTTAATAATGATAAAACTAAGCTAATTCTTGACGGAACAAAAGCAGAATTAGGAACAGGAACTTCTTATATAAGAGCAAATCATGATTATAACAATGAGGACCAAGGTGGTAGAACAGTACAACTTAATATTAAATATACAGTACATGAAACAGTAGAGAAAAAAGAAGAAGTAAATATACCAGATAGTGAATTAAAAAGATATCTTTTAAAAGAATATGATGCAGATGGAGATAAAGTAATAACAAATTATGATATGCTACAAATTAAAACTCTTTACATTGCAGGAAATTATGATATAAAAAATCTTACAGGTTTGGAAGTAGCACAAAATATAACTAGCCTATCCTTAAGTGCTAATTATACTGATGTATCAGCTGTTAATAAATTGAAAAATTTAAAAACTTTAAGTATATCAAATTATGCTACAGATATTATACCTAAACTTACAATAGTTAATAATTTAACATCATTAACTATAAATAATTATAATGGGAAAGAATTAGATTATGCTCAATTAGGAACTTTAAAAAATTTACAAGAATTAACAGTATATGAGTCTGGAAGAAAAACTAATATAGATATGAATACTCTAAAAAATCTTACTAATTTAAAAACTTTACGTATTACAACAACTGTAAAACTAGATAATTTAGATGCTTTACAACAATTAAAAGCATTAACAACTTTAGGACTTCATACAGGAGATAAGTTAGAAGATATAGCATTTGTAAGCAAATTAACATGGTTAACAAACTTAGATTTATCAGATAATATGATAAGCAATATAACACCTTTACGTGCATTAACAAAATTAACATACCTAAATATTGAAAGAAATCCTATTAATACAAAGGAATCAGAAACTGCAGAAACTCTTAAAACATTAAAAGATAAAGGTACAAATATAAGTGTTATAGAAACTAATGCAACAACAAATATAGAATTTAAAGATGCAAAATTTAAAGAAGTTTTACTAAAAAATAATACAGCAGATTTAAATAAAGATAACCAAATTTCAATAGAAGAAATGGAAAGATTAAGTTATTTATATTTATCAGCTAGTAATAATGAAACAATTTCATCAATAGATGAAATTACATATGCAACTAACTTATACCATATATCTATTTATTCAAAAGTAGAAGATTTAACACCAATCACAAAACTTAAAAATTTAAAGAACTTAAGTATTTCAGGAGATTCTTTAAACGATAAGAATTTAAAAATAATTGCAGGATTAACTAATTTAGAAACTTTGTCAGTTTCTGTAAATAATAATATAAATAATTTAGAAGTGTTTGGTAACTTAAAAAATCTAAAAGATCTTAGTGTTAGCTGTTATGTATATGTAGAGGGTAAACAAAAAGTATTTGATTTAAAAGGAATTGAAAAATTAACAAATCTTAACAGAGTATCTGTTTTAGGAAGTGTAAGTAATATTAATCTTTTGAAAAAATTACCAAAACTACAAAGAATTGAAACTTCTGAAAAATTATATAAAGAAGATGGAACTCAATTAACAAACAAAGAATTAGTAGATTTCTTAAAATCTTTAAATGTTAAAAATATAAGATTTTCAGGAAGTCAATCTGAAGTTAAGTTAGGAAACATACTAGTTGGTTCAAACCAAAAATTAAATTTAGCAACTATAGATAATGAATTAATTAAGTTAGCCTTTACACCAGGAAGTATGTTCTATGATGAATATACTAAAGTAAGCTTTTATGAAAATAATGAAAATAAAATAGAACACCCAATTACATTAAATACAAATGAAATGGGAGAAAAATATCTATCTGTAAGCATTAGCAACGATAAATTTAGTTGTTCTGTAAGTTTACGTTGGAATAACTATATAAAAGGTGATACAACAAAAGAAATTAACATTCCAGATGCAAATTTAAAGAAAATATTATTAGAAAATAATGATATGGACAATGACAAAAAAATAACAGAGCAAGATATGATAAATATGCAATGGATGGATGGCTACAATGCTGAAATATCAAGCCTAGAAGGTTTACAATATGCTAAAAATTTAAAATATATAGGACTATCAGGAAACTATATTAAAGACTTATCACCAATTCTTGGAATAACTACATTAGAAAGTGTTGATTTAAGTAATAACTTACTTACAGATATTTCAGGATTAGGTAGTACAAAATGGACTGCATTAAATTACATTAATCTTAATAATAATTTTATAAACTTTAAAAATAGTACAAACTATAATACATTAAAAAATATTATGAAATCGATACAAAATGAATATTATGATTGGGAAAATGAACTTACACAAACTATAAATTCTCAATATGAAAACATAGGTGAAATTGATAATGAAGTTATTTTAGAAGATGCTTTAAAAGCAAGATTGATAAGACTTGGAATTGATACAAATAAAGATGGAAAAATAACAAGAAGAGAAATGTACTATGCAAATATGTTAAATGGTCAAGAAGATATGTTTGAACTTAATCTTTCAAATGCAAACATAACTAATATATCTGGCTTAGAATATCTTGGATTTAGCTATATTGATTTATCTGATAATAATATTGAAGATATAACACCTATTACAAAGAATAAGAAAGTGATATTTATTAATTTATCAAATAACAATATTAGTAATATTTCAGGAATAGAGAATAATTACAATTTAATAGATATTAACTTATCAAATAATAAAATAACAAATATAACACCTCTTACAAATTTATTTAGTATGAAGAAAAAAGCAAATTGGAGAGAAGTCTATATAAACTTAGCAAATAATGAGATTTCAAATATAGACTGTGTAAAGAATTGGAAAAATCTTGCTACTTTAGATTTATCAGGAAATAAGATAACAAACATTAAAGAACTTAATAATTATAACTTTAAGTTATGGGATAATATGGACGAAGATACAATTAAAGAAATGGCAAGTTATTTAACAATAGACTTATCAGAAAATAATATTGATATGACGAAAGCTGAAAATAAAAAAGCAAAAGAATTATTTGATAATATGGGCGCAACATTAAAATTAGTTGATAAAACTAAAACAACAGAATATGTGTTAGATAATAATGGACGTTATTCAAAAGATAGTAATTTAGGAATAATAAGTACTGAATTATCAAATGAAGGACAATATGAATTTGTACCAGAAATAGATAGAACATATTATCCAAATGGTTCAGATGAAAAACTAGCAGGAATATTTGTAAATACAAAATACTATGACGGAGATAGTAAACATAGTGAAGAAATAAAAGCTAAAGGTTATGATGTGGAAATACTTGTAACAGGTGCAATAAAAACAGAAAATGAATTAGATGGAACAGAGTATTTAATATTTACACTAAAACTTCCAAATGAATATGTTGGTGGAGAAGCATTGATGCAAACTGAAAATTGTTCAATAATAAAAACTACAAGAAATACATTAGAACTAAAATTAATACTTAACCCAGATGAAAAAGATAACAAATATGCTAGTATTAATGCATCAATACTTTTAAAAGCAAAAGAACTTACTATAAAAGCAGCAGATAGTAATGATGAAATAATAAAAGCAATAAAGAATGGACAAAATGTTACAATTGATATGGTAGAAAATGTAAAAGATGTTGAAGCAGAAATATTTAGAAATTTAGCTAATAAAGATAATGTTGATTTAAAAGTACAAACTTCAAATGCAATATGGAAATTTAATAGTAATGATATAACAGACCCTAACATAAATGTTAATCCAACAGTTACTATAGCTAATAATAAATTTGAAAATATGGATAAAACACCATTTGAAGATGCCATTTACTTAAAATTTGACCACGAAGGACCATTACCAGGAAAAGCTGAAATAGAATTAGATATTTCACAATATAATATATATGAAAAAGGAAAAACAGTTTATTTATACTACTATGATAGCACTAAAAAAGAATATCAATATCTAAATGCTTTAATAGTAGGAGATAAGAGAGTAACAATAACACTAGACCACTGTTCAGAATATGTAATATCAGATAAATTATTAGTAGCTAATATAGATGACGAAAATAATGGAGGAAATGGAGAAGGAACACCAGAACAAGGAACAGTAATAGATGATAATGCAAACAATGTAAATAAACCAAGTAATCCAAACAAACCAAATACAGGAGATAATAGACATATAAGTTTCTGGATATCTTTAATGTTCGTTTCTATAGTTGGAATAGTATATATTGTGTTACAAAATAGAAAAGAAAAACATAATAAGTAAAACACATTAATTAAAAATAGCATGGCTAGCTTATTATAAGCAGTCAATGCTATTTTTAAAATAAATAAGTAAAAGTGTATATAGTTATTGCATTATGTATACACTTTTACAAATATAAGCTGTAAAATAAAGAAGGTGCATGATGAAGAAGAAAATAAGAAATATAATACTCTTTATACTAATAGTAATACTTATTTTTTCAGTATTGAAAATTTGTGATTATGTAAAAGAGACTATTATAAATAACAAATTAAATAGTGATTTAGCCAGTAAAGCAGTAACTATAGTTGAGGTGCAAGGACAAGGAGAAAGAACTCCTATAACTGTGGATTTTGAAAAATTAAAGCAAGAAAATAGTGATATAGTAGGATGGCTTTATTCTACTAACACTCCAATTAATTATCCAGTAGTACAAGGGACTGATAACGAATTCTATGTTCATACATTAGTAAATAAAAAGAAAGGGTCTTCTGGCACTTTATTTATGGATTATAGAAATGATAAAAATATAGGAGATTATAATACTATCATTTATGGTCATAACATGAAAAATACTACAATGTTTGGTACAATTAAAAAATATAGAAATCAAAGTTATTATGATGAGCATAAGATTATGTATTATATAACACCAGAAAAGAGCTACAAGGTAGAATTATTTACAGAATATACTACTTCAATAGATTCTAATATATATGATTTAGATAAATTAGACAAAAATAAAATAGAAGACTTAAAGAAAAAATCAAATTTTCAAAATGATGTAATTGTAAATGAAGAAGATAAAATTTTAACTTTATCTACATGTGCATATGATTACGAAGATGCAAGATATATTTTAATGGGAGTATTAAGAGAGATATCATTATAAAATTGTATAAAAAAGAGAATTTAGTTTGAAATGTAATTTTCTTTTGTAACTTATATATGTCTTTAGAGCAAAGCAAAAAAGAAATTTACTTTGAAAGAAATTTTATAGCTATATGTATGCTTTACAAGTGAACAGAGAGAGGAATGAAATTTAAAATGAATAAAGAGGAAAGTACTAAGAAAAGCAGAAAAAAGAAGATAAAAGTTAATAATAAGAAGCGATTAATGCTAATTATAACAGTTATTATCATATTGTTTGCAGTAATTCTTTTTGCAATTTTTAATGGACAAAATGCAAAAAGGCAAGGCAATAAGCATACAGGAACAGAAGTAATGAATAGAGGTCTATATACTGATATGACATCAAAGGAAATGTATGAGCAAACAAGAGGGCTACAACCTAGTGAAAAACAAGGATTAGTAGAAACATTTATAAAAAAATGGAAACAAGATAAAAAGAACAATATTGAAACTATAGCAGATAATGAAACACATGCAAGATATCTATTTTGCAATTGATTAATATAAAGAGGTGTTTTTTTATTATAAATTTTCAAAAAAATTACCCAAAATATAGGGGCGGACTGCATGTCCGCCCTTGAGTTATAATATTTTTATAAAGTAATAATATTGTGAGTATAGTCTAATCCGCTAGTTGAATCATAGTCATATCCTAATGTATATATATCAGTAGCGAAAATATCTTTTTCTAACATACTTTTAGACATTTTATTATTTGATGTATCTAAATATTTTTTAACAGAAGTTATAATTTCAAGTTTAGGGTTTAAGTGATTAATTCCTCCTAATAAATCTTTTCCTCTATCATTAAAACCAAGAACACGTACATATGGAGTTGTTACTTTTCTTGAGTTTAGCATATCTTTTTTAGTTATTCCTAATAAACAATATAGAAAAATTCGTTTAATTCTTGTTGTAGTATAACGTTTACTTTTAATTATAGTAAGTAGTTCATCAATAGTATTACAAGAATTAGCAGCATTTTTTATTGCATATTCTAATCCTTCAGTTACATCAGGTAAGTCTGCTATTTCTTCAAGGCTCATTTTACGGAAGTTATATATAATTTCTCTTTCAAATTTAGCGATATTTGGTACAGTATGACCTGATCTTAAACATTCATACATAATATCAAAAGAGCTTTTTGGCATAGCACGTCTTAAACTCCAAACATCATTTGTGATTGCAATTTTTCTAATAGCAGTTGCACTGGCCATTCCATCAACAATTTCTGTTGAGTTATAATCAACTTTATTTCTATTTATACTTACAGGAACAATACGACTTTTATATTTTTTTAATGCTTTTAAATATTCTATGGCAAGTATATTATTTGGACTAGATAAAACATTAGCATATTTTCTAATATCATTTAAATACATAAGTAAAGCATTTTCACGTGCTTTAGGATATGAGATTCCTTTGGTTAATTCATGGTTTAAAAGCGAAACAAATTCTTTTGGTTCACTATATAAGATATTTGCAAAATCATCTAAGATTTTAACATTGCAAAGTTCACTACCAAAAGAAATATAATCTACTATATTCAAAGAATTTAGAATTCTAATTGCACCTTCAGCAAAGTTCTCTGCACTTGATATACTATATATTAAAGGTAACTCAATAACAAGGTCGATACCATTTTGAAGAGCCATTTCTGTTTTTGACCATTTGTCAACTAAAGAAGTATCACCACGTTGTACAAAGTTACCACTAATAACAGCAATAGTATAATCAGCGTCTATTGCTTTTTTTGATTCATTTAAATGGTATAAATGACCGTTATGAAATGGATTATATTCGGCAATAATACCAAGTACTTTATTCATAAATTTATCCTCCTATATTGCAACCTGAAACAATTTACTGATATAATATCATAAAAGAAAATAAATTTCAAATATTATGATAAAATTTATATGAAATATGTAAAAAAATTAATAAAAATATCAAGATAGGAGGAAAAAATGGAGGAAGTTATTATATATACAGATGGTGCATGCTCAGGAAATCCAGGTCCAGGAGGTTGGGGAAGTATTCTTATGTATAAAGAAAATACTAAGGAAATTTCAGGAGCATTAAAAGATACTACAAATAATGTAATGGAATTAACAGCTGTTATTGAAGCACTTAAATTATTAAAATTCAAATGTAATGTAAAACTATATAGTGATAGTGCATATGTTGTTAATGCATTTAATCAAAAATGGATTTATGGATGGTTGAAAAATGGCTGGAAAAATTCTAATAAAGAGCCAGTAAAAAATAAGGAATTATGGGAAGAATTATATTCATTAACTAATATTCACAATGTAGAATTTATTAAAGTAAAAGGACACGCAGACAATAAGTATAATAATAGATGTGATGAAATGGCAAGAAATGCTATTAGTACTTTATAAAAAATTAGTTACAGTTAAAGCTATATTTTAGAATGATCTACAAAAGCATACAAGAAAGCCCCTTTAACAAGGAGGGTCAGCATAGCTGACTAGATGTTCTTAAAAGCAATAATAAGAACCTTACGTCAGTCCTACGGACTGAAACCTCCCTTGTTAAAGGAGGTTTCTTGCGGATTCTTCGAAGTTTTTTATGCAGTAAGGTTGAACTGTAACCAAAATTACAGTTTAGCCGTATAAAATTAGCACCAAAAATCAAATATATTATTTTTTGGTGCTAATTAAAAAAGATATAAGATGATATTAATAAATGGGGGTATAAAATGAGAATTATAGGTATTACAGGAAGTTCAGGTGCTGGAAAAACAACAATATGTAATATATTAGAGGAAAAATATTTAGCACATATTATCGATGCAGATAAAGTTGCAAAAAGATTAACTAAAAAAGGAAATATGTATTTAAATTCTATTGTAGAATATTTTGGCGTAGGTATTCTTGATAATGCTGGAGAACTAAAAAGAAAAGAATTAGCAAGTATGATTTATGAAGACGAAGAAAAGAGAAATGCACTAAACAATCTTACATTTACTTATGTAGTTAAAGAAATAAAGGAAAATATTAATAATTTACAAGATAAGGAATTGATTGTGATAGATGCACCACTTTTATATGAAAGCAATTTAGACAAAGTTTGTGATATTGTAATTGGGGTAATTGCTAAAGAAGAAGACAAAATAAATAGGATTTGTAAAAGAGATAATATTACTGAAGAAATGGCTCGAAAAAGACTTAATATACAACTAAGTGATAACTATATAAAAGATAGAGCAGATTATATTATTGTAAATAATGGTAATTTAGAAGAATTAGAAAATGAAATTAAAAAAATATATACAGAGTATTAAAAAATGATGTACTTGTTTTTATATTAATATTTCAAACTTTTGGTGTCGCAACCTACAATTACTAACACTATAATTCAAACTCATTACATTATTGTGACATTTTTGTAATATTGTTGAACTGTATACTTTTTTACAATATAATAAATATATAGTATTATAGGCAAAAGATTAGGGGGATAATATGGAAACATTTGCAGATTATATATTGTCTGAAAAAGACTATATAAAGAAAATGGAAATTGTATATTATTTAAAAAAACGAACTAATATTTTCTTTGATAATTCTGTTATATTTAAAACAGAACTTGCAAGAATGTTTATAGAAGATATGTACATAGATGTAGATAAAAATTTAGTTCTAACAGCATCATTATTATGTGCATGCAAAAAGCCAGAAGATTCAAAAGATTTATCAAGAATTAAATCATATGCAAAAGATAGTGCAAATTATTTATCCACTCTAGGATTTGATGCTAGATTTTGTAAAATATGTGAAGAGACAAATAGATATAGTGGAAGTGAACCAAGAGAAAAAGAAAGTGATATATTAGAATTAGTTGATAACTTTGGAGGAATGCTTTTAAATAGACCAGAAAGAAGAGGTTTTCCTGTTGATGAAGCATTAGTTTTACTAGAATTTAGAAACATGAAAGGAAAAGATAATATTTATCTTGAAAAATTTAAAGAGTTTGTAAGTGTTACAGAGGGAATTGCGGTATAGAAACGGAGGAGTTAAAATGGGATTTTATAATGGCAAAGATGGGTCATTTTATCAAAAACATGTTGAAGTTGAAGGATATTCTAACAAACTTACAGAAGAACAAAAACAATTTAATAAATTATCACCTAATGAGATTAGAGAAGGAATTGAAATTGCACAGCAACAATACATGAGAGACATGAATGATATAAGCAAAGTACACTTAAAAACACCTTATTCTAAAGCGAAGAAAGAACCAATTGAATATGTTGTAGAAGAAACTAAAGAAAAAATAGTAGAAGAAGAAAGATAAATAGAGGATTATTAACTAATCCTCTATAATCTTATATAAGAAAGAAGGAATAGTAAAATGTACGAAATATTTGCAGATTTACATGTACACATAGGAAGAAGTAAAAATAATAAACCAATAAAAATAACAGCTGCAAGAAGTTTAAATTTTGAAAATATTGCAAAAGAATGTGTAGAAAAGAAAGGAATAAATGTTGTAGGAATTATAGATTGTGCATCTCCTTATGTAATTGAAGATATAGAAGAGTTCTTAAAAAATGGTGAAGCATATGAAATAAAAGATGGAGGAATTATTTATAAAGATAAGGTTTGTATTTTATTAGGAAGTGAAATTGAAACAGCAGAAATAAATGATGAAGGAAAAACAGGAAGTGCTCATAATATATGCTTTTTCCCAAGCCTAAAAGATATAAAACGGATTTTCAAAAGAAATGAGTACACATATAAAAAATATAACTTTAAGTTCACAAAGAGCAGATATATCAGCATATTACTTAATAGATATAGTTGAAAAGTATAATGGTATTTTAATACCAGCACATGCTTTTACGCCACATAAAAGTTTCTATGGGAACTGTACAGATAGATTAGAAAAAATATTCAAAGAAAAGTTTAATAAAATAATAGCGATTGAACTTGGATTAAGTTCAGATACATTTTTGGCAGATAAAATAAGTGAACTTGAAACACGTACTTTTTTAACAAATTCTGATGCACATTCATTACCTAAAATTGCTAGAGAATACAATAAAATATTGGTTGAGAATACAAGCTTTAAAGAGATAGTAAAAGCCTTAAAAAATGAAGATGGAAGAAAAATTCTTTGTAACTATGGATTAGACCCAAAGCTAGGAAAATACCATAGAACATATTGCGAAATATGCGAAAAAAATATTCCAGGAGATGCACCAATAACAACATGCCCTGATTGTGATTCTAGAAATATAACAATGGGTGTGTTTGATAGAATTGAAATGATTAAGGATAAAAAAGAAACAAAGAGCCCTAAGAACCGTCCACCATACATATATCAAGTTCCTCTTACATTTATACCAAGGCTTGGAGGAAAAACGATAGACAAGTTATTAAATACATTTGAAACAGAAATGAATATATTACATAAACTTTCTAAAGATGATATAGAACAAGTAGTAGGAGAAAAGGTAGCAAATAATATAATACTTGCAAGAGATGGAAAATTAGGAATAGAAGCAGGACGGAGGAGGAGTTTATGGTCGTGTAACTGCGTCATGCGACAAGTGAAAAGTTACTCGTCTTTTCACTATTAATTTTTAATAAAATTAATGTATTATTACAGAAAATATACAGTCTATTAATGAAAAAGAAACAACTTATCGAATATGAAAGTGATAGATAAAAATTATAATAGTAAAAAGCTATAACTATCGTATAAAATCATAGTTATAGTTTTTTATTTATAAAACAATTATAACTTAGTTCTAAAAATAATTTTATTACATAGACATTATGTATAAGGCACTTTTAGAGGAGGTAATGAAATTTGGGAAACATAGGAAAAAGAAACAAAGATAGTAAGATAAAAGAAGTTTTATTAACATATATAAAAAATAATATAAGAGAAATTGCGATTATCACAATTATTTTTTTTATTGGGCTAGTTTTTGGAATTATTTTTGTAAATAATTCAGGACAGGAACAGGCAAATGAAATTAGTTCATATATTAATGGTTTTGTAAATAGTTTAAAAAACAATATGCAAATAGATAAATCAGAGCTTTTAAAAGATGCTTTAATTTCAAATTTCTTATTAGCAATTACACTGTGGTTTGTTGGCTCTACTGTAATAGGAATACCAATTGTTTATGGAATGATTGCATATAAAGGTTTTTCACTAGGATATACATTATCTTCTAGTATGGCAACTCTTGGAATGCGGAAAAGGAATACTATTTATTATAACATCTTTATTAACTCAAAACATTATATTTATTCCATGTATATTTGCTTTGGCGGTAAGTGGAATGAAGTTATATAAATCTATAGTTAAAGATAAAAGGAGAGAAAATATTAAACTAGAAATAACAAGACATACCATTTTTTGTGGAGTAATATTACTAATGCTTGAATTATCCGCATTTATTGAAGTGTACATTTCTACAAATTTGGTGCAAATATGTTCTAAGTATTTATAAGAAACTTGCAATTTGTTGGTAAAAATAAATTATTTATAAAGAACTTCCAGTCGCTTTTACGAGCGACAACTTCCTTAAGTAAAGGGGCTATTACTCTACTGCTATAATTAGGATAGACTGGAATAGTTATTTTGAACTATAGAGAAAAGCCTACTTTATTTAATGAGGTGACAATGCGAAGCACTGACGGAGGGTTTTTATAGAAGTATTTTATATAGAGATGTTATTTATAGTATAAATACAAAAAAATAAATTTACAAAAAATTTCAAAAAACTCTTTACATTTTTCAATTAATTTG
The DNA here is from genome assembly GCA_948471035.1 of uncultured Clostridium sp. Classification (GTDB taxonomy): domain Bacteria; phylum Bacillota; class Clostridia; order TANB77; family CAG-508; genus RGIG8482. The sequence continues at coordinate 27,369 of CAOKRC010000023.1, forward strand.
ATATAACATAAGTGTTTATGTAAATTGTGAAAAGTATAACATAAAATAAATTTGAGGTAGGGGAATAAAAGATGGAAAAACAAATTAACAATTTTTTAGAATTTATAAAGGAAGATAAGAAATTATCTACAAATACATTACAATCATACAAAAGAGATTTAGTACAATTTGAAAACTATGTAAATGCAAATAAACTAAATTTTTTAAAAATGACAGAAGATGATATGAAAAAGTATTTTTCACATTTACAAGAAGATGGTAAAAAAACATCAACAATATCAAGAAATGTTGCATCAATAAGGTCATTTTACCAATTCTTAGTAAGAAATAAAAAATTAAAAAAAGATCCAACAGATAAAATTCAATCTCCAAAAGTAGAAAAGAAAGCACCAAGTGTTCTATCTTCACAAGAAGTTGCACTATTACTAGAACAACCAAAAGATATAGATTTAAAAGGGACTAGAGATAAAGCGATGCTTGAATTTGCATATGCTACAGGAATGAGAGTAACAGAAATAATTTCATTAAATATAGATGATGTAAATTTAAAAGATGGTATTGTAACTTGTAAAACAGGTGCAAGACAAAGAAATGTACCACTTGGATCACTTTCTTTAAAAGCATTAGCAGAATATATTGAGAATTCTAGACCAATATTAATTAAAGACGAAAATGTAAAAGCATTATTTGTTAATACAAATGGAAAAAGGTTAACACGTCAAGGCTTCTGGAAAATTGTTAAATATTATAAAGAACAAGCACATATAACAAAAGATATAACACCACACGTTTTAAGACATTCATTTGCAACACATTTATTACAAAATGGAGCAGATTTAAAATCAATTCAAACAATGCTTGGACATTCAGATATATCTTCAACACAAGTATACATGCAATTTCAAGATGAAAGTATAAAAAATATATATAAACATGCTCATCCTCGTGCATAACTTGCATATACACGAGTAAAGAGGTTAAATATGAGTTATGCAATAATAAGAAATGCAAAATATAATTTTGCTACTGCATATAAATTTGTATGTGAATATAAAGATTTAGGTGAAAAGTATATTTTATCTGCAAAAGTGCATTATGATGAGAAATCTCCTCATTTGCACTTACTTTTTTTGCCTGTTGTTCATACAGTAGATAAAAAAGGAAATCCCATTGATAAATTAGCTTGTAGTGAATTTTGGAAAGCCAAAGATAGTTACAGACAATTACAAAATGCTTTTTTTGAATATATGGTGTCAAATGGATTTGAATTGCAAAGAGGATTACCAAAAGAAGAAACAGACAGAGTTCATTATACATTAAAAGAATATAAAAATATAACAAATTATGAACAGACGAAAGAAACTCTAAAAAATATAAAATTAGAATTACCAGATGTTCCTAATATTAGCGACATTAATATTAACAGGTTATCAAAGAAAAGAGATGAAAAGATTTTAGAAGAAATTATAAAACCAAAAGATGAGTTAATACAAGGGTTATATCAAGATAATATGGATTTGCATAAGGAATTATCAAGACAAACAAAAGTTATAGAAGAAGCAGAAAAATATCAAAAAGAAAGAAACAAGATACTAGATGATAATGCGAATTTACACAATGAAGTAGAACAAATTAAGGCTGAATATAAACAAAAAGAATTTGATATAGAATGGAAATATAAAAGTAAAATTAAAGGTTTAGAAAAAGAGAATAGCAGATTAAATAAAATAATAGATAAATTCTATAAAACTATTAATAAATTCATACATTGGATTTGTAAAAAGTTTGATATAGGAGCAGAAGATAATTTAATTAGAGATTTTCAAAAGGAAACTAATACTTATTTAGATACAGAAAAGCAAGTTAAACATGAAGAAAGAGAACAGAATATAGAAATAGAACTATAGAAGATTGATACAATTCAACAAAAAACAATCGTTTGAGTGTTATGACGAAAACGATTGTTTTTTTGTGTTGATGTAATAAATTAAGAACTCGAAATTTCAGTAGCGATAAATTCTAATATATCCTTATATGAACCTATTACAGTACATCCTGAAGAATAACTATGCCCGCCTCTTTTTACTAACTTACCTAATGATACAAGTTTGGAACAAATATTATTCAAATTAAATGTGCGTAGAGAGCCTTTAAATTTTCCTTTGTCATTTTCAATCAATAAAACTAAAGAAGTATAGGTTATTGATTTTTGTAATTCTGAGATGATAGCTTTGTGATTTACTGTATTCAAATTTTTTTCAGAATCCAATAAATCCTCTTGTAATAAATAAGAACAGAAAACCGAGTTATTTGACTTTAATTTAAAGTAACCTCTTTTTATAACAAGATTAACTAATTCTAAAGTTCTATAACTTTGAGAGGTTAGTTTAGATAATACAAAATAATAAAAAAGTAAATATATTTAATTGTATTTTACATAAAACTTGACTTTTTCATAGAAAATTAATATAATTTACACTGTGACCTATTTATATTATATACTAACTAAAATTAAGGAGGATATACATTATGATTACAACAAACTATTTAAAACGGAATACGGAGGAGCTGATTGATTTTTCAACAGACTTAACGGAGTTTATTTTGCATGATTGCAAATATCTTGCTCCATTTGAGCATTCCAACTACAAGCTCTTTTCTCTCATTATGCAAGCTGTAAATAATGGTCTGTTTATGCGTAACACAAACCAGAAGAAGAGTTTCAATTACTGGCAACCTTTGTCTAATGCAGGACTTCCAGCAGTTCCAAGAGGGGATTTCATTCATGAATTAGCATTTTTTACACATGATGTAATGCACAATCTGATTCCCGACCTACAGATTTCTAATTGCACATCTCTGCACAAGAAGGTATATGTTATTTACAGATTAATTGGAGAGGGAATTTGTTTGGTTCTAGCAGACATGTATTGTATGGATGAACTCAAGAAGCAAGGGATAGATTATGATTTTGAGAAGAAAAACATTTACCAAGGATTTTATCCCATGCGTGAAAAGGACTTTAAGTCGAATATTAAGGGAAATGCTATTTTTGCTGCAACTGGTTCTCTCTCTTTTTATGACAAGGATATAAAAGAAGATGAAGGATTTATGAAATATGCGGCTTGGTTTTCGCCAGTATACATTTCTGATATTAAATGGTCTCTCCACAATGCAAACTGCCAGTTGAATCTCTCACAGGCAACTTTTGCATGGCAAAGCGAAATTAAGAAGTATCTACCTAAGGTAATTTGTACAAGCAATGAGGTTGTTTTACCTACTACCTCTCAGCTTATTGAAATATTGAACCTTACCAAAGATATGTCAGAAGTAGAAATGGCAGAACTTATTTTTGAATGGATTTATAAGGAATTCTTTATGGTTGAGTCATATACTGAAAGTCCAGCTGACAAAGCAAGAGAAAGATTTTATGCTTTCCAGTCTAAAATTGCTTATGACTATAAGTTGGATATTTCTGCATATATGAATTGTTTGGCAAGTAAGACTTACGAAGATTTTGACGATCTTTACAAAGAGGATTTGCAATATTTGTTTTCTAAAAGAATTATTACTGAAACTCAGTTTCATATTTACAGTGAGATATATCCTCACTTTGATAGCTGTTTTATCAGTTACTCTGCTAATAAAGTGGAAGATATTTCTTTAAGAGAATATGCAAAATATCTCTATTCAGTAATGTGAGGAGGATACATATGGAATACTTAAAAACTTCGGAGAAACTTATACAGTTAACAGGTGGTGAAGTATTAAACCATCGGTATGTTACTCGGTTTGGTGTAATGAAGAGTTCTCAGACGCAGGACTGTATTACAGATGAAATAGCACAGGCTTTTAAGCTATCAACTAAGCAGAAAGGCATGGAATTAAATGCAAAACTGACCTATCTCAATGCAAAATATACCAATACGGATTATGTAGAAAAAATTTTTAGAGATAGGGGAGAAACATCTATTGCAAATGACATTCACATTGGTTTTATTATTGCAGGAATAAAAGAAGAAACCGTTCTGGAGTTGGTAAGTAGTATTGCTAATATCAGTAGACAGACAACATCAAGAACTAAGTCTGCAATAGATACGCTATATGTAATACAAGATGAATCTGATATTCCTTATATTGAAGAGTTTTTAAAATTAAGAGAAACATGGAAATCAAGATTCACTCTTACGAATCAAAAAGATGATACATTAGAAAGATGCAATGAGTTTAATTTATGTATAAAAGCTATGAGTATAAAAATGTCAATGTCTCTGCAAGATTGGAATGGGTATTTGAAAAGAAAAATCAACACAGGATACGAATATGAATTGGAACGAGTTTGTATTGAAATCTACCATCAATTACAGGAGTTATATCCCAATTTTTTTGATTAGTTATAGCGCCAAATTTATTAATATAACTTGACGAGATAAAATAAACAACTAAATAGTTTGTAAAAAGCAGAAGAGCTGATTTGCAATATGCATATCAGCTCCTCTGTTTTTGGTACTACATATTAAAGTTCTTCACTAATGAATTTGCTTACAAGAGAGGATATAAAATCACATAATCTAGCATAGTCCAATGCTTCCCCTGTATATGGAGCATCCTCTGACAAATAACCATTTAATTCTTCACGCCATGTTTTCTCACGCCTTGTATCAAAGAGAGGAATGTTAGTAGGTGGAAGAATATTAGGCAATGTTTCGATTGTTTCCATTTTAATGTGCTTATCAGACAACAACAATCTATTAATCTGAGTATAACCATTATAGAGGATACCTCCATTTGCAGGTTTAGCAAAAAATTGATTAACAGACCAAACTTTGCCGTTTCGAGGGTTGATTACTTCCATCTTATCTGCATCCCATATAAATTCGGGAATAAGATAAGATTCAATGAAATGGTAATCAAGATATAGATGACAATACATTCCAAGCTTAATGGAGCTTGACTTGTCATACAGAGTTTCTTTTACCAAATTCATATTAGGAACTTCAAAGCCTTTAACAGAAGCCGATGTTTTGAAATGTGAAGCTTTTTTGTCTAGAACTAAATCTGGAATCAAGTTACCTGCGAAGAATTCTACATCATCTACATTTGTTTTTAAATGCCGATGCACTTCCTCAGCAAAACTTAAATGATACATAATACCTGGTATAATAAGCCCTCCTTAAAAATTATTTACAAGTGCAAATTGGCAAATGTAAAATAAGTATAGCATGATTATGATGTTATGTCAAATAATGTAAAAGAGTGTATAATACTAAAAGAAAATTATTTATAATACATGATGACTTATTCCTTAAAATTCACTCGTAAACCTCATTTTCAGTAAGTTTGCCTCTTTTCATTAAGTTAATTTTTTCTTTAGCCTGTTTTTTCCAAGTTTCAAAATTTTTAGAAAGTTCTT
>CAOKRC010000024.1 GCA_948471035.1 uncultured Clostridium sp.
TAGAATTAAATTATCTTTAATTTTGATTCAATAGAATTTACTTTGTTAATTAACTGAAAAAATTTTTATAGTAGAAATTCCTAAAAAACTATTGCATTTGTTCACGAAATGTAGTAATATTTTTTAGGGTGTAAAAAATGAAAGAATTTGTAGAAAAAACACAAGTTACTACAATTTTTGAAAGCAAAGTTTCTTTGCTAATTTTTGTGTTTACTACAATTGTTTCTATTATATATGTAATTATAAATCACTAAAATAATGTATTTTAGTGATTTTTTTGTATATTTATACCCTAAAAAGAAAATATTAGGAGGAAATATTATGGAAAAAAGTAAAATGGTTTTTGATGTTAATGAAAAACCAACAATTGCAAAATGGATAATACTTGCGTTTCAACATGTATTTGCTATGTTTGGTGCAACTATTTTAGTACCTATTTTAGTTAATAGTCAAGCAGGTGAAGTTGTACTTACAATACCAGTAGCTTTAGTAACATCAGGAATAGGAACTCTAATTTATATTTTATGTACAAGAGGAAAATCACCAGTTTACCTAGGAAGCTCTTTTGCATTTATAGCACCACTTGCAGCAGCATACTTAAAAGGAGGAATTTCTGGTGCAATGACAGGTGTTATGGTAGTTGGACTTATTTATATAGTATTTGCTACAATTATAAGATTTACAGGTAAATCTTGGCTTGATAAATTATTACCACCAGTTGTTATAGGACCAATGATAATGATTATAGGTTTAGGACTTGCACCATCTGCAATATCACAAGTTGGACTTGTGTCAGGTGATGAAGTTGAATGGAGAGGTGTTTTTGTAGCAGTAATATCATTTTTAGTAACAGCAATTGTTGCTGTTAGGGGAAAAGGTTTCTTAAAGATTATACCTTTCTTAGTTGGAATAATAACAGGATATATTGCAGCAGTATGTGTAGGATTAGTAGACTTTACTAAAGTTTTAGAAGCAAGTTTCTTTAGCTTACCACAATTTGTATTTCCATTTATAAATTATACACCAAATTTTTCTGCTATTCTTACAATTGCACCAATTGCACTTGTAACAATGGCAGAACATATTGGAGATCACACATCACTATCTAATATTATAGGAAAAGATTTACTAAAAGAACCAGGACTGGATAAAACATTACTAGGAGATGGTGTTGCAACATTTGTAGCAGGATTACTTGGAGGACCAGCAAATACTACTTATGGAGAAAATACATCAGTAGTAGGAATGACAAAAATTGCCTCAGTTTGGGTAATAGGACTTGCAGCAATTTTTGCTATATGTTTAGGATTTTTAGGAAAATTCACAGCATTAGTTTCAACAATACCAAATGCAGTATTAGGTGGAATAAGCCTACTTCTTTATGGATTTATCGCAGTAAATGGATTAAAAGTATTGATTCAAAACCAAGTAGATTTTGGAAAAACAAAAAATGTAATAGTAGCATCTAGTATGCTTGTTCTTGGACTTGGAGGAGCTGCAATTTCAATTATTAGTGGGGATGTATCTGTTACTATCTCTGGAATGAGCTTAGCAGCGATTGTTGGAATTTTAATCAACTTATTCTTACCAGAGGAAAAAGAAGATATGTCAAAGGCTGATAAAAAAGAAGAAAATGAAAGCACAGAAAAGGAAAAAATAAATGTATAAAACGATGTAGGGGCAGGCTCTGTGTCTGCTCAAGAAAAAACAAATACAATCAATGTAAACTATGTATGGATAGATGACCTAATCGATCCAAATAAAAATAATGCAAATTTTGAAGGAGGAATATTAATGAAAGCAATAGAAGTAAAACATCCATTAATACAACATAAAGTTGCAATATTAAGGGACAAAAAAACAGGGACAAAGGAATTTAGAGAATTAGCAGAAGAAATTGCAATGCTTCTATGTTATGAAGCAATGAGAGATGCTGTTCAAGATGAAGTAGAAGTAGAAACACCAATGGGAAAAACAATGGCTAAAAAAATCAATGAAGATAGATACACATTTGTTCCAATATTAAGAGCAGGACTTGGAATGAGTAATGGAATAACAAAAATCATTCCAAATGCAAAAATAGGTGTAATTGGATTATATAGAAATGAAGAAACTTTAGAACCAGTGAGATATTATTATAAAGTACCAAAAGATATTCAAGATAGAGAAGTAATACTTGTAGACCCAATGCTTGCAACAGGAGGTTCTGCAATAGATGCAATAAAGATGATGAAAGAAGATGGTGTAAAGAAAATTAAATTCTTATGTTTAATTGCAGCACCAGAAGGAATTAAAAAAGTAGAAGAAGCATATCCAGATGTACAAATATATTGTGCAAGTATAGATGATCACTTAAATGAAATAGGATACATCGTACCAGGACTTGGAGATGCAGGAGATAGAATATTTGGAATTAAATAGGAATTCTCAAAGAATTCACAAAAAAATTAGCAATTGGGGTTGACAATTGCTAATTTTGGTTATAATATATTAAAAGAAATTAGCAGTCATCTTCATAAAGTGCTAAAAAGAGGTGAAAAATATGCTAGATAAAAGAAAAAAAGAAATATTACAAGCAGTAATAGATGAATATATAAATACCGCTGAACCAGTAAGTTCAGGAACTCTTGTAAAAAAATATGGATTAGATTATAGTAGTGCAACTGTAAGAAATGAACTTGCAGAACTTGAAAACATAGGATATTTAGATAAACCTCATACATCAGCGGGACGTGTTCCATCAGAAAAAGGATATAGGTTCTATGTTGATGAATTATTAAATGATGAAGACATATCAATAGAAGAAATAAAATATATACAATCTAAATTATCTACAAAAGTAAACGAAATTGAAGATTTAACAAAAATTGCAACAACTACTTTATCTGAAATAACACATTATACAACAGTTGCTATTGGACCTAAAAACGATATGCAAATTATTCGGTGAAATCAAATTTGTTTTACTTGGAACAAGAATGTTAATGGTAGTAATAATTACAGATTCAGGACTTGTTAAAGAAACTATTATAAAATATGATGAAGATATAACAGAATCACAAGTAGAAACATTAAATAACTTGTTTAATTCTAAATTAAAAGGAAAACCATTAAGCAAAATAGATAAACCTATGGAGGAATATATACTTGCTGAAATAACATACAGTATTGATGTAATAAAACCTATAATAGAACAAATTAATAAAGTAATAGATGAAGAAAGCGATATATATTTAGAAGGGACAAATAAAGCATTTGATTTGCCAGAATTTAAAAGCCTAGAAATTGCTAAGAATTTTGTTAATGTATTGGATACAAAAGATTTAGTAATAGACATGTTAAATTCAGGAATAGCAAAAGATATTAATGTTTATATAGGTGAAGAAAATGATAATGAGCAACTAAAAGATTTTAGTATAGTAACATTTAAACATTCAATAGGAGATAAAGATTTAGGAACAATAGGAATAATAGGACCAAAAAGAATGGATTATTCAAAAGTAATTTCTGTAATGAAATATATTAGCAAAAAAATGAACGAAAAGAATATGTAAATATAAAAGGATATTATAAAGATGTAGAGGTGGGCCTAGTGTCCGCCCATGCTCCAGAGAAATTACTTAAACAATGTGAAATTAGGTAGAAATTTTTGTGTAAATGGCAGACACAGGGGGCTACCACTACAACCAAAAAATATATTAAAAGATATAGATAGGAGGAAAACAAAAATGGAAGAAAACAAAGAAGAGGTTAGAGAAAAAAACGAACATGTTCAAGAAACAAGCGAAGTAGAAAAAATCAAACTCGAATTAGAAGAAACAACTGATAGATATAAAAGATTAATGGCAGAATTTGATAATTACAAAAAAAGAAGTGCAAAAGAAAGAGAAGGACTGTATAATTCTATACTTGCAGATATTGTATCATCAGTTCTACCAGTTGTAGATAATTTAGAAAAAGCAGTAGAAACTAAAACAGAAGATGAAAACTATAAACAAGGTGTAGAAATGGTACATAAACAACTATTAGATACTTTATCTAATTTAGGAGTAGAACAAATTAAAGCAGTAGGAGAAACATTTAATCCAGAATATCATGAAGCAGTAAGTAGTGTACAAGACGATAATTTAGGTGAGCAAGAAATAAAAGAAGAATTTAGAAAAGGCTACAAAATAAGAGACAAAGTTATTAGACATTCAATGGTAGTTGTAGCAAACTAAAACAAATGAAAAGTAGCATCTTGCGTCGTCAAGCTTCGCATAAATTTTAAAAATTATGTAGGGGGGCAGGCCCCGTGTCTGCCCAACTAAAATAATGTTATTAAATTTTTTAATATAAATTTTACAAAAGAAAGAAAAATAAGAATAAAAAGGAAGGAAGTAAATTAAAATGGGAAAAATTATAGGAATCGATTTAGGAACAACAAATTCATGTGTTTCAGTTATGGAGGGTGGAGAAGCAGTTGTTATACCAAATGCTGAAGGAAATAGAACAACTCCATCTGTTGTAGCATTTTCAAAAAATGGAGAAAGATTAGTAGGACAAATTGCAAAACGTCAAGCTGTTACAAATCCAGATAATACAGTTATCTCTATTAAAAGAAGCATGGGAACAGATAAAAAAGTAAAAATTGAAGGTGATGAATTTACACCACAAGAAATATCAGCAATGATATTACAAAAACTAAAACAAGATGCTGAAAACTATTTAGGAAGTGAAGTGACTCAAGCAGTTATAACTGTACCAGCATATTTTAGTGATTCACAAAGACAAGCAACAAAAGATGCAGGAAAAATTGCAGGATTAGAAGTTTTAAGAATTATTAACGAACCAACAGCAGCATCACTTGCATATGGAATGGATAAAGAAGATCAAGACCAAAAAATTATGGTATATGACCTTGGTGGAGGAACATTCGACGTTTCAATATTAGATATTGGTGATGGAGTATTTGAAGTTTTAGCAACAAGTGGAAATAACCATTTAGGTGGAGATGACTTCGACCAAAAAATTATAGATTATCTAGTAGCAGAATTCAAAAAAGAACAAGGTGTTGATTTATCAGCAGATAAAATGGCAATGCAACGTTTAAAAGAAGCAGCTGAAAAGGCAAAAATAGAATTATCAGGAGTTCAACAAACAAATATAAACTTACCATTCATTACAGCAGATGCAACAGGACCAAAACATATGGATATTACATTAACAAGATCAAAATTTGAAGAATTAATTCGTGACTTAGTAGAATCAACTTCAGGACCTGTAAACCAAGCACTAAAAGATGCAGGAGTAACAGCTAGTGATATTCATAAAGTGCTACTTGTTGGTGGTTCTACAAGAGTACCTTGTGTACAAGAGCTTGTTAAAAGAGTAACAGGAAAAGAACCAGATAAAGGAATAAACCCAGATGAATGTGTTGCAATAGGGGCCGCTATTCAAGGTGGTGTACTTTCAGGAGATGTTAAAGATTTAGTATTACTTGATGTAACACCATTATCACTTGGTATTGAAACATATGGTGGAGTATTTACAAAATTAATCGAAAGAAATACAACAATACCAACTAAAAAATCACAAATATTCTCAACAGCAGCAGATGGTCAAACAAGTGTTGAAGTACACGTACTTCAAGGTGAACGTGAAATGGCTGCATATAATAAAACATTAGGAAGATTCCAATTAACAGGAATACCAGCAGCACCTCGTGGAGTACCACAAATCGAAGTAACATTTGATATAGATGCAAATGGTATAGTTCATGTATCTGCAAAAGATATGGCAACAGGAAATAGCCAAGATGTATCAATTACTGCAAGCACAAATCTTTCTGATGAAGATATTGAAAAAGCTGTTAAAGATGCGGAAGCACATGCTAGTGAAGATAAAAAGAAAAAAGAAGAAATCGAAGCTAGAAACAATGCTGAAAGTTTAGTATACAACAGTGAAAAAACATTAAAAGATTTAGGAGATAAAGTTTCAGGAGAAGAAAAAGCAAAAGTAGAAACTGAAATCGAAAATGTAAAAAAAGCATTAGAAGGAACAGATGTAGATAAAATTAAAGAAGCAACAGAAAAACTTACTGGGGTTTTCTATGAAATATCTGAAAAATTATACAAACAAGCAAATCCAAACGCTGGTGCAGGTGACGTAGATCCAAATGCAGGTGCCAACGATTCAAGCGATAATGGAAATGTATATGATGCAGATTACAAAGTAGAAGAAGATGGGGAAAATAAATAAAATCTATATTAAAAAAAGCATGAATAAAGAATGTAGGGGCGGGCCTCGTGTCCGTCCTCTTCAAAGAAATTGCTATAATTAGGTATAAAAATAAATAGATAGAATGCAAATCGAAAAATATAATTAATAATATAATATATTATATACAAAATATTTATATAAAAAGAAAAAGGGCGGACACAAGGCCCGTCCCTACAAATATCATTGAAAACATATGATATATTTTGGAGGACAAAAATGGCTGAACAAAAAAGAGATTATTATGAGGTTTTAGGGGTAGAAAAAAATGCAAGTGATGATGAGTTAAAAAAGGCATATAGAAGACTTGCTAAAAAATATCATCCTGATGCAAACCCAGATAACAAAAAAGAAGCAGAATCTAAGTTTAAAGAAGTAAATGAAGCATATGAAAATTTATCTGACCCACAAAAAAGAAGAATGTATGACCAATTTGGGCATAATGGACCAGGTGGTTTTGGCGGTGGAGGTCAAGGTGGATATTATTCATATTCTACATCTGGTTTTGATGGATTTGATATGGGTGACTTAGGAGATATTTTCTCTTCATTTTTTGGAGGAGGATTTGGTGGCAGGTCATCATCAAGAGCAAATAATGGTCCAACTAAAGGTGACGATTTAAGATATAATATGGAAATCACCTTTGAAGAGTCTTTCTTGGGTGTAGAAAAAGAAATTAATATTACACGTGAAGATACTTGTGATACATGTCATGGAAGTGGTGCAAAACCAGGAAGTAAAGTTGATACTTGTACAATGTGTAATGGAACAGGAAGAATTAAGCAAGTACAAACAACGATACTTGGGCAAATGCAAACTACAAGAGCATGTCCAACTTGCCATGGAGAAGGAAAAGTTATAAAAGAACCTTGCGAAAGTTGCCGTGGAAAAGGAACTGTAAGAAAACAAGCAAGAATAAAAGTAAAAATACCAGCAGGAATAGATGAAAATCAAACTGTTGTATTAAGAGAAGAAGGAGCACCAGGAGAAAAAGGTGGTCCAAAAGGAGATTTATACATAACAGTTCACATTAAAAGACATAGTATTTTTAAAAGACAAGATTATAATGTACTTTGTGATATACCTATTACTTTTACACAAGCAACATTAGGTGCAGAACTTGAAATACCAATGGTAGACGGTTCGAAAGAAAAATTCAAGATTCCAGAGGGTACACAAACTGGAACACGTTTTAGAATAAAAGGTAAAGGATTTAAAGCAGTAAATAGAAACTATGAAGGCGATTTAATCTTTACAGTAGAAGTTCAAACACCAAAACGTTTATCTAAAGAACAAAGAGAACTTTTAGTAGAACTTGCAAAAACAATGAATGAGCAACCTCCTGTGAAGAAAAGAGGAATATTTGGATAAAAATCAAAAATAACACTTGCAAAGTGTTATTTTTTGATATAGAATTGAATTGCCCTAAATAAAGTGGGTATAATACAAAAGATAGAAAAAATAATAAAATTTAAGGAGGAAAAATTATGTCAGTAAGAGTAGCCATTAATGGTTTTGGACGTATAGGACGTCTAGCATTTAGACAAATGTTTGGTCAGGAAGGATATGAAATTGTTGCGATAAACGATTTAACAAGCCCTGAAATGCTTGCACATTTATTAAAATACGATTCAGCTCAAAAAAGATATGAAAAGGCAGATACAGTAGTAGCAGGAGAAGATTCAATTACAGTAGATGGAAAAACAATAAAAATATATGCCCAAAAAGACGCAAAAGATTTACCTTGGGGAGAAATTGGTGTAGATGTTGTATTAGAATGTACAGGTTTTTATACAACAAAAGAAAAAGCACAGGCACATATAGATGCAGGAGCTAAAAAAGTAGTTATATCAGCACCAGCTGGAAAAGACTTACCAACAGTAGTATTTGGTGTAAACGAAAATGTTTTAACAAAAGAAGATAAAATAATTTCAGCAGCATCATGTACAACAAATTGTTTAGCACCAATGGTAAAAGCATTAAATGATCTTGCACCAATAGAATCAGGAATAATGACAACAGTTCATGCTTATACTGGAGACCAAATGTTACTTGATGGACCTCATAGAAAAGCTGATTTAAGAAGAGCAAGAGCAGCAGCCGTAAATATTGTTCCAAATTCAACAGGAGCAGCAAAAGCAATTGGACTTGTTATTCCAGAATTAAATGGAAAATTAATAGGATCTGCACAAAGAGTTCCAGTTCCAACAGGTTCATCAGCAATACTTGTAGCAGTTGTAAAAGGTGAAGATATTACAGTAGAAAAAATAAATGAACAAATGAAATCAGTAGCAAATGAATCTTACGGATATACAGAAGAATTATTAGTATCTTCTGATATTATAGGAATAAAATATGGTTCATTATTTGATGCAACACAAACAATGGTAACAAAAGTACAAGATGGATTATATCAAGTTCAAGTAGTTGCTTGGTACGATAATGAAAATTCATATACAAGCCAAATGGTAAGAACAATAAAATATTTTGCTGAATTAGGTTAATTTAAAAGAATAAATAAACTAATAATTATTTTAATAGCAACAAAAGTATCTTTTCAATATACATTTTATAAGCCTTGGTGTCGCACCCTCCAATTATAACATTTTGTTTGTAGGGTGCGAAAAAACTCGCACTTCGCTAATCTTATGCGGCTTAAAAATGTAGATTTACAAGATTAGTTTTGTTGCTATTGTGAGTTATTTATATAAATAGTATGTGTTTTAAAAAGAATACTTGAAAAGTATTCTTTTTTGGTATAGAATGGTATTGCTTGATAAAAATAGGATATAATACATTATGGTGAAATTTACCTATTTTAAGCCTTTACATAAATAAGATTTTGTTAGGGTTAAAAATATTTTAAAAAGAGCATGCGATATGTTCTAGATGGAGGTTTTTATGAATAAAAAAACAGTAAAAGATATTGATGTAAAAGGGAAAAAAGTATTAGTACGCCTAGACTTTAATGTACCACAAGATGAGAAAGGAAATATTACAGATACAAGAAGAATAGTATCATCATTACCAACTATAAAATATTTAATAGAAAATGGGGCAAAACTTATTCTTTGTTCACACCTTGGAAGACCAAAGGGAGAAATAAAGAAAGAATTTAGCTTAGCACCAGTTGCAAAAGAATTATCTAAAGAATTAGGTATAGATGTAAAACTTGCAGATGATATAGTAGGAGAAAGTGCAAAAAATTTAACATCTAATATGAATCAAGGAGAAGTTGTTTTATTAGAAAATGTACGTTTTGACGTGAGAGAAGAAAAAAATGATCCAGAAATGGCAAGAGAACTTGCAAGCCTTGCTGAAATTTATGTAAACGATGCATTTGGAACATCACATAGAGCACATGCTTCAACTGCAGGAGTAGCGGATTACTTACCAGCAGTTTCAGGTTTTCTAATTGAAAAAGAAATTGATTTTATGGGTAATGCTTTAGAAAATCCTAAAAGACCATTTGTAGCTATTTTAGGAGGAAAAAAAGTTTCTGATAAGATAGGAGTTATAAATAGCTTACTTGAAAAAGTAGATACATTAATGATTGGTGGAGCAATGGCATATACTTTCTTTAAAGCACAAGGATATGAAGTAGGAAATTCTATATGCGAATTAGATAAACTAGATTTAGCAAAAGAACTAATGGAAAAAGCAAAAGCTAAAGGTGTAAAATTTATGCTTCCAATTGATACAAAAATAGGAAAAGAATTTGATAAAGATACAGAAAGTAAAACTGTAAGATATAATGAGATTCCAGCTGGTTGGGAAGGTTTTGATATAGGAGAAGAAACCATAAAACTATATAAAGAAGAATTAAAAAATGCAAAAACAATAGTATGGAATGGACCATTAGGATTATTTGAATTTGACCAATTTGCAATAGGAACAAACGAAATTGCAAAAACTTTAGCTGAGGTTGATGCAATAACAATAATAGGTGGAGGGGATTCAGCAGCAGCTATAGAAAAAGCAGGGTTAGCAGATAAAATGACACACATTTCTACTGGTGGTGGAGCAAGTTTAGAATTTTTAGAAGGTAAAAAATTACCAGGAATTGAATGTTTACAAGATAGATAGGGGGGGATATGGAATGATAAAAGATAAAAATGAATTTGTTTCAACAATTGTAACGAATTCACAAGGAAAAGTTTTTTATTTCATAAGAAGAGATGATTTAAAATTAGATCCAGGAAAAAAAGATTTTATTTCTGGACATATAAAAGAAGATGAAATACCAATACATGCAATGTATAGAGAAATTAAAGAAGAAACAGGAATACTTCCAGAAGAAATTATAAAATTTTTAAATTTAGGGGAGATTAACTTACCACATCCATTACTAAAAAATAAAAAGTGTCAATTGTATTGTATAATGATAAACCATACAATTGAACAATTTCAAGAAAGTATAAATAACAAAGCAAAGGATAAAGAATTTAAGGAAATACAACAGTTAGATAGCATAGAAGATTTATTAAAAGATATAAAAGATACAACTTCTAATTGGAGGATTTTTTGTTCAACAGAATTAGAAGAAAAAATTAATATGGCAATAAAATTTATTAATGATTCAAATATTGAAAAAAAAACATTAGAAAATATTGAAAGTGAGGTTTAGTTTATGAGAAGAAAGGTGATTGCTGGTAATTGGAAAATGAATAAAAATCCAGAAGAAGCTCGTAAATTTATGGAAGAGTTTATTCCATTAGTAAAAGATACAGAAAATGAAGTTGTAATTTGTGCACCATATATAGATTTAAAATGTTTAGTGAAACATTTTAAAGGTTCAAATGTAAAAATCGGTGCTCAAAATATGCATTGGGAAGAAACAGGAGCATATACTGGTGAAGTATCAGGTTCTATGCTAAAATCTATTGGTGTAGAATATGTTATTATAGGTCATTCAGAAAGAAGACAATATTTTGCTGAAACAGATGAAACAGTGAACAAAAAGATAAAAGCAGCTTTTAAAAATGAATTAAAACCAATTGTATGTGTTGGAGAAAGTTTAAATGAAAGAGAAGAAGGAAAGACAAAAGAAGTAATAACAAATCAAACAAAACTTGCATTAGATGGATTAACTAATGAACAAGTAGAAAATACAATAATTGCATATGAGCCAATTTGGGCAATTGGAACAGGAAAAACAGCAACAAGTGAAGATGCAAATAATAGTATTAAAGAAATTCGTGACGAAATTTGTAAAATATATGGACAAAATGTAGCCGAAAGAGTTATAATTCAATATGGCGGAAGTGTAAAACCAGAAAACTCAAAAGAACTATTTAATACATCAGATATTGATGGAGCATTAGTTGGAGGAGCAAGCTTAAAACCAGAAGATTTTGCAGGGATTGTAAATTACTAATACGAAATAAATATAAGGGAAGTATACTAAAAAGGGGGCTAAATAAATGAAAGAAGAGGAGAAAAGAATATGGAAAATTTAGCGTATAAAAAGTATACTTATTAAGATTTATTAGAAATTGATGATGGTAAAAGATATGAAATAATTGATGGAGTTTTATATGAAATGAGTTTACCATCAGTAAATCATCAAGACATAGTAGGTAAATTATATGTTCAACTTCATAATTATTTAAAAGGAAAAAATGCAAGGTTTTTATTTCAACATTGGATGTGTGTTTATCAGGAGTTAAAGAACCTAAAAAGGAATATAATATTGTTAAACCAGAACAATTTCTCGATATATATTAAATGAAAAAAATATGTATACATTACAAAAAATATATGAAACTACAGAAGAAGTGAAAGTAAATGTGCTAAAAAATTGTACAATATCATTAAAAGAGTTATTGAAAAAAAGCTAAATAGTAACATAAAGAAAATAAAAGGAAGGTAATAAATTTATGGAAAACAAATTAACAATGCTAATGATTCTAGACGGATTTGGAGAAAATACAAATGAAAAAGGAAATGCAGTAAAAATTGCAAACACACCAAATATTGATAGATTAATGAAATTATGCCCAACAACAGATATATACACAAGTGGTTTAAATGTAGGACTTCCAGATGGACAAATGGGAAATTCAGAAGTGGGGCATACAAATATTGGAGCAGGAAGAATAGTATATCAAGAATTAACAAGAATAACAAAATCAATTGAAGACGGAGATTTCTTTAGTGTTGAAGAATTTAATGAAGCAGCAGAAAATTGTAGAAAGCATAATTCTAGTTTACATATAATGGGATTATTATCAGATGGTGGAGTTCATAGCCATATACGTCATTTGTATGCATTACTTGAACTTGCAAAAAGAAAAGGAATTGAACAGGTATATGTACATTGTTTCTTAGATGGAAGAGATACACCACCAGCATCAGCAGAAAACTATATTGCAAAACTAGAAGAAAAAATGAAAGAAAAAGAAATTGGTAAAATCGCAACTATTACTGGTAGATTTTATGCAATGGATAGAGATAAAAGATGGGAAAGAGTTAAAAAAGCATATGAGGCATTAGTGAATGGCGTTGGAGAAAAATATCAAACTGCAACAGCTGCAATTGAAGCATCTTATCAAAAAGAAATTTTTGATGAATTCGTAGAACCAACTCTAATTTGTAATGGAGATACACCAGTTGCTACAATTGGTAAAAATGATTCAGTAATATTCTTTAATTTTAGACCAGATAGAGCAAGAGAAATTACAAGAGCATTAGTTGATGATAAATTTGATGGATTTGAAAATAAAAAATTAGATTTATATTTTGTATGTATGACTCCATATGATGAAACAATGCCTAATATACATGTTGCTTTTAAGAAAGAAGCATTAAGTAATACATTTGGAGAATATATAAGTAATTTAGGTTTAACACAACTTCGTATTGCAGAAACAGAAAAATATGCACATGTTACTTTCTTTTTTAATGGTGGAGAAGAAAAACAATATAATGGAGAAGATAGAATTTTAATACCATCTCCAAAAGTAGAAACATATGATTTAAAACCAGAAATGAGTGCATATGAAGTAACAGATAAAGTATTAGAAGCAATAAAAAATGAGAAATATAATGCAATAATATTAAATTATGCAAACCCAGATATGGTGGGACATACAGGAAATTTAGAAGCAGCAGTAAAAGCTATTGAAACAATAGATGAATGTGTAGGAAAAGTAGTAGAAGCTGTACAAGAAAAAAACGGAGTACTACTTATAACAGCGGACCATGGAAATGCAGAACAAATGATAGACTATAAAACAGGAGAACCACATACAGCACATACAACAAATCCTGTTCCACTTGTATTAGTTGGTATGGATGATGCAAAATTAAAACCAGGAAAATTAGCAGACCTTGCACCAACAATGTTAGATATTATGGGGTTGGAAAAACCTGGGGAAATGACAGGGGAAAGTATAATTGTAAAAGAGTAGAGAGGAAGATATGTTTGTAACAGCTAATATAAGAAATATATATGCGAAAATACAGAGAGGACTATTCTATATGCTTCCAGAAAAATGGGATAGTGTATATTTGTACGCTTCTGTATTAGAACATTACAACAACGTACAAACAGGAGAAATGTTCTTTTATTATTATCCTAAAAGTGTATTAAAAAAGAATCCTGTAAATGTATATGAAGTGCCAAACAAGTTTAATATGGAAGAGAAAACCTATTTAAAACTTGCAGAAAAATTATACAAAAAAATAAAAGAATTACGCTTAGAGCAAATTAAAATGGGTGAAATTCCTTGGACTAACATAACAATATCAATTAAAAATTTAAAATTTACTGTGGAATATAATTATGATGATTTAATAAATTCTGAATATACAAGTGAGGATAGACATCTTATATGGAGATATAAATACTTAAATGTACCATTATCAAGTTATTCAAAAAAAGAGAGAAAAATGGTAGAAAAATATTTAGCAGAAGAGGAATATCATAATAAAAACATTACTACATATAATGAGGGGATTTACCGAAAACCAATAAGTAGAATAGGAGAATATAATACTTGCCTACGGCAAGAGTGAAGAGTTAAAAGTGAATAGTGAAGAAGACCAAGATGAAGAAATAATTAGTCAAATATTAAAATTAAATTAGTTTTTAAAATTTTATTAAAATATATATCTAATACCAGAAAGGAGCAAATAAAATGATTTATTCAAAAGAAGTAGAAGAAATGTGTCCAGTGGCAAAAGGAGTAGACCATGGACCAGCACCAATTCCAGAAGAAGGAAAATGGGTGAAATCAAAAGAAATTAAAGATATATCAGGATTAACACACGGTATTGGTTGGTGTGCACCTCAACAAGGAGCATGTAAACTAACATTAAATGTAAAAGAAGGAGTTATTCAAGAGGCATTAGTTGAAACAATAGGATGTTCAGGAATGACACATTCAGCAGCTATGGCTGGAGAAATTTTAGTAGGAAAAACAATACTAGAAGCATTAAATACAGACCTTGTTTGTGATGCTATAAATACAGCTATGAGAGAATTATTCTTACAAATAGTATATGGTAGAACACAATCTGCTTTCTCAGAGGGAGGACTTCCTGTAGGAGCAGGACTTGAAGATTTAGGAAAAGGAACAAGGTCTCAAGTAGGTACAATTTATTCAACACTTGCAAAAGGACCAAGATACCTAGAACTTGCAGAAGGATACATAGTAGAAATTGGTTTAGATAAAGATAACCAAATTATAGGATACAAATACGTAAATTTAGGAAAAATGATGGAAAACATAAAAAAAGGAATTGAACCAATGGAAGCAATTGAAAAAGCAAGCGGAAAATATGGAAGATTTGACGAAGCAGTTAAAAAGATAGACCCAAGGAAAGAGTAATTATAAGTTAGAAGCTAAAGGCTAGAAGAATTAGAAAAATGCTAACATATAATAGCTATAAAGCTGATTTCAATATTGCAGTAAAACTAACATAGTCCAATATTAATAAAATAGGAGGTAATAATATAATGGCAGTAACATTTGAAAGTTATGAAAGAAGAATAGACCAAATTAAACCCGTAATGGAAAAATACGGAATTAAAGATTTTGAAGACGCATTAAATATTTGTAAAGAAAAAGGATTTAATCCTTATGATATTGCAAAAGGTGTTCAACCAATATGCTTTGAAAATGCATGTTGGGCATATACACTAGGTGCTGCAATTGCAATAAAAAAAGGTTGTACAAAAGCAGCAGATGCAGCAAAAGCTATAGGAGAGGGATTACAAGCATTTTGTATTCCAGGTTCAGTTGCAGATGATAGAAAAGTAGGATTAGGACATGGAAATTTAGCATCTATGCTATTAAGCGAAGAAACAAAATGTTTTGCATTCTTAGCAGGACATGAATCTTTTGCAGCAGCAGAAGGAGCAATTGGTATTGCAAAGTCTGCAAATAAAGTAAGAAAAGAACCATTAAGAGTAATCTTAAATGGACTTGGAAAAGATGCTGCGCAAGTAATTTCAAGAATTAATGGATTTACATATGTACAAACAGAGTTTGATTTCTTCACAGGAAAAGTAAATGTAGTAAAAGAAATTGCATACTCTGATGGAGAAAGAGCAAAAGTTAGATGTTATGGTGCAAATGATGTTAGAGAAGGTGTAGCAATAATGCATATGGAAGGTGTAGATGTATCAATTACAGGTAATTCTACAAACCCAACAAGATTCCAACATCCAGTTGCAGGTACATACAAAAAAGAATGTATTGAACAAGGTAAAAAATACTTCTCAGTTGCATCAGGTGGAGGAACAGGAAGAACACTTCACCCAGATAATATGGCAGCAGGACCTGCTTCATATGGTATGACAGATACAATGGGAAGAATGCATTCAGATGCACAATTTGCAGGATCATCATCAGTTCCAGCACACGTTGAAATGATGGGTCTAATTGGTATGGGTAACAACCCAATGGTTGGTGCTACAGTATCAGTTGCAGTTGCTTGCGAAGAAGCTATGAAATAAGAAATAAATCTAAAACCGCATGCAAATATGCGGTTTTTTTGTTGTTTCACTTGCAGATTTGTGATATAATATAGGAGTAATAATTAGGAGGTAATTAAAATGAACCGTGAATTAGTTGATGAATTAATGAGTTGGACAATAGAAGCTATTTTAAAACCAGATGTACAACAATTACAAGATATTAAAGAGAAAGCATTACAAGCAGAAGAGCAACAATTGGTGGAATTTTGTATCAGATTTGAACAAGCAATAAAAAATAAACAACCAATACAACCAATATTTAAAGAGTTATTGACAGCTAACAATAAGAATGTAATAGCAAGAACAAATGAAAAAATAACACATCAACGACCACCAGAAGATTTAGAAATATAAATAATACAATAAAAGCTATGTAACATAAGTTATATAGCTTTTATTGTATTATTTTTTAAAATATGATATGATTTGAGAAAATTAAAGTATAAAAAAGGATGAAAATTATATGAAAGTATTGATTGCAACAAAAAATGAAGGAAAAATAGAAGGTGCAAAAAGAGCATTACAAAAGTATTTTGATGATATAGAAATTGAAGGAATAAAAGTAGATTCTAATGTAAGTGAAGAACCTGTAAATGATGAAATATATATAGGTGCAAAAAATAGAGTAAAGAACTTAAAAACATATTGCAAAGAAAACAATATAAAAGCAGATTTATATATTTCAAGTGAAAGTGGAATTTATAACACACTTGGAAGATGGATGATTACAAATCTTGCTGTTATTGAAGATAATAATGATTTTGAAAGTTATGCTACAAGTGCATCATTTCCAGTACCTGAAAGGTTAGTAAAAGATATTATAGATACAGATTTAAGTAAGGTAATGGATAAAGTATTTACAAAAGATAAAGAAAGACATAATAGGGGTGGAGCAATTCGGGGATTTAACACATGGAGAAATATCAAGGATTGATTTAACAGAAAGTGCATTTATTATGGCTTTAACTAAATATGTAAATGGAGATAAGTGGAGATAATAAATAATGAAAATAGATAAAGTAAAATTACACGAATTAATGAAAAAACAAAGATTAGGAGAAAAAGTACAAAAAGAATTATACGAAAACTATAACGATTTAGTTTATAGTATTGCGTTTTCAATTTTGAAAAATAAGGAAAATGCAGAAGATGTAATGCAAAATGTATTTGCAAAAATTATTGATATGCCAAAAGAAAAACTGCCTAGTGAAAAAGAAACTACTTGGTTATATACTGTTACCAAAAATGAAGCAATATCATATTTTAGAAAAAATAAAAAAGAAATTTGTTTAGAAGAAATTTATGAATTAATTGATGAAGATACAAATATAGAAGATATAATAGAGAAAGAGAACTATCAAAAACTTATTAGTGGTTTAGATAAAGAAGAACAAGAAATAATTTCGTTAAAAGTGTTATCTAGATTAAAGTTTAGACAGATTGCTACTTTACTAAATATGCCAATAGGAACAGTTCAATGGAAATATTATAAAGCAATAAATGCATTAAAAATATCTTTGGTAAATCTTACAACAAGTTTAGTATTTGCAATTGTTTTTGTATTAACTCAAATTACAAGAAAAAAGAGTAGCACACAAGAAACAATAGATGTAAAAAACGAACAATCAATACAGCAAGGAAATCTAGAAGAAAGTAACAGTAAAAAAGAAAATGAAATTTCTAAGGATCTAGATTCTATAATAGCGGATAATGAAAGAGCAAACACAATAGAAAACGAAGAAAAAATTGAAAATATAGTTCAAATTCCAGAAGAAATACTTGAAACAATACAAACAAATAATTATTATTTATTAGGTATTTCAGTAATATTTTTAATAATTTCAATAATTTTCTTAATTATTTTTCGAAAATACCAACAAAAAAGAAAATTAAATTCGTCTAAATAACGAAAGGAAAAAGGTGAGAAAATGAAAAAGAAAATAGGGATTTGGATTATTTTAATTATTATAGGAATTTTATTATTAGGAATGCTATTTTTCGCAGTAGATAGTTATCGAATAAAAAATAATGAACCACCAATATTTGCATTACAATATAAAGTGTTAAAAGATGGTGGAACCACTATGTACATTGGGTTAGGATATAAAATAATTGACTATAATGTAATAGATGGAAATGATAAAACATATATTGGTAGCTTATTTATGAATTATGAAGATCATACAGACGAAAACTTGAAAAGCAATAATAATGAAGAAAATAAAGTGCAAAATACAAAATATGTACCATTAGAACAGTTGCCAAAAGAATATACATTTGAACAAGCATTAAAAGATAGATGTCTAATTATTTCATATAAAAAAATATATAATAAAGGAATGTTAGATAAGTTCATTGAAAATACTGGAATTAATAGTAAAAATAGAACACCAGATATTCTAAGAGTTGCACAATGGACAACTGAAGGGGATTTGATTCTTACAGATGTGGAATATACAAAAGAAGGTAATTATAAAATAAGACATGATAGTACAAGAGATAAATTTTCAAATGAAAAAGACAGAATTATAACAACAAATGATGATTTTCCGGGAAGTTTTTATGGAATCACTGAAATAGAAGATGGAGATTATATAGAACTGACACTTGCACTTTATGCTGAAAATTGTTATGTAGATGAAAATGTAAAAATATATGAACCTTATACTATATCTATATATCCTAAAAACACAATATATTATGATTACGGACCGACATTTATAGGAGAGGTATTAGAAGTAAAAGAAAATCTATTTTTTGTAAACCCACAAAACGACAAAAATATGCGGAGATAAGGTTATGGTAGGTTTTCCAAATGGAGAAAGAATAGAACTTAAAGTAGGAGATAAAGTAGAAATTACATATACAGGTATTGTAATGGAAACATATCCAGCTCAGATTGATGTACTAAAACTTGAAAAAATAGAAGAATAATATAAATATTTGGTTAAAGAGTTGTAAATCATGCAGCTCTTTAATGTATTTTTTTATTTAATATACCTTGACAGATAAGGTATATTAATATATAATGTTATCATAAAAAGGTAGGTGATAATATGTCGATTCGAGCAGATATTATTCGTGGGCATACAGAAACAATAATTCTAGCCCATTTAATGAAAGGAAATAGCTATGGTTATGAAATTAATAAATCAATTAAGGAAAAGACTAATAACAGATATGAATTAAATGATGCAACTCTTTATTGTGCTTTTAGAAGATTAGAAGAGGCAGGATATATTACATCTTTTTGGGGAGAAGGAAATAGTGGTGCAAGAAGACGATATTATTCTATTACAAATGATGGGATTGAGTTTTATAAAAAGAGTATAGAAGAATGGAACTTAACCAAAGAACTAATCGATAAATTAATTTAAAAGGAGGAAAAACATGCAAAAGAAGTTATATAAAATTGAACAAGGTAAGAAATTAGACGGTGTATGTGGAGGAATTGCGGAATATTTTGATATAGATGCAACTCTTGTACGCTTAGCTTGGATTTTGCTTTCTTGTTGTTGGGGTGGTGGAATTATTGCTTACATTGTAGCAGCAGTTATTATGCCAAAAAAATCAGATATTGTTTAAAATAGAAAGGGGAAATAGAACAATGAATGAAAAAATTAGAAAAGAAGTAAATACTTTATTTGAAAATGCACCAAATACTAAAAGAGCAAATGATTTAAAAGATGAGATTATTTCAAATGCAGAGGATAAGTACGAGGATTTAATAAAACAAGGAAAAAAAGAGGAAGAAGCATTACAAACAGTAATAAATGAAATTGGAAATGTAGATGAATTACTTGAAGAACTAAATAAGAATAATCCAATACATACAGAATATTCACAAACTGCAAGAAAAAAGACAGCATTAATAGTTTCAATTTGTGTTGGGTTATATATTTTAGCTGTAATTTCGTGTGTTGTATTAGATGAAGTAGGAGTTCCAGATTTTGTAACAGCATCAGGATTTCTTACAATTGCAGGTCTTTCTACATGTATTCTAATCTATCATTTTATGACAAAACCTAAGTATACAAAATATGAAGATACTATGGTAGAAGAGTTTAAAGAATGGAAAGGTAAAAAGGATAAAAATAAAGAGATAAAAAAAGCAATAGATTCAATATTATGGACATTAACAGTAATTATATATTTAATCATTAGCTTTACATTTGGAATATGGTATATTTCATGGATAATATTTTTAATTGCATCATTAATAGAAAATATTATAAAGTTGATGTTTAAATTAGGAGAGAACTAATTTGAACACTTGGATATAATTTTTTGTTAAATTATGTGTGTTTTTAGAACGAAGCTAGAAAGGAATGAATTTTAAATGAGAAAAATGGGAATTATCGTACTAATTATTATACTAATTATTTTTGTAATTACACTTTGTGATATTTTAATGTTTGCAATACAAAATAAAGGATGGAATTGGTTTATGAGTTTTGAAGATTTAAGTGATTTAAGAAAAGAAGAGCATATACAAAAAGAAGAAAAAATTGATATAACAGATATTAAAAAAATAAATTTAGAATTTAAAGCATCAGATGTAAATGTGTTTTTTACAGAAGACAGCGAAATCCGTGTTATACAATATTCATATAAAGATTTAGAAGATAATAAATTATTTGAAGTTGATAAAACATCTTCTAGTGTAACAATTAACGAAAGAAATAAACCTAGATTTTATTTATTTTATATGGGGTTTATGGAGAAAAGTGTATATGATGTTTATATTCCAAAAGAATATAAAGAAAGTTTAGCGGTTAAAGTGGTATCTGGAGATATAGAGGTAAATGAAAGTTTGAAATTTGAAGATTTAACTATATCTTCAACTAGTGGAGATATAAAAATGGGAGATGTTGAGGCAAAGAGTATTCAAATTGAAAGCATATCTGGAGATATTAAATTACAACATCTAATAGATGAAGATTTAAGATTAAAAACAGTTTCAGGAGATATAAAAGTAGAAAGTGCAAAAGGCAAAGTAGAAGCAAAAACTACTTCAGGAACTATTGAAATTAAAGAAATTGATGGATATGTAGAATTAACAAGTGTTTCAGGAGATGTAAAAAGCGACGATTTTAAAGTGACAGGAGATTCAAGAGTAAAAACAACTTCTGGAAATGTAAGAATGTACTTAAACCAAGAATCAAATTGTGAAATTCGGGACTAAAAGTGTTTCTGGAAATGTAACTCTTCCTAATAGAAGAAATGTTATGGGAGTTGAACCATATGCAGAGTTAAATATAGAAACAGTTTCTGGAAATATTAGGTTGGAGAAATAAGATAATATAAAGGACGTGTGACAACACGTCCTTTTTTAGTAATTATAGTTTTGTAACTAAGCATTGACAATCAGTTAAAATAGATATAAGATAGTAGAGCTATTAAAGACAAGGAGGGCATATATGATAGTTCAAGTGGTTTTGATTATTTTAGGATTTGTACTATTAATAAAAGGAGCAGATTTTTTAGTTGATGGTTCATCTAAAATTGCTAAGAAATTTCATATACCAGAAATTATTATAGGTCTTACAATTGTATCTATTGGAACATCCATGCCAGAACTATTTGTTAGTATTACTTCAGCAATTGATGGATATCCTGATATGGCAGTGGGAAATGTAATTGGTAGTAATTTATGTAATTTGTTATTAATTCTAGGGTTATCAGCTGTTATTAAACAAGTTGAATTTAAAAAAGAAACAAGATTAATTGAAATACCAATGACTCTTGTTGTTACTGTAACATTGTTTGTATTATGTAATATAGGAACAGATATTACACGAGGAGAAGGAATAGTTTTAATTGGATTATTTGTTTTATTTATCATATATACTATTTATATGGGTAAAAAAGGAGAAAAATTTGAAAATAAAGATATTTTACTAGAGGTACAAACAGAAGAAAATTATTCTATAATAAAATCTATTATTTGGATTATACTTGGAATAATAGGGTTAAAAATAGGAGGAGATTTAGTAGTAAATCATTCTGTTACAATAGCTAAAGCATTTAATATTAGTGAAAAAGTAATAAGCCTAACTATTATTGCAATTGGTACAAGTCTTCCAGAACTTGTAACTTCAGTAACAGCAGCAATTAAAGGCGATAGCGATATTGCAATAGGAAATATTTTAGGTTCAAACATATTTAATATATTACTTATATTAGGAGTATCTTCAGTTATTACGCCTATTACATATAGTGCAAGCTATAATAATCAAATTTTAGTTTTAATTATTGCAACAATACTTCTTGCTTTATTTCCATTTATTGGAGAAAAAAATAAGATGACTAGAACTAATGGATTTGCATATCTAGTTATTTATGCTATTTATATGATAGGGTTGTTTGTTACATAGAAATATGACAATATTTAAAAATATATTACAAAAAAGATTATATATTTATTTTAGAAATGGAAGATTTAACTCTTGACGGGGACCGCCAAATTCTGTTAAGGCTTTGCCTGTTACAGAATCGGTGGTAAGGTTATAATCTGGAATGTATAAAATAAATTATATAATCTTTTTTGGTTTAAACTATTTAATAACAAAAATTAAATACATTTCATAAAATAGAGTAGAAATTTCTACTCTATTTTTGTTTGTGGGAGGTTATATATGAGAAAAAAGTTTTTTAAAATATTTTTATTAGTGTGGTTGTTACTGTTATCTTCTTTTGCTATGTATTGTAATGTATCCTTTGCACTAGAACCATCAGAAAGTATGATTTATAGAGGGATTGATGTAAGTGCTTACCAAGGTAGAATTAATTATAGTGAAGTAAGAAATGCAGGAATTGATGTTGTGTACATAAAGGCAAGTGAGGGAGATTATTTAGAAGATCCAGAATTTAGAAATAATTATAATGGTGCAAAAAGTAATGGTTTAAATATTGGATTCTATCA
Source organism: uncultured Clostridium sp. (assembly GCA_948471035.1). Taxonomy (GTDB): domain Bacteria; phylum Bacillota; class Clostridia; order TANB77; family CAG-508; genus RGIG8482. Next base: position 23,169 of record CAOKRC010000024.1, read on the forward strand.
TTTTATTAGAGCAAGAAGTGAAGAAGAAGCAATAAAAGAAGCAGAGTTTTTTTCAAAAGTAATTTCTGGGACAGAACCAAATTGTAGGCTTGCTATGGATTTTGAAGTATTTGGAGATTTAGACACATATGAAATAAATAATATATCTAGGGTATTTTTACAAAAAACTCAAGAATTAACAGGTAAAGAAATGGTTATCTATTCAAACACATATGATGCCAGAACTATTTTTTCAAGTGAACTTGCAAGTATGTACCCATTATGGGTAGCACAATATGGGGTGAGTACGCCAAGCGATAATGGCAAATGGGAAAACTGGGTAGGGTTTCAATATTGGGATATGGGAAGAATTCCTGGGATTGAAGGAAATGTCGATTTAGATAGATTTACAGAGGGAATATTTTTATCAAGTGGTGGAGAAATTCCAAAGCCGATTGATCCATCACCAGAAGATATAAAAAATGTTATATATTATACAGTACAAAGAGGAGATACATTATCTAAGATAGCATCATTATATGGAGTAACAGTAGAACAAATTGTAGAACTAAATAACATACAAAATCCAAATTTAATTTATACAGGAGAGGTATTAAAAATTACTACTGCGGATAAATCAAATACAGAACCAACATCTACTACTACAACATATTACACAGTAAAAAGAGGAGATAATTTATGGAGAATATCAAGAAGATATGGCACAACAATTAGTAGTATTGTTATGCTAAATAACATACAAAATCCAAATTTAATCTATCCAGGGCAAGTATTACTAATTAGAAGAGAGGTGCGTCCAAATGATACACATGCTACTGGTGGAACATTCTATAGAGTAGGAAGAGGAGATAATTTAACTTATATTGCTAATCGTTATCACACAACTGTTGCAAATATCGTAAGATTAAACCAGATACAAAATCCAAATTTGATTTATCCAGGGCAAATATTGAAGATTAGCAATAGCTAGATTTTCTAAGAAATTGCAATAGCAACAAAAGTATCTTTCCAATCTATGTTTTATAAACCTTAGTGTCGCAACCTACGTTTTACAAATTCATATGTAGGTTGCTCCAATTCGCACTCGCACATAGTGCTCGTTTGGTCGCTTACGCGGTTTAAAAATATAGATTTTCAAGATTACTTTTGTTGCTATTAAAGTAAAAACATTATTTATGGATAGTTGAGTTTCCAAAATTATCAGTTTCAATAGCTAACTTAAATTCTTTATGATTTAAATAATTTAGTATTCCAGCATCAGTTTTGAAGTTAAATTTCATTTTATAACTACAAAGCCTTTGTGTTTTTGCGTTAAAGCTTTTATTTATTTCATTTTTGCCATATTTACCATCACCAATAATAGGTAAACCAATATGGGCTAAATGTGCACGGATTTGATGTGTTCTACCAGTATGTAAATTAACATCTAAAATACAAGTGTTGTTATCAAATTTTTTTAAAATTGAATAAGTAGTAATAATATTTCTATAGCCTTTTTTAGGAGTATCACTAATATATACCATAGATTTTTTTGCATCTTTAAAAAGATAACTAGATAAAGTTTTTTTGCTTTCTTTTGGTATTCCATACACATGAGCAGCATAATGTTTTTCAATTTCACCATTTTTAAATTTATCTAACAAAATTGAAAGAGCTTCTTCAGTTTTAGCAAACAAAACAAGCCCTGTAGTATTTCTATCTAAACGATGACAAGGATATACTTCGTTTTTATATTCACTAGACAAAGTTCCGTGTAATAGAGTTATTATCACCAGTAACTTCTATATTGGATGGTTTATTTACTAAAATAATATTTTCGTCTTCATATACGATTGTTAGTTTTTGTAAAGAAGACAAATAACAATCATCAATATAGACTTCTACTTTATCATTGGTAGCAAGAGTAACATTTTCATTAACACGTTTTTCATTAACTTTAATATCTTTTTTTCGTAAAGTTTTAAAGAACATACCATTAGATAGAGTAGGGAAAGTATCTTGTAAGAATTTATTTAATTTTTTTCTATTATATTTTTCATTTACAATTAAAGTTTTCATGTAAATATTATATAGCATAATACAAAGAAAAACAACAAAAATATACCAGATATGAGTTGATTAAAAATAAGCTCTATGATAAAATCATACTAGATTTACAAAAGAGTTATTGGAGGAACGATGGAAGAAGTATAACTATGTGTACTTTAGAGTAAAGCGAGAAAGGAATGAATTAAAAATGAAAGTAACATATGAAAATAAAGAACTTGAAGTAGAAAAAGGAACAAGAGTACATGAATTATTGAAAAATGAAATAGAAAATGCCAAAACAGAAGTAATTGCATGTATGTGTAATAATGAAGTAAGAAGTCTAAATTTAGAATTACATGAAGATTGTAAATTAGAATTGATTGACTTAAACTCAAAAGATGGTATGATGATATATATTAGAGGGATAATGTATATTATGGCTAAAGCTTTAAACGAGCTATATCCAGAAGCATTACTAACAGTAAATTATCAATTATCAAATGCTATGTTTTGTGAACTAGATAATATGAAGATAACAGATGAAATGATAGAAAAAATACATTCTAGAATGCAAGAAATTATTGATAAAAATATAGAAATAAGAAAAGTAAAAATGACAAAAGAAGAAGCTGAAACTTTTTATAAAGAAAAAAATACTCTAAAAGGAAGAGTTCAAATAGATACGGAGCATGAATATGGAGCATCATTATATTATTGTGAAGATTATTACAACTACTTTTTTGGAGTTATGCCAATATCAACAGGGTATACAAAATTATATGATATAGTTAAATATAAAGATGGATTTATAGTAAGATATCCAAATTGGAAGAAACCAACAGAACTTTCGCCATTTGTTGAAAATAAGAAGTTGCTAGCAACTCTTGATGAATATGAAGATATATATAAACTGATTGGAATTAACACGATATATAGATTAAATAGAGAAACTAAAAGAGATGGAGCAACTGATGCTATTTTACTAGCAGAAGCATTACATGAAAAAAAGATTGCAGAACTTGCCGATAATATAGCAAAGAAAAGTACAGTAAAAGTAGTATTAATTGCTGGACCATCATCTTCTGGAAAAACTACATTTGCAAAAAGACTTGGAATGCAACTTAGGTTAAATGGTATTAAACCAGTTACTATTTCAGTAGATAACTACTTTGTTGAAAGAGAACAAAATCCAAAAGATGAGTTTGGAAATTACGATTTTGAATGTATTGAGGCATTAGATACGAAATTATTTAATGAACATTTAGTAAAATTGTTAAATGGAGAAGAAATAGAAGTTCCTACTTTTGACTTTACTGTTGGTACTAAAAGATATAATGGAGAAACAATGAAATTAGAGCCTGATGAAATTTTAGTGATAGAAGGAATTCATTGTTTAAATGATAAACTAACCAGTTCTATACCAAAAGAACAAAAATATAAGATATATATTAGTGCATTAACTGTTTTAAATATTGATTATTATAATAGGATATCAACTACTGATACTCGTTTAATAAGAAGAATTGTAAGAGATAATCAATATAGAGGATATAGTGCAAAACACACAATAAAAATGTGGTATTCAGTAAATAGAGGAGAGGAGAAATATATTTATCCATACCAAGAAGAAGCAGATAGCATGTTTAATTCATCTTTAATATATGAATTAGGTGTACTAAAAGATTATGCTTTACCACTATTAAAGGAAATAAAAAATACTGAACCAGAATATGCAGAAGCATGTAGACTTATTAGATTATTAACATATTTTGAATCAATATCTGAGGATAACATATCTAAGACATCTTTAATAAGAGAATTTATTGGTGGAAGTTTGCTTGCTGATTAGATTTTGTATTAAACAGTACGGGTCGATGCCCTCATCGACCCATATATATAATGGCGAACATATCCTATTTATTAAATATGAACATAATGCAAAAGATGTAGGGGCAGGCCCTGTGTCTGCCTGGGCTAAAGAAAAATACTTAAAAAATAATAGAAGTATAATGCAAAAGCAAGGGCGGACACAGGGCCCGCCCCTACAGATATGTGAGGAGAAATAAATGTTAAGTAGATTCACTGAAATTGATGAAGAATTTGTATGCGATAATTGTGGCAAAACTGTGCCAAAACTTGGTTATTCTTGTAGAAACCATTGTCCTTATTGCTTGCATTCTAAACATGTAGATATAAACCCAGGAGATAGGGCTGAAGTTTGCCATGGAGATTTAGAACCTGTAAGCCTTGAAATAGATTCTAAAAAAGGATATGTAATAATACATAAATGTAAAAAATGTGGAACCATTAGAAAAAATAAAGCAGCTGAAGATGACAACATAGATTTAATTATAAAATTAAGTAGTAAACAAATATAATATAAATAGAACGTGAGCATATGATGCCATATGCTCACGTTCTATTAAATTGCCCATATGAGCGGTTGGGATTCAATCGAGTTTTCTTCGGCATATTTCAAGGCCTGCAAATGATATTTGACTTGTAAAATCCGAACTTCAATGCGTGCAAGTTTCGACATTGTATCAACATCGTTTATGTGGAAAAGACCTGCAATGTCACAAGCAGTCTCAATCTCCATAAAATCTGCACCATTGATGATTAATTGCCGGATTTTGTTTACTTCTGAAAAAACATCTTCAATAGACATAGAACTTTCATTTAAACACCCAATTGTCCTTTTAGGATCTTCAAATAAGAAAACCTCCAACATATTGAATACCTCCAAAATTTTTTAGAATGCGTCTTCTTCCTCCTGAAAAAGCGAGGTAAAATGCATTAACAATTAGTTTCATACTTATAGTATATCATATTTACATAAATAATGCAAATTTTATATGCAAATCAACAATATAGCACATTTAAGTACTCTTAAAAAAGGGGGACAGCCACACGAAGTGTGACTGGGGGTTCTTAAAACATAAATGTAATTGGTATATAAAAATACAAGAGAAGTGTTACACTTCTCTTGTAAAGTTTCCATTTGTATAATCTTTTCCATCTAATCTTTTTCCAGATTTTACAGTTTTTATAATATTGTTTATTTCTAAAATATTTTCATCTAAAATATCAATTCTAACACTATCTAAATTTAAATCTTCATTCTCAATCCAAGTTGTTTTGCTATTATAAATAATAGTTACAGTTTGAACAGGGTCTGGTAAAACTCTAAATAGAAATCCAAGTCTATCTTTTAAATGGTAAGTAGAATTGTTTTTACAAAGAGATTTACAACGAGGATAACATTTATTTGAACTGCCAAGTAAACAGTAGCCAGTAGTCATTACAGGGGTTTTTCCATATACAATCAATTCTTTAGGTGTTTTAACAGTATCTGTAATTTCTTGAATATCGAACTTATTTAATTCAGGCGATAGGGTTATAGTATGTAATCCTAAGTTTTTGTATTCGTTAATAGAGGCATTGTTAAATACATTCAAAGTATAGTTTCCTATAAATTCATATGTATCTTTATACTTATTTAACATATCAATATTTCCAATATTAGACAGTACAAAACCTTTAATATCATAGTTTTCTAGAGCACTATCAATATTATTTGTAAACAAATTTCTATAATTGGCTTTTATAATACTAGGCATATAAATATATGTATTAAAAGAACACGATATATTTTTTATAATATTTGCATATTCTGGAAGTGAAAAATATTTAAGTGGAATATATATATTATCTACATTTTCCAATTCACTATAGTTTGTATTAATATCTAATATATTTAAAAGTAAAGAAATCTTTTTGCTTTTAGGATTATTCAAAGTTTTTGTTAATTCTAACTCTGGTATATTTTTAGGGATTTTTCTTTTGATAGAAGTAATAATCAAAGTTGTTATTTCTTCTAAGGCTTTACGACGAAGTTCATTTAAATCACTAATATTAACATATAATCCATCATCCAAATTAATATCTATTTTACTAAATTCAAAAGGTGTATTTCCAGTTTTAGAAAGTTGAACAGAAATTCTTTCTTTTGTAATTGGATTATTAATAGCATCACTTGGATATACATCTAAACTTGTTTTTACACATAGAGAATTTGGTGTTGTAACTTCTAAGGATATAGGACAATTTTTCTTTATTGTAATATTAGCTGTTAAAGGTGTTTTTTTGTTTTCACCAGAATAGCTTTCTTTAGCAATATGAGATAATGTTTTGCTTTCTAGTTTAAAAATTTTATCACCGGGTTTTATATTTCCTTTCATTCTGCCAATTTTAACAAGCTGACCTGAAACGGCATATTCAATATTTTTGTTATTAATCATAAGCTCAGATACTCTATATTTAGTGGTTTCGTGTTCTAAATAAACGGTATCATTAATTGCAATTCTATCGTTTAAATTAATAGTAATATGGCCTTTGTTTGCATTAAAACTAGCAACATTACCAATATATATACCCATATTATTTGGCTTTTCTTTACAGATTAAGTTTGTATTTGGATTCACATCTAAATGACCAGTTGAAAAGCCACCTCTGTTAAATGCTTGCATTAAATCTTTCTTATCTTTTTCATCTACTATATATTCATTAGAAGATAATGCTAAATCAATATACTTTCTATATATTCTTGTAACAGTAGCAACATATTCAGGTGATTTTAACCTTCCTTCAATTTTTAAAGAAGAAACCCCAATATTAATTAAATCAGGAATATAATCAAGACCGCATAAATCTTTTGGACTTAATAAATATCCTTTATCAATAGATTTATTATTACCATTAATTAATTCATAAGGAAGTCTACAGCTTTGAGCACACTTTCCACGATTACCAGACCTTCCACCAATCATACTAGACATTAAGCATTGACCTGAATATGAAATACAAAGGGCTCCGTGGATAAAGGTTTCTAGTTCAATATTAGTATTATTTTTAATAAATTCAATTTCGTTAATAGATAATTCTCTTGCTAAAACTGCACGTTTAAAACCAAGAGTTTCTATTTCTTTAGCACCTTCCAAATTATGAATGCTCATTTGTGTACTTGCATGTATAGGTAAATCTGGAAGATATCTTAAAAAGTATGAGCACAAGCCATAATCTTGTACAATAATAGCAGAAACACCAAGTTCATAAGCTCTTTTTGCAAGTTCTAAAGCATTATTAAATTCACTGTTTTTTATTAAAGTATTTAAAGCTAAATGAACATCTACATTTCTAAGTCTTGCATAATTTATAGCTTCTTCTAAACCGTTCTAAATCAAAGTTTTTAGCTCCAGCTCTTGCACTAAAAGAAGAGGCACCTAAGTAAACAGCATCAGCACCATTTTGAACAGCAGCTTTTAAACATTCAAAATCTCCACACGGAGCAAGTAATTCTATATTTTTCAAATTTAATACCTCATTTTAAAATAAAATTTCATATATATTGTAACACAAATTTAAAAAATTTCATACTATATCATATAAAGAAAAACAAGGAGGTAATTATAATGGACGAATCAAGAAATTGCGGATGCGGATGTGGATGCAACAATAGTGGATGTGGTTTAGGAAACTTCTTAGGATGTGGAGATAGCGAAATATTATTCTTTATAATAATATTCTTACTTCTATTTACAAACTGTGGATGTGGATGCGGAAGAGGATGTTGCTAATAATTCCTAAATTCAAATAATATTTAAAACAGCTACTTTTGAAGTGGCTGTTTTTAATGTAGGTAAATTAAAAAAGTAAAATCTATATAGAAAAAGCAAATTCTAGTTACTTAT